>JBALXO010000079.1:11034-16440 GCA_036960615.1 Cocleimonas sp. | reverse complement strand
CTGTAAAGACTCTATGAGGCTAAATAGAGAAAGTGGCATCCGAACCTTTGGTGAGACAATGTTGGAATTCATCGCAGACTACCCGTTAGGATGAGGATTGAAAACCCTCAAAAAGGTGGGGGGTGTCTTTTTATTAAAGTGAAAAACAGATCATGTATTGGAGATTTTTTTGAGTAAACAGAACAACTATATGGCTATGTTATTGAGCCTTTTACTTGCGCCTTACCATTTTGTAAACGGAAGTCCTTTAAAAGCAGATGAGCAAGTCTTGTTCTTTCCTAGCGCCGCTATGCAAGTGGCAGAGGGTAAATGGGAAGTGCCTATCCATCATTGGGTGTTTGAAAAAGAAGAAAATAGTATCAGTCGAAAATTCTCACAGGCAGTATTTTCTGAGTTAATTGAAGGCTTTGATGTTAGCGAAGAGAAGGCAAACTCGGCCTTGTTTCGCGATCGTTTAGCGTGGTTTTTGGTAGATAATGAACGCAATAAAGAAGTTAATATAGAATTCGCGGGCGATAAGTACGAGCTGCAATTAACTGAGTCTAATGGTCACGGTAATACTGACATTCAAATTAACAACAAGCTGCTTCCAGGTAGTTGGCTTAAATATAAACCGATGAATCAGGGTGAAGCTAAAGTTGTTTTTTCGGGTGAGGTACAACTGATTCCAGAGACAGGTTTGACTGTTATTTCTGATCTTGATGACACTATCAAAATCAGTAATGTTTTAGATAAAAAGGCGCTTATTCGTAATACCTTTGTTGAACCTTATAAGGTGGCAAAGGGAATGCCAGAGTATTATCAGCGTTTAGACAAACAGGGTGCATATTTTCATTATGTGTCGGCTTCACCTTGGCAGATTTATCCATCATTGAAGCCATTTATGGATTCACATTACCCTAAAGGAACTGTTTCATTGCGATATTTTAGGTTGACCGACTCTAGTTTGATTGATTTTTTACAGTCTTCAAAAGAATACAAGATTGCGCAAATAAAACAGATTATTCAGCGCTACCCCAAACATCAGTTTCTTTTAATTGGAGATAGTGGCGAACATGATCCTGAAGTCTACGCCAGTATTTATCGACAGTTTCCCAGTGAGATTAAATCGATTCAGATACGCGCAATTACAGGTTCAGATCTTAGCGAAAAACGCTTTTCAGTTGATTTTAAAGGGATTCCAAAGTCAGTTTGGGAAGTGTTTGACGTCCCAAATAATATGTAATGATAAGCTCAACCCTATAATAACTTGTTACTTGTCGGTCTGTTTTGAAACTATTTAAAAGGTGGGGGAGCTTTTCTTTATTTTAATATCCATTGTTGTATTCCTTTAACGCGTACCCGCATACCGTAGACTGGGTAAGGTACGCCACCCGGCTTGTGCGTGAATGCAAATGGTCATGTCGTATGACGCGTCGCTTATACAACCTACGTTTTATTCTTTTTGTCCATTACCAGTTACAGGAAAAGCATCAAAAAGGTGGGGGGTGTCATTTTTAATGTATTAATACGTTAAAAAGACACCCCCCACCTTTTTGGCGTTTTTAATCTAAACAACAGTTACACTACGATAACTAATTATTGGAGATAGTTATGTCACAAACAAAGTCCCACGCAATTCGTATCCATCAATCAGGTGGCCCCGAGGTTTTACAATGGGATAGCATTGAAGTCGATAAACCCGCTGCAGGACAAGTTAAATTGCGTCAAACGGCTTGTGGTTTAAATTATATTGATATCTATATGCGCGATGGCGTTTATCCCATTGCAGAATATCCTTCAATACTGGGAATGGAAGCTGCGGGTGTAGTTGAAGAGCTCGGTGAAGGTGTGGCTGAAATGGATCTTGGTCTAAAAGTAGGGGATAGGGTCGCTTATGCTATGGTCGCTGGAGCTTATGCTGAAGAGCGCCTCATTGATGCGCTAAAGCTTATTAAAATACCAGATTCCATCGACGATAAAACGGCTGCTACAATGATGCTAAAAGGCTTAACTGCACATTATTTATTATTCCGTACTTATCCTGTTAAAGCAGGTGACACTATTCTCGTACAAGCGGCGTCTGGCGGTGTTGGTTTAATGCTGTGCCAATGGGCAAAGCACCTTGGCGCTATTGTTATTGGAACGGTAGGTTCTGAAGAGAAAGCGCAATTAGCGCTAAACAATGGCTGTGATCATGCCATTTTCTATCGTGAAGAAAACATTCCAGAGAGAGTTCGCGAACTCACCAATGGCGAGGGTGTAGCAGTTGTTTATGATGGTATTGGGCAGTCAACGTTTGAAGCTTCACTGGATTCTCTGCGACCTTTTGGGACAATGGTCACTTATGGCAATATCACCGGACAAGTAGAGGCTTTTAGCCCGAAAATTCTTGCTCCTAAAGGTTCTCTGTACGTTACTCGACCGACGCTCGGCACGCATACTGCGACACGAGAATTATTGGTGGAAGGTGCAGAACGTTTAATTGATGTCATTAGTAAAGGCATCGTCAAAAATCACATCAACCAAAGCTACGCCCTAAAAGACACTGCTCAGGCACATCAGGATATTGAGGCTAGAATCACCACAGGCTCAACAGTATTGATTTGTTAAATAATAAATACCTAATATCAAAACGTAGGTCGGATGGCGCTGTGTTTATCTGACCTTCGGTAAACAGTCAAAAAGGTAGGGGGTGTCATTTAATAATTCAAATCCCCATTGTTGTTTTTCTTTAGGGCGAAGTTAAAAATGGGTAATCACACAAACTAACTATAGTTTTTGATTATTTCTCGAAGATGCATAGGTTTAGCAAACAACCAACCTTGTAGATATTCTGCACCCCATTCTTTAAATAGATCAGCCTGATATTGTTCTTCAACGCCTTCAATCACCACTTTCATACTCAGTTGTTGGGCAATATTGATGATGCTTTTAATAATAGTTTGAGAGTTCTTCTCATCACAATTCATTGAAAAGCGTTTATCAATTTTAAGTTCGTTTGCAGGGATATTTTGTAAGTACCCGAAAGATGCATGTCCAGCACCAAAATCATCAATACTCACTTTGAACCCGCGTTTTTGTAATTCTTCAACAACAAATATAATACGTTTATCGTCTTCGATCATTACCGTTTCTGTTACCTCAAATATGATATTGGAACAAATCAAGGGGGCAATACTTAAATAATGATCGATAACATCTAATAGATCATCATCTAAAAAATCATAAACAGATAAATTTATTGATAAGCTAACATCGGGAAAATGCTTTCTAATTTCAGTCGCTTGATTAAAAACTGATTTAATAACCCAATGCGTTAACTCTTTAATTTGCATCGAATCTTCTAGTAATGAAATGAAGTCGTCAGGCGGTATCAGTCCGAAGTGTGGGTGTTCCCAACGAATTAATGCTTCCATTCCAGAGATTAGATTTGTCTGACTATTAAATTGTGGCTGCCATTGTAAAAAGAACTGATTTTCTTGCATTGCTTGAGTAAAACCACTGGTTAACAATGCATTTCGATGCTCAGTTTCTCTTAAGTTTTCGTCATAAACTAATTGATCTACATTCGTTTTCACACATCGGGACAAGGTCAGACTGCAATGTTCCATGATGGTATCTGGACTTAATGAATTACCTTTAAAGTTACACGCAGCAATTGTGGGTTTAATTATTTTGAGTAAATGATCGTTATGTAATATCTTCTGTATAGATGTTTTAAATATCGATTTAATTTCTTGAAGATGATGATGGTTATTATCAACATCAGTTTCAGTATTATTTATTAACAGTGCGAATGTGTCTCGATCGGCATTAAAGATCCCAAATCCATCAATATGTTCGTCATTATTTTCCAGCTTAACTTTGGAATGAACATAGTCTAGTTGGCTAATTTTATCATTCACCTCATTAATCAATTTAACCATGAAAGTTCTGTACTGAGAACTTTCTAAGACCATCTGCATTTTGCTTAAACTTGATAGCCAAATATAAACCAAGGTTTGTTCTTTGCCAGAGGTGGAGTGATATTCAATGGACTCTTTTAATGAATATTTATTTGGCAACAAAGTCTCTGGATCAATATATTTAGCAGTTGAAACCTGTTTTTCAATTCTTCTGATATGGAAAAATATAATGCTTGAAATCATTACTAACTCAAATGGAGTCATAATTAATAGAAGGTATTCTGAGATAAACGTTTGGTCTATCAAAGCTAAGCGGCTCGACATCAATAATAAAGCGGGTGGCATTAAAAAGACGGACATTATTGTGAGATACAAACAGAAAATATTTCGATAGTTCTTGTTAAATACAGCCATCGCAATATAAATACCAACACTAAGAAGCCCGATTGAAGCCAACCCCATCATGGAAAGTACAGCAATTTTGAAAGGTAAAAAGAGCGACAATATTAAATTTATAGAAAGGACCCATATTAGAGCATTAAAAAATTGAGATAGTCTTGGTGCGTATCTTTTACTTTCAAGTACATCTTTAGCAAAATATATAATCGATATAATTACGAGAGAGAAGCTAGTTATAATTAAAATTTCTCTTACCCTAGGGTCTTCGATACCTAGAAGACTATTTAGATAACCATATTGAGATAGTTGTGCTGCTAAGACACTTAAACCATAAACAGAGTGATACCAAAAAGCTTTAGATTTCGTGGCAATGTACGCAACTGTATTATAAAAAATGATCATTAATAGTGCGATAGCGTAAGCTAAATATAACATCAGTTCTGTTTGCTTATTACTAATGTGATCTCTTGAATTTTCTAAAGAGATCATGCCATTAATGGAATTTTTACTCTCGAGCCTAATCAAAAACTGATATTCAGAATCGGGTTTAAGCGTTAAATGTTCATGATCATAATGATCTTCATAGATTTTGTTTTCTACCGCTTTTCTTTGGATAAATGTCTTACCAATATTATTTTCTAAAAGATGGACATCTATTTTATCAATGTTCTTATTGAAATCGATGTTTACTGATTTACTGGAGCTACCTTTGGTTTTAATCTGTATTTTCAGCCAAACGGGAATATCAATAAATCCAAACCGTAATTGTTGTCTATTTAGTGGTTGCCAGTCTTCGTTTTTTGGGAGGGAAGAAAATGTAAAACTATTGTCATGATCAAGGATGTATTGCGCTTTCTCAGTGATATTAATCAATTCAAGAGAATCCAAATCTACCGTTGCGGTTTGATTGGGATCAGATGCTACTGCCAAAGACATAGGTGCGCAGGCAACTAGGCTTAGAAAAAGCATCATTAAAAATTTTAGAATTAATCTCATACTGTCAATAATTTATTTTTATTATAATTTGGGATTTATACATCATCATAACCAATATAAATTTGAGTTTTTCTAGTATTAGACGGATGGTTAAAACGGAGTAAGCTAACCCACTTTTTTCATA
>JBALXO010000079.1:0-10934 GCA_036960615.1 Cocleimonas sp. | reverse complement strand
GATCATTTTAAAACTGTTTTAATAATCGGTTGTTTCTTATTAGCTGCGGGACTTTGGAATACGTTTTGGTTCGGACTTCGAAACGTTGATGTGTTTTGGGGGCAGGCGGCGCTAGGAAGTGGTCTAATTATGATTGCATCGGCGTTGGTGATATTGCTGAGTCTGCGTCGACCTGCTGAAACTCTTAAGCATCGATGGTTTCATTGGTTTTTAATTGCTGGTTTGTTTATGCATTTTTTGCTCTACGCAATTACGATAGTACAATTAAATTTAGGAATGGAAATACTGGGTTAACGGCTTATTAACACTCATCTGTATATATATAATTTATCATGTAGGCTTCTGGTTATATTAAAAAATACCAGTCTCGACGAAACAATGTTGTAAAGTAGCGATACCTTCTCAGGGTAAGTTATTTTAGAAAGTGCCAAGTCGAGGCGCAGCCGAGACAATGTTGGAGCGAAGCGACGACTACTCGAAGAGTGTGGTTTTGTAAAAACCTCATAAAGTAGGGGGGTGTCTCAGAAACAGTCAATAAGTAGGAGGTTTCTTTTATTTCTAAGTTTTAAGCCTTACTCAACGATCTCACTCCATTTCTCACTTTTAGCAACAACATACTTAATAAAAGGACACTTAGCGATAATTCGATATTCTTTGTCATAGCCTTCTTCAACCAGCTTTGTTAGTCCTTTCTCTACTAGTATTTTTCCGATACCATTTCCGCGTAACTCAATCGGTACTTCTGAATGAGTCAGATACATTCTCTTGTTTCTAATTTTGTAGTCAATTAATGCGCGTGCACCATCTGCTTCTAGATAAAGTTGGCTGTTTTCTTTGTCATGGGTGATTTCGCCGATTTCCATATTCATCCTTTTGGTAATTGATAATTGTTTTGGTTTTTAGTCGTTATTTAATATGATACTAATGATAAGAACAATTAGATGCAGCTGTATCCAATATTAAAACAGCTAAGAAAGGAGGGGTGTCTTTATATGTTTTTCATCAATCAAACAACGTTATCAATATGAATATTATTCATTGTAAAAAACCTATTTCTGATGAAGGCCGCGCAAAGTACAATTTTAATGGCGATTTATTAATCTATCAAAATGTCCCTGCGATGCACGAGTTGGTTGCTTATGCTGATGAGTTATTGCGTGATTCACTCAATAGAGTGGAGCCTGCTGAGGCTCAACATCATTTTTCACCAGATGAGTTTTTGCAACGGACGATGAAAGCGCAAACACACTTTCGAAAAAGCCAAACGGCTAAAGGTTATTTTTTTAAAGCTTTAGAGCAATGTGGTGTCGATTTAAACAGTACCTATTACGATCATTTTCCGATGCGAATCGTGCCAACTGATAAAGCTTATGATGGTGCCCATTGTGGCGTAATTAGTCATCATCGGGATACATGGGGCAGTAATATTCATAGCCAAATCAATTGGTGGGCGCCGTTGTATGAGTTAGAAGAAGAACGCACGATTGGGCTGTATCCTGATTATTGGCAAAACCCCATTGCAAATAACACTGACACTTGGCGCTTTGAAGATTTCTTAAAACAACGTGTTGATACTGGACATGAGCATGCTGGTAGTTATGCCTCAGCACCTTCGTTGCTGGAGACTGTAGATGAGTCAGGCGTTGTAAAAGTAATGTTAGAGCCAGGTGATATTGTCAGTTTTGCCAGTGCACATTTACATGCCAGCGTACCTAACTCCACAAAATTCACACGGTTTAGTGTCGAAATGCGTTCTATTAATAAAGACGATTTAGTTAATAATAGAGCTGCGCCTAATGTCGATAATGCGGCAACTACTCCAATGTATCAGTGGTTCAGGAATATTCTTAGTAAAGAAAAATTAAGCCCTGAATGACATACTAGTTAGCCTTTAGGAAAATAGGCAAAAAGGTGGGGGTGTCATTTTTAATCCTATTTGTGAGATATTACTCGCTATAACTGTCGTTGTAGTTCTAAATGAGTTCTTTAATTCATAGGCTTTTAACACGCAGCTGTGACTTCGAAAATAGAGATTCACCCGAGTCTTTATCGTCTAAAAGAGTCACCGTCATGGTAAATCAAGTCACTAGATATTCTGGTTCTGCAGCAATCTGCTTCGATGGCATAGAATCCAATGGTGACGGTTTTGATAATAACTTTGATTCGAAAAATCCTAGCCTGTTTGCTCGTATTGCCGAAGATATTCAAAACAAAGGTTACAGCATCAATCCAGGTGCTTTGCCACTACACCTTGGTGATTCCTTACTCCAACGCATAAATACCATAGACGATGAGCAGTTTGTGCATGCACGTATTGGTCGTGAAAAACTGCTAATGAAAAATCAATTTGTGCGTAAGAATGCAATTTGTTGGATTACAGGTGAATCAGATGCTGGCAGAGATTGGTTGCAGTGGACATCTGAAATGCAAACCTTCTTAAATAGACGTTTATTACTAGGTTTATTTTCGTTCGAAAGTCACTTTTCACACTATGCTGTGGGTGATTTTTATAAACGTCACGTTGACGCGCATAAAGGTGATGCGAATAGAGTGTTGTCGATAGTGGTTTATTTGAATCCAGATTGGGTGTCTGAATCTGAGGGTGAGTTGGTTTTATATAAAGATGATTCCGATAACGAAGGAATCAAAGTAACTCCAGGGTTTGGTACGGTAGTTGTTTTTTTGAGCGAAGAATTCCCTCATGAGGTCCTCGTTACTAACCGCGATAGATATGCAATTGCAGGTTGGTTTCGCGTTAATTCTTCAAACATAAGTCATGTTGACCCTCCGTTGTAGTTGTTAAAAAGCACGTGAATTTTGTATGAATACTATTCGAATTTTCAAATATAAAAAATAATATCATTTAAAAGTAAGAGCTTAGTTTAAAAGAATACCTGTGAAGTTAATGGGGTTAAATTCAATGAGAGTAGTTCAGATTTATCTGTAAAAACACTTAATAAATAATAGTTTAGGCATATTTTCATATTTGATTATTGATTTTAAAAGAGTATTTTCTGAGATCTACTTATTTAAAATAGTAAACCTATTATCGATGCTGTATAAGTTAATTGGTTCGATATAAATATAATTAATTAATTTAAATTAGGAAGAGAAGATGAATAGATTTACACCAGTAGCAACAGTATTTTCAGTATTACTTTTAAGTGGGTGTGGCGGTTCTGATGGAAATGACATTACTTCAGCGGGGTTAAATACATTTAATGGTTCTTGGTCCAATGGATGTGAAGATTTTTTTGGTGAAGGACTTTTTCCTTCAATAACCATTAATGGATCAATCGGAACTGTAACTGTGGACACTTACGAGAATTCTGATTGTTCTGGCTTAGCGGCGACTTCAGATTCTCAGGATTTTAACATATCTTACGTTGGCGGTATCGCATTAAGTGATTGCTTTAATGGTCAGAAAGTAGATGTCAGTGTAATTTTTCCTGTCACAATAGATGGCGTTACTTATACTGAAGCTGAATACAATGCCTTAACTCAAGAAGAGCAAGATGCGCTAGATGGATTTCAGCTAACTTCGTCATACGATCTTTTATGTACCAACCAAGCTGGGACAACTTTATATTCTGGTGATGAAACTACGGGTGATGGGTCAAGCGATGCAACACGTCCAACAAGTGCAGATTTAGCAAATGGTATTAATAAAGTTCTTTAGTATTTCTAACTAACTTTTTCAATAGTTTAAAAGCCCTTTATATGTTCTATGAAGGGCTTTTTTATTACTTGAAGGTTTTTAAGTCTAGCTTTCATATTTAATTTATAACAAGGGCAGTAGGCGTTGTTATGGAAATAATTACCTTGCTTATAAATCTATAGCAATTACTAGTATTCTTAATACACATAGACTCTTAGGTTTTAGAATAATTCTAACGATCAACCAATACAGAGCAAGTTGCATGACGGACAACTTTAGCTGCAGTAGAGCCTAATAAATAATCTTGCAGTCCTGGTTGATGTGAATTCATCAAGATTAAGTCTGCATCAATATCTTTGGCTTCTTGAATAATACTATTATAAGACTGACCTTTACGAACTTCGATATCTGCCTTCACGCCTGATTTTTTTACCATCTCTGTTAATGTCTTTTTTGTTTGAGGAACCTGTTCTTGGATTATATGAGCGGGTAGCTCAACCAATACAAAAGCAGGAATGTCAGCAAGTACGTGTAACAATACGATGCGACCATCATCTGAAAGTCTCTCTGCTTTTTTAAGCGCTTGAATGGTTGACTCTTCATCTGAAAAATCTGTCGGAATAAGAATAGTGTTATACATAATATGCATCTCCATAATAAAAAAGCCTAACGAACTACCAGTACTGAGCTGGGTGAATGACGAACTACTTTGGCGGCTGTCGACCCTAGTAGATAATCTTGAAGACCTGGTCGATGTGAATTGATGATGATTAAGTCTGCTTTATGCTCTTCAGCCGCTTTGATAATTTGTCGATACGAATTGCCATTACGGACTTCTGTTCCAGCTTCCACTTTAGACATAGAGACCAATTCTTTTAGTGCGTCACGTGTTTTCGGCACAAGATCTTGCATAAGATCAGTAGGTATTTCGGCTAAAGCGTAAGCAGGAATATGGTCGAGTATATGTAACAAAATAATGCGACCGCTATCTGATAACTTTTCTGCTTTTTGAAGAGCTTTGATGGTTGATTCTTCGTTTGAAAAATCAGTGGGTACAATAATTGTGTTATACATCTGATACTCCATGATTTGATAAATCCGTTAAACCTGAAGTGAATCGTTTCGTAGTCTTCCTTCAGTGGTTTTACTTTATTCTTAATGGAGCAATTGGAGCTTGATTCAGATCAATATATTGGGAATATTTGTATTTACTTAATTTAGGATAATAATGAAAGTGATGATTTATAGCAGTTGAATACCTACAAGAAACGGCGAAAAGGCTAGCAATGCTAACCCTTTTACCAATCTTAAGAATCTATCTATCTATCTATCTACCAAAACAGAGCAGGGTGCATGACGTACTACTTTACTGGCTGTTGAACCAAGTAAATAATCTTTAAGTCCCGGTTTATGAGACCTAATTAAGATTAAGTCAGCTTCATTCTCTTTCGCTGATTCAATAATATTGTGATAAGAAGAGCCGTCATGACGAATTTCTATTGCAGCTTCTACACCGGAATTTTTCAGCCATTCATCCATCGTCTCACGAGTCTTTGTAACGAGATAGGGAATTGCCTCGAGTACATGCAGAAATATAATTCGATTGTTACCAGATAGCTTCTCCGCTTGCTTAAGTGATCGAATGGTTGATGCTTCATCCGAAAAATCAGTGGGTACAATAATCGTGTTATACATTTGATACTCCATTATTAGTAAATTGTTAGACTTCGAGTTAATCGTTTTAGGATCACCCTTCTGTTGTTTTTACTTTATTACTAATGAAATATTAGAGGTTTGATTCAAATCAAGGATAGGGAGTTTAATATTTTAGATATTTATTTTTAGATACTGGGTTGATAATAGGAATTTGAGCTTAAGAGAGATAATTCTGGTTTGAGCTTTGTTAAAAGTGCCCAAAAGTAAGGGGGTGTCTTTTTAAAAGACACCCCCTTTATTTTTAAGAGATTATTTCATTGAACATTTTAAAAGTATAAATTTCAACGATCAACCAATACAGCACAAGGCGCATGTCGAACGACTTTGGCGGCTGTTGATCCTAATAAATAATCTTGAATGCCAGGTTGATGTGAATTAATGATGATTAAGTTTGTTTCATGTTCTTCAGCAGACTTGATAATTTGATTATAAGAACTACCCTCACGAACTTCTATGTCAGCCTTAACGCCTGACTTTTCAACTATATCCTTAAGTATTTTATGTGTTTGTGGGATTTGGTTTTGCACAAGATCTTTGGGAAGTCCGACTAGTGCATAAGCGGGAATGACGTCCAGTACATGAAGCAATAAGATGTGTCCATCACTTGAAAATTGGTCTGCTTTTTTAAGTGAATCAATAGTTGCATCCTCATTTGAAAAGTCTGTTGGAATTAGAATATTCTTGTACATTTTGAGCCTCAGGGATAGTAGGATTTTGATGAAAAGTATTATATTTTTAATTGGTTTATTTTTATTTAATACTACAGGCTGCTTACTCAAAATCAATTTGTGCCTGATTTTGTAGGGCGTAAAAATTCTAGTTGTTTCTAAGAAAATCGAACTCTAGTTTTGACTTGCTCACGAGTTCTAATGTATTGATAGATACAGCGAAAGTTATCGATAGTTACTCTAATAATTAATTTAATAGTTAGATTTATAGATCTAAAGTGATCTGTGCAGATTTGGCTCGTGAAATACACACGCACATATATTCATTCGAGGCTTTTTCATCATCCGATAGAATCCCATCGCGATGATCTATTTCTCCTTCTAATACATCCGTAATACACGTCCCACAGAGACCTGCCGCGCAAGCTGAGGGAACATCAACACCGTTGTCAGATAGAACGGTTAATATGGTTTCGTCTTCATTGACGGTATACACCTTGCCACTGGAATTTATTTTAACTTCAAAAGAGGTATTTTCTTTCTCTGCATCTTCAGTCGATAGCGTGAAGCGTTCGAAATGTAGTGCATGTGTTTTAACTGTATCTATAACCTTATTCAGCATCGGCTCTGGACCACAGGTGTAAATCACGCTGTCGATGGGAATTTCCTTGACGAGTGAATCGAAATCAAACATTCCGTCTTTATCGTCGCAATGAAGTTGATAGCTTGATTCAGTTTGGTCACCTAAACTGAGCCTTTCAAAATGAGGTTTAAACGCTGCAAGTTCTTCTTTTTGAACTAGATAATAAATATCTACCTTGGCATTTTGTGAAACTAATTCTCGCGCCATCGCAAATATCGGAGTAACGCCAATACCGCCAGCAATTAATGTGTAGTGAGAAGCATTTGGAAGTAATTTGAAATGATTTCGAGGTCCATCGGTACCTATCAAATCCCCGACTTTTAATTGGTGCATTTTTAACGAACCGCCATTTCCTTCGTCTTCACGTTTAACGGCAATTGATACACGGATTTTGTCTTCTGACCAATCCCAAATTGAATATTGACGAATCAAACCGTCATCTAAGTAAACATCTATATGAGCCCCAGCTTCGAGCGTATCGAAACTAGGTTTGTCAAAACCTTCATCAAGTACTTCGATTTCAAAGTTAGTGATATTTTCTGTTAGTGCTTCAATTTTAGTGATGCGACAGTTGTTTTTGGATGACATATTTGTTCCTCAGTATTTGTCAAAATTATCACTATTGATGATTGACGGCAAGCCAAAAGATAATCAAAATGAGTTTAGTTTAATTAAACTATATAAGAGTTGTTTTCCCACAATTTTGTAGCTGCTTATTATTGTAGGGATGAATTTTTTAGAAGCAATTAATAGGTTATTAATTGTAAAAATATTGGTAAGAAAAGAATGGCTAGAAAACACTATAATTTACCAGCACTGACGACCTTAGCAGCATTTGAAACATCAGCACGTCATGGTAGCTTTAAAAAGGCAGCTGAAGAGCTAGGAGTAACCCCAGGAGCAGTTAGTCATCAATTAAAAAGTCTTGAAGAAGATTTGGGTTTGTTATTATTTGAACGGCATTATCGGGGTGTTGAAATTACAAAAGAAGGACAATTATTGTTCTCCGTTTTACAGCATTCTTTCTCTGATATTTCTAAAACCTTAAACAATATTCGTAAATCTTCAGAATCTGAAGCGATTACTTTCGCTGCTACGACAGCGTTGTCAGCATTGTGGTTAACGCCAAGACTGACTCAGTTTTGGAAAATATGTGGTGAAGTCTGGGTTGATCAACATGTTAGTGATGTATTCGACCATAGCCGTGAATTACCAGATTTACGCGTCACTTATGGTTACCCAAGAAACCCAAGACCTGAGTTACAGGCTGATGTCTTATTCTGGGATGAATTGGTTGCGGTATGTAGCCCTGAGTTTTATGCGGCACAAAAAGATATTAGTGTAGCCGCGATAGCCAAGATGCCGTTAATTCATTTAACCGCAAAAGATGATCGCTGGACTACATGGAAAGAGTGGTTTGAGGCTGCAGGTTATGACGGAGAGATCAATGAAAAGTTTCACGTTAATAATTATATGATCGCGTTACTAACAGCCAGTGAAGGTGCAGGTGTAGTCATAGGATGGAAAAAGTTATTAAAACCAATGCTAGAAAAGAGTGAATTAGTCATTATGGGCGATACGGTTATGCCTTCAACTAAGGCGTTCTACTTGTTATATACCAAAGATAATGGGAAGAATGAAAATATCCGTACGTTAATCAATTATTTATTGAATTCAGAAAGAGGTAAATTGAATTAAAGTTTGCTTTTGGTTGAAATGAATTCAATTAAGATGAATTTTTATCGATTGTAGGGTTAACCTTCATAAGAGTAATATTCCTTAATCCATAAAGGTCATGTAATTCATAGTTATTGGCCAATTAAAATCATGATGTTCGGAGCGCTTATGTCTGGTCAATTTACTAATATTCCCCTTACTAATATCGATGCAGTGTTAAAGCCATTGGCTGAAGCTCGTGGCTTACCTAGTGAACATTATGTTTCTGAAGATGTTTACCAAGAAGAGAAAAACGCCATTCTATTTAAAAATTGGGCAGCATTAGATGTGGGTAATAGTATTCCAAATGCTGGCGATGCTAAACCGATTAATTTCATGGGAATGCCGCTCTTAATGGTGCGTGATCGTGATGGCTCAATTGGTGTTTTCCAAAATACATGTCGCCATCGGGGCATGATTCTAGTTTCTGAACCGACCAAAATTCGTGGCGTTATTGCTTGTCCTTATCATGGTTGGTGTTACGGAACTAAAGGTGACCTTCGTGCTACGCCTCATGTCGGAGGCATGGGTAAAAATACTCACGAAAGTATTAAAAACGAAGAGTTGGGTTTATTCGTAGTTCGCTCTCATGTATGGAATGACATTATCTTTATTAATGTTTCGGGAGATGCACCAGAATTTAATGAGTACGCTAGTGAATTGCTGGAACGCTGGAAAGAATTTGATCAACCTATCTTTCATGGTGGTGAAAATTCAACGTTTACAATGGAAGTTAATACTAATTGGAAACTCGCAGTAGAAAATTATAGTGAATCTTATCATTTACCGTATATCCATCCTGAGTTGAATATCGTTTCACGAATTGAAGATCATTATAATATCGATGAAGCCGAAAGTTATTGCGGCCAGGGTTCTACTGTTTATAAACGCCTAAAAGGTGATGATGGTTCGACTTTGCCAGAGTTCAAGAACTTGAGTAATAAATGGGATGAAGGATCGGAATATGTAACGCTTTTCCCTAATGTGCTTTTAGGAGTTCATCGTGATCACTTATTTACAATGATCTTACAACCATTGAGTACGGAGAAGACACTAGAACATACGCATATTTATTATGCCTATGATCCTAAAGAACATCCTGAAAACAGTTTTATAAGCAAGCGCAATGCGAGTTTTTGGAAGGAAGTATTTAGTGAAGATATTGTTGTGGTTGAAGGGATGCAAGCCAGTCGTCATGGTGAATTTTTTGATGGTGGAAAATTCTCACCTGCACACGATGGTCCTACGCATCGATTTCATACTTGGGTTGCTAAAACCTTACAAAAAAGCCGAGCCAGCGCATAAATTCTGCTAAAAAAATAGTTCTATTAATTGGATTTGAAACCATGACAAAAGCAAAACCACAAACAAGCACACATTGGAAAAATTATATTGCTGGTAAGTGGAGTGATTCAAATAACAGTTTGAGTGTTTCCAATCCCGCCACCGGCAAAGAATTTGCCACAATTGCTTGCGCCAGTATTGAAGATGTTGAAAAAGCAGTTGATGCAGCTAGAGTTTGCGCTGATTCAGGAATATTAACAAAAGACCGTCCTGCAACTCGCGTGCAGATGATGTTACGCATCGCGGATAATATCCGTGAGGTCGCGGAAGAGGGGGCTCAGCTTTTAGTTAAAGAAAATGGCAAGTCGCTGGCTGATGCGCATGCAGAATTTGATAATGCAGCACGTTATTTTGAATATTACGGTGGCATGGCAGATAAAATTGAGGGTAAGTCGATTCCTCTAGGTGATGATTACGTGGATTACACGGTCTATGAACCTGTTGGAGTATCGGCTCAAATCGTTCCGTGGAATTTTCCTGTGGATATTTGTGCTCGTTCACTTGCACCTGCATTAGCCGCAGGAAATGCAGTCGTTGTAAAGTCACCAGAAATGACGCCATTATCTATGACACTATTAGCTACTGCCTGCGAAAAAGCGGGTTTGCCTAAAGGTGCATTGAGTATTTTATGTGGCGTTGGTTCTGAAGTAGGTGCTGCCTTAGTTGCTAACCCTAAAGTAGATCAAATTGTCTTTACTGGCTCTGTCCCAACAGGTCAGCATATTTTAAAAAGCGCCGCAGATAATGCCACGCCTTGTGTGATGGAGTTAGGTGGAAAGTCTGCCGCAGTGGTTTTCCCTGATTTTGATAAAAAACAATTTTTAGATAGTGTTGCTTGGGGTATTTTCTTCAATGCAGGGCAAGTCTGTTCAGCAATGTCGAGAGTTTTGGTACATGAAGATATTTATGAAGAACTTGTATCTGATATTTCTGAAATGGCGAAAAGTTTATCTATCGATTCGGGTGAAACGATAGAGTTAACGCCCGTAGTATCTAAAGATCAGCAACAACAAGTGTTAAGCATGTGCGATGCCGCTGTGTCTCAAGGAGCAAGACTTGTTACAGGTGGAAAAGCGGTCAAAGATAAGGAAGGTTTTTATGTAGAACCTACCGTGTTTGCCGATATTAAATCAGATATGACGATTTTTCAAAATGAAGTATTTGGCCCGGTAGTTTCAATCACATCATT
>JBALXO010000078.1:0-16807 GCA_036960615.1 Cocleimonas sp. | reverse complement strand
GCTTTATTAAGTATATAGCTTAATATAAGCTTTTTAATCTACGAGTAATTACAGGAGCACTTCCCTATATTCCACATAGCTCGCTATGTCCGATACTCTTCAGTATTGGACATAGTGAGTATAATGGTTTAGACTGCCTTTATACGTACTATCTACTTGGTTTTCAAAATAATGTTGTTAAATAAACCTGTTCCTTTATATCCACCATACATTGATTTGTGTGATTTTGATTTTGATGACTACCCAGAGTTAGATAAAATATTCTCATCAAATGAACCTTGGTGGCTTGAACAATTTGATTGGGGGAAAGTTTTCCTTACTTATATAGGTAGAAATAAATCTACACATACTTATGACCGGTTTAGAAATGACGTTGAACGTTTTCTTTTGTGGTCATTTATTGAAAAGAAAAAACCAATAGATCAATTACGTAAATCAGACTTACTTGAATATGCTGACTTTTGTTGGCAGCCACCAGTTACTTGGATTGGTACATCAAATCAAGAACGTTTCAAAATATCCAATGGTTATTCCTTGGCTAATGAACTTTGGTTCCCGTATAAAATCCAAGCACCTAAAAGTCTAAAATCTGAATATATCATCGATAAGAAAAAATATCGTCCATCACAACAAACACTTTCATCAATGTTTACCGCAATTATCGTTTTCTACAACTATTTAATGGCTGAGGATTTTTGCATTGGTAATCCCGCACAAATAGCTAAAAAAGATTGCCGACATTTTATAATAGACTCTCAAGTTAAAGAAGTTAAACGTTTAACCGCTAGTCAATGGCAATATGTTTTAGATACAGCCGTTGAAATGGCTGATGAAAACCCACTATTTGAACGAAATTTATTTGTTATTTCTGCATTAAAAACCCTTTTTTTAAGGATTTCTGAACTATCGGAACGTGAAAATTGGTCACCTACAATGGGACACTTTTGGCAAGATGATGATGAAAATTGGTGGCTTAAAGTCTTTGGGAAAAGCCGTAAATTACGTGATATCACGGTTCCTCTTGATTTCTTACCTTTTTTAGAGCGTTACCGTTCTTCCCGTGGTTTATTAGGTTTGCCATCAAGTAATGAAAATTCAATTCTTGTTGAGAAAGTTCGTGGCCAAGGTGGTATGACATCTCGACATTTACGCCGTTTAGTTCAAAGTGTTTTCGATCAAGCACATGAAAATATGCGCAGATCCGAAGGTGAAAATAAGGCATTAAAATTGAAAGAAGCTTCTGCCCATTGGTTAAGGCATACCGGTGCAAGTATGGAAATTGAACGCGGGCGCCCTCTTAAGGATATTTCAGAAGATCTTGGTCATGCAAGCATGGCAACAACCGATACTGTATATGTTCAAAGTGAAAATAAGAAACGTGCGGAAAGTGGTAAAAAACGACAGGTTAATTAACCCTACATTCATTTATTTATATGACTTACTACCGACTTAATAAATGAATGTAGACCTTAATATATAGCGTTAAAATTTCTATTTAATCGGAAAAGCTTTTAACGCTAATGCGGGATCTAAACGCATATTAAACCAATTAATACGCCAATCTAAATGAGGACCTGTAGTTCTGCCACTAGAGCCTACGGCCGCGACGACTTGTCCTTTTTCAACATCATCCCCTTTCTTAACGTAAGATTTACTTAAATGTAAGAAGCTAGAAGTAATGCCATGGCCGTGGTCAATGATCATTGTTCCACCAGAATAAAACATATCTGGCACGAACATCACCACAGTGCCAGATGCAGGTGCTTTGACTGGATCGCCAGTATTGCCTGCGTAATCTAAGCCAAAGTGTGGGCGTTTAGGTATACTATTAAAAACACGTTGGCTTCCATATACACCCGTGATAACACCTTTTATAGGAGCAATAAAACCTGCTGAAAAATAATTTTTATCGCTTAAGGTTTGTCTCGCTGCTCTGACGTCAATACCATCTTTTTTAGATCGGGCTACAGACTTAGGGTTTGGATTCATTATTTTTTTAGCAATGCCTTCAATACGTTGAATATTATATTCACGCTTTGTTGGCGTTAAGGTTTTTTGCTCTCTTTTACCATCTGGCTGAGTGATCACTAATTGATGAGGCTTAACATCATCTCGCCCGAAACCAAAAACATAATCGCCTTGTGTTGATAAAGGCAGCACTTTGCCATCGAACGTAACGATATTATTAATCGCTGTTTTACCTATAACTAAAGCGCCCTGCTTTATTTCCCCTGAAAGCTTAATTTCAGCCATCAGGTTTTGGCTAAATAATATACTGGCTAAACAAAAAGCCACAAGCTGAATTTTTTTTCTATCGATAATACTAAGCATTGGCAATAGCGCCTTTGCCTACACCTTCATAGGCGACTACGATTATGTCTTTATTATTATCAGCAACTAATTGTCTAGCAATAAAATCAGCTAATAGCTCAACCGTAGAATCACAATCTACAACATCTAATACTTTGCTTTCAACCGCAATATCAAAACGCCCCTGTGGCGCGGTATAAGAAAAATAATGGTGATCGGGAGTCAAATTGCTATAAGCAAATGCCGACAGTTCGATATGTTGTCTTTCAACACGGTCGACTTCTGAAGCAATATAAATATCTTCCCAACGCGAACACCACGCCTTTTCTAATTCCGCAACACGCTCACCGTTTTGTAAGATATTAATTGTAGAGCGGTGACCATGAGCAATACGCTGACAATTGCCGTCATGTAATTTTAACCCATGCGTGTAATGATAATAATCACCACTGATATTCTCTGGTCGCAGTGTTAATTTCAGCCCTTGAACATTTTGTGGTAATTGCTCTAAAATAATCGCGGTTAAATGCCTAGTCACTGAAGCTATATCAATAGTATCAGTGGCTATTTTTGCAAAAGCACAATTTGGAGACTGTAAATAATAATTGGCACGTTCAGTGGTTAAGTCAACGTATTCATGTTCGTTATGATGTGAGGAATCTGTAACAGTGATACAGGCGTTTTTCATCGGTAATAGTAATTTATGATCAACAGCATCATCAATAATTGCTTTAATTTGTTTTTTAACAACAGCAAAATCAAGTACCATGCTCATTTCATTGAGTGCACCATTAAGTAGTACATCGACAATCCAACTCTCACCTACAATACCGCGTTGTGGACAGCAGTATGAAAAATCAATGACCGTTAAATCATTTACAAATAATTGCATTATTACTTCCTATTTAGAGCGCGTCTTTTACTTGCCAAGCGATGGTATCATTTGCGCGAATAGGCACAACAACATCTTGACCGAATGATAAAGTGGCAGGGACATGCCATTCAACTTTTTCTAAGGTTATTTTATCATCGTTCACGGGCAAATTATAAAAGGCTGGGCCGTGTAAACTTGCAAAACCTTCTAATTTGTCCAAAGCCCCTACTTCTTCAAATACCTCTGCGTAAAGTTCAATGGCAGCATGTGATGTATAACACCCAGCACAACCACAATCAGATTCTTTTGCATGTTGGGGATGAGGAGCAGAGTCTGTGCCTAAGAAAAACTTAGCACTGCCACCGGTTGCAGCTTCAATTAATGCGTGTTGATGAATATTACGTTTCAAAATAGGTAAACAGAAGTAATGAGGACGCATCCCCCCCACTAACATATCATTACGGTTAAATAACAAGTGATGAACGGTTATGGTTGCCGCAACGTTGTCACTGGCTTGTTGCACAAATTCAACCGCATTTTTAGTGGTTATGTGCTCTAAAACAATTTTTAAATCACGATATTTAGCCACTAAAGGTTTTAATATCGTATCGATAAATACCGCTTCGCGATCAAATATATCAATATGATTGTCAGTGACTTCACCATGAACTAATAAAGGCATGCCCACTTCTTGCATTGCGGCTAAAACGTCAGCAATATTATCAACATTCGTAACACCCGAAGATGAATTGGTGGTTGCTCCAGCAGGATATAACTTAGCAGCAAAAACAATACCCGTAGCTTTAGCGTCTTTTATTTCTTGAGGTGTTGTTTTATCTGTTAAGTACAACACCATTAAAGGTTGGAATTGTTTGCTTTTACTGGGGTTATTGGTGTTAGCGGCCAAAATTCGTTGATGATATTGCGTCGCTAGCTCAGCATTTGTTACGGGTGGCACTAAGTTTGGCATAACAATAGCGCGTCCAAAATAACGACTAGTGTCAGGCACTGTGGTCGTTAATGCTTCGCCATCGCGTAAATGTACATGCCAATCGTCTGGGCGAGTAATGGTTAATGTTGTCATTTTCATACCTATCAATTTATTTGCTAATTTAAAATTCTGTATTTTCAGATTGCTGCGATTCTTGTTCATTTTTATCAGCTGTTTGTAATAACGCTAACAATTGATCTTTTAAGTTTGGTGGTACTTTATAAATAGTAATACTGTCATTCGCTGCATTATAAACGACATCTTCACCAAAATGGCTACGCTCAAAACTTAAGCTAATACCATTGCCATAACCGGAATATTTAGTCACTTTATTAACAACGGTTTGGTCATGCGGAAAAGAGGCTTCAAGTGGGTAAGATTGCTCTTGGCAAAATTGATGAAAATCTTGACTTGCCCCTTCTTGTTTAATCACTTGTCCTATTTCTTGAATCGAAACATCTTGTGCCGCGCTTTTCTGCTCTTTACAATAATTGAGCAATTCCTTACGGGTATTTTGTTTTTCTGTCGCATCAAGTTGATTAACCGAAACATAATCTTCAACGGCTTGTACTAATGTTTGTGTTTGTTCTTTTGAATTTAAACCTTCTTCACAGCCTAAAAAGTCTAAGAAAAAATCAGAAACAACGCGACCTGCTCGGCCTTTAATAAACGAAACGTACTTATTACCTTGTTCGTTATCTTTATAATCGAATAAATCAATGCGAGCCGCTAATTGCATACGCGCAGTATCGAGGTGTTTGTCAGCAGAGATATTTAATTCTCCATCGACAGAATAATGCTCAGAAACAGGAATAACAGTCGCGAGTAAGTAACGCCCACCCATATATTCATAGTGACAAACAACAAGATATCCAGTTTCTGCCAAATTATATTTTTCTAATTCATTTTTTAATAAATTTGCTGCTTGGCAACTAAAAGCATAAAAACTTTGTGCATCCGCTAAATAGCTTTCCATAATATCAACAAAGCGAGCAGTATCTCCTGCAGCCGGCATTGACGAAAAGTGCCCGTAGGCCTTACTTGCTTTAGCGTTGTAGATTTTATGTAAGCCATCAACAAAGTTTTCAATCTTGCTGCTAAATTCGATGGATTCTGGCCCTAAACGCAGCACAACTTCACCGGTTTCTTCTTTTTTAGTTAAAAAATGTAGGGCAATGTTTGAAATAATTAAGCTCATAGTTAAAGGCCAGTTTTATATTGTTCAGGCATTTGATAAACTTGTATAAATCTATCAAGCAACCTATTAAGTATTTTAAGATGCCTATTGTATCCAAGTATTCCAATGAACGTGTAGAAAAAATTATCCAAAGCTTACATGATGTTTTAGTTAATGAGTCTGCAACCCCTGACCTAGCGCTGATGTGCTTAGGAAATACCTTAACAGAAATTATTAATAAAAATATTCCTGAAGCTAAAAGAGCTGAAATTGTAACCAATTTCACTAACGCTTTACGAAAATCAGTCCAATAATTACCTATTAATTTTAAAAATATAAACCTGATAAACTAAAATAATAAGAGAATGATAATTACCTATGGTTGCATTTGACTCAAAAACGTATAGCAAGCGTCTGTTACACCTAATTAGTTGGAGCCATTGGTTCACTTTTTTTAATATAATTGCTGCTATTGGACTATCGTCCTTTTATATTTTTAGTGAAGGCGGCCCAGAAACATTACTGGGCCAGTTTTATTTGGTCACTACCTGGTTTAGTCATATGGGTTTCTTAACCTTTATGACCTTCGTTTTAATACTGTTCCCGATCACCTTAATATTTCCACATACTCGGTTTATCAGAGCAACAGCTTCAGTAGTGTTCACCATACAATTATTGGTCTTGTTACTTGATGCTTATATCTATAATAGTTTAGGCTATCATTTAAATGCCTCTTCAAGTGCACAAATTTTTGACTTGATTACCACGCAAATACATCACAACAGTCGTATGTTTTGGTTTGCCAGTATCTTGTTAACACTGGTTATCTTTGCCTTTGAATTAACAATGAGTAATTACGCTTGGAAACATCTACGAGATTTACAAAAAGTTGTCTTTGCCAAATTTGTTGTTATTGGTTTAGTCAGTTCTTTTTTCTTTAGCCACCTTATACATATTTGGGCCGATGCTAATTTAGAATATGATATTTTAAGACAAGATACGGTTTTACCTTTATCTTATCCTGCAACGGCCAAAACATTGCTAACAAAATATGGCATGTTTGACAGAGAAGCCTATATCGAGCGCACCACTAGCCCATTAGCATTTACCAATGAAATTCCACAATATCCGTTATTAAGTGACGAATGTTCAGCTGAATTACCCATACAACAATCAGTCTTTATGGTGGTTAACGATGAAATGTTGACCGATAAACAGATTAAGCAGTTTAAGCAAAGAAACACCCAAAACGAATTAACATTAGAACATCATATTGATAACGCGTTACCTAATAGCGCTTGGTTTAACCTGTTTTATAGTTTACCAAGTATCTACCAAGATGGGCTCATCAAGCAGAATGCTACTCCATTATTGTTTCAATTATTAGCAAGAAATAAACTCGAAACCACCTACACATTGATCCATGGAAAAGACAGTGAAAATGGTGCAGAACTGCAAAAACCATACGGTTTTGAACACTTGTTTAACGAGAAAAGCTCACTTAATAATATCTCAACGTTAGTCTTTGCTGAAAAGTTAAATAACATCCCTGACGGTTTACACTTATTCTATTTTGCAGACAGTAATAGTTATCAGTTTGAATTATTTATGGATGCTCTGCTCTTAGCGCAAAAAGCAAAACAAACTAAAGATATTATCTGGATAACATCAGTGGGCAATGCATCAAAAGCGACAAGTTTATCGATTAAACCTTCACTACTTATTTTACCTGATAGTAAGAGTAAAACAGTTAGCCATTTAACCAGTCATATGGACATTCAACCAACATTGATGAATCGCTGGTTAAATTGCGATCTTAATGAACAAGCTTACAGTAATGGCAAAGACTTATTGAAATTAGCGAAAGACCGCATTATTGCTAACACGATGGACGATGGCATGATGGTCTTTAGTAAAGACAAATCAGTGTTTATTGATCAAAACGGCAACTTTCAAAGCTATTCACGTCAACTAGCTGCACCGATAATGGTTAACTCAGACTTCCCATTAATGATTGATGGGGTGAATTTTATTAAGCAATTTAGCCAACAGACGAATAAGTTGAGTAATAAATAATCGAACGCATTAATTTTCGTTACTTTATATTGCAATCACTGATTAAACCATTATTATACAAGCAGTAAATTTATTAACCCTCTTAAAGTTTACTGTTTCGGGGTATAGCGCAGCTTGGTAGCGCGTGCGTCTGGGGGACGTGAGGTCGCAAGTTCGAATCTTGCTACTCCGACCACATTTAGTAATATTAAAGCCCTGTTTACACAGGGCTTTTTTTTATTTCAGTTTGAGAAATATAATAACTTTTTAATTTCCACCTTTCAAAGCTATATTCATGCGTGAACTTAGTAAGCTGTTAGCTGCCCCACTTAAAATTCTTGTTAAGTTTTTAGTTTATAATTTGAGAAAAATAGTCATCAAGAGAAATAGAAGAATGTCTTGTTTCAGGCGTTTTCCCAAGATTTGAACCAGACTTTTGACCAAAATATAATCTTTCACTATCAATATAAATTAAAGTATAACGCGGTGGTGGATTGGTCTTATCTGAACTAAAAATAAAAGTCTCATTTAGGCCGTAAGCTTCAATGCTCTCTTCACTTATAATTTTATCTGTAATTTCAAGTCTTGAGATATCAGTAGTGTTAAACATCATTGAAGCACATGCTGTATCACTTGGTCGGAAAAATTCTGTTATATAAGTAGACTTCATCGAAGAATCTATACGTAACCTAATGTTGATGTACCATGAAACTGGTGAGCCGTCAGTGGACAATTTATCATAAGGAAAACATTCTTTTTTCCAAGATGTATACGATAAATTTGCTATAAGGTCTTGATCTGACTTTTCAGTAGTAACATCTCCTTCAGAACCACCACAAGAGAATAAAACCATTGACACAATAGCAATGGTAATCGATATATTTTTCATTTGTACTCCATATTCTGATAAATGCTAACGCCCTATTAAGTGGCGAAAAAGTAATGACTAAAATTGCGAAGCACGAAGCTAGGCACTGTCATTTATCCTGGTTGAAATTATTATGTGTTAATTAGAAAAAAAGCACTTACAAAACATATTGTTGAGATTAGAATGCCAAAAAATGGGATTTTAAACCAGTAATTTTTTGCTAGAATCAAATATGAAATTCCAATAATAGAAGGTAATACAGCAAACCAACTATTATTAACAATAAATTGGATGTGTGAAAAACCTAAAGGAATGTAAATGGCGGAAAAAGTATTGCGCCTAGACTATGATTAGCGTTGAAACCAACCCAAGCACGCCAAACAGTTGTTTCTTTAGTTATGTTTGTTGTGGAGCTTTTCATTGCTGCTATTATATCAGAATTGTGTGGATGAAACTTCTCAGTAAATAAAGTATAAATTAAATGTATAAAACCAAGCAATCCAAATATTGCAGCACCTACGATGAATAATACTTGTGATAACACGCCTAACTCCTTTTAAACACATAACAACACGTTAAGTGGGCAATACAAAGTCCTGCTTGAATGGCTTGTTAGTTGCCAATTACTGCCTCTCCTTGCTTTAATTTGAAATCGACATAACTGTCCATCGCATGAAAGAAAGTTGAATCTCGATTTTTTTTGCAATATTCAGTCAAATAAGGGACTAAAACGTCTTTATATTCAGTTTTAGAAGCTGGGCTTTTACCCTTTTTGAATTGGATTTTTTTACCATAGGTATAGCCAAAAACCCAAGCTGTGATGTTATTTATACCTTTCGAATTTTTATTCAAGCTATCTAACGCAACATTACAATTCCAACCCCCATATATTGCAGGACTTTGATGAAAAACATCATTTTGAGCTAGAACAGATGCTGAAGTAAATAATATGAATAACAATGATACTTTAAAATTACGCATGACAATTCCTTTTGGCAATTAACGCCCACTAAGGGGGAATTTGCAGTTGGTTAAAATGTTGAACGCCTTGTTAGGGCTATAATCTACGGAACTCTAAGTTAAAAAAATTGTCTTTTATGAAGTGATATAACCTTAATTTCTCAGCATGCTCTTCAAGGTCTTTAATAGGCAATCGCCACTCACTAAACCCTTTAAGTTTAATTACGATTATATGCACATCAGTTTCTTCACCACTACTATTTCCTACTGAATTGCGATGAAAATCAACCTCGTAATACATGGATTCGACTTTTTTTTTATCAATTTCATCATGTCCGAATACACCATCTCGTATGTGTAAAATATCATCTTTAATCCAAGCAGCAGGTTTAGTACCGTTAGTGAACCAAAACGCTAATGACACTAGATAAGCTAAAACTAAAAAGGATATGGAATAAACATTTAATTCTAAGTTTCCAATTACAACAAATGATATAGGTAACATTGGTACTAATGAAGCCCAAAATATTTGTGAATTATCCCTACTTCGATTTAAAACCAATAGTGAGTTCGCATCCATACTCTAGATAGCCCTAACGCCTTATTAAGCGGCGCAAAATAGTTGGCTAAAATTGCGAGGACGAAGTTAGCCAACTGTTTAGCGTCCGTTGGAGCAGCTTGCTATGTACTACTATAAATTAAATAATAAACAACCTATTCGCTATGATAAATAAAACATTTTATGTCATCTCTATACTTTAAAGCTCTTTCCTGACACTCATCGATAGCTCTATTTTCAGCTTGCTTTATTGTAGGATAAGAGTAACCAAAACCTGAAAAATCACGTCTGTTAAATTTAGCCACAGCAAATGCTTTGTGAGGTTTAGTTATACTTTTATATGATGCAAAGGTTGCCTTAACATTACGACTATATTTGTCTAAGTTTTCAGGGGCTTCTTGCGTTGAAGCACAACCAAATAAAAAACTTACAGCCACCAATATAACTACTTTAAATTTATTCACGATACGATCCTAGTGCAATGGCACATAACGCCTCATTAAGGGGCAAAAAAGAGTTGGTTAAAATAAGTGACGAAGGAGCAAACTGTTAGCAATCCCACTTGAAATTCTTGTTAGCAGTATATTAATCAGATTTTGATAATTTAGCGTATTCCGTTGTAATTTTAGTCCCACTCTCTGTTGTTGTAATTGAAGCTATATCAATGGAAATTACAGAGTGCTCTAAATAAATTTTGATACCATCACTGGAAGGAGATGATGAGTTAGTTTTCCAATTAGAGTCAATTAACACTTTATGCGGCATACCTTTAGGCAAAAATATGACAACATTTTTATTATATATACTGTACCCTTCATGCGTATTCGTTTTTATACTCTCCGCACTAATTGTTAAATTGGATGCCATACTTGTTGGCACGATAAATAGAACGCTGCTAAGTAATGCTAAAATAAATGAAAAGAAAACTACTATTTTTGTTTTTGTTTTAGCTTTTGACTTCAGCTTTTTATTAATAACTTCAACTTTAGGTTCGAATAACATATCTACATCTAACTCAAAACAAGATGCTAATGCTTTAATTGTCTCTAAAGAGCCTGAACCATTATTCTCTACCCTTTGAATAGTTCTTAAACTTACAGCGCTGGCATCAGCTAAATGTTGTTGACTCCAAGCTCTAATTTTACGTTCTGCTATAACTTTTTCAGCGTTTATTATCATTTCCATTTGTATTTCTCACATAGATAAATCGAAACGGTATCCTGTAAAAAAAATCCTTATTTGTATACGACATGTTTACGTCAATTTAACGACAGGCGTCTGAAATACTGCTAACACCCCATTAAGCGGCTAAAAATAGTTGGCTATAATTTGCGAGGTACGAGCACAGCCAACTGTTTGTGTCCGTCTTGAGTTACTTGCTAAGTGAACAGCCTTGTAAATACAATAACTTAAACCAAAATATAACAACAATATAACATTCACCACTTTATAAACACAACTGTTAGATTTTGAGACACAGCACCAAATAATGAAAAGCCAATTCGCAAGGATATTTTGTCTGTGGTATGCCCGAAGACTAGATTGACGTAGAGCCTGGCGAAACACTCCAAAACCGCTATAAGAAAATACAAACGCTAGATTAGATTGGCAATTACTTTAAACAATTAAAACGAAGTGGCGATTACACCTAACTCCCTATTAAGGGGCAAATTGTAGTTGGCTAAAATGTGTAGCGTAGCGCAACTAGCCAACTGTTATTTGTCCTGCTAGAGTAGCTTGGTATATGCTAAAACTGGTAACCAACTTGAAATAACCCGCCGCCTTTACCTTCGTAGTCTGCATTGGTAGCATGCAAGGAAATACCAAAAGTTACGCCCGATTTATTAATACCATTAACAAAGTAGGTATAGCTTATGCCCACCCCATAGTAATTATTTTCATGGGATGAATATTGATTATTTTTGAAGGTAGTATAGCTCTCCTTGCCCATCATCCCGGCATAAATGCCAAAGCCATGATTGTTTGTTTCAAAGTCAAATAAGTCTGCTGTAACCCAACCAACACCAAACCCACACTCGGCACCACTAGTGGAGCCATATGCGGTACAACCAGCTGAAATATATTTAAAATCGTTTTTTGAAACTAGTGCAATGTTTGCACCTAAACCACTATACATAGCACCCATACCAAGGCCGAGAGAGTAATTATTAGTTTGACTATTCTCTTCAGCAAAACAACTAAAAGATAGCATAGGTAAAAGTAAAATCAATTTGTTCAAAGTATATCCTTATTTTGAATAATAATTATGAGTGCCAAAGTAACACTTGCACATAACGCCCCATTAAAAGGCAAATAATTGTTGGCTAAAATAGCGAGGAACGAGCACAGTCAGCTGTTTGTGTCCGTTTGAGCAACTTGTTATACGGTTTTGCTCCAAATTTACTTTTCTAAAGCTCTTTTCCACCAAGGTACGGTATAGTCCACTTTATCTTCAGGGATTATACTTTTATGCTCTCTAACATAGTAATCCCAAAATGAAGTTTTAAACTCTTTGTTATAAATGACAAAGTCTTTATTTGATTCGTGAAACTCTAACAATTTTCGATATGCACCGACAGGCTCTAATTGATTACCTTGCTGAAAAATCACCACACCACCATATAGTTCATAGAGCTTTTTACTTATTTTATATGTACGCACAAAGTCTTTGTAAACATTTGAAATTTGTTCTTTAATTTCTTCTGATTCTATTTCAGTTGGACGCCAGTTCGCTTCACTTTTAGGCCGCTCAGAAGACAATGCTTCCATTGCATGAATATAGCCATCAACTTCTTCTTGTGATGGTTCCACATCGTAATTTTCCGAGAATTGACTAACAACTTGTTTCCATATCAATGAAGTCAGCTTGCTATTGTGAACTCTATTCACAATTTCTGCTGTTGATAAATCAGGATAAGAGCGCTTGTACCTATCCAACTCTCGTTCCTCTGGTTCTAGATCCTTAAGATATATAGTTTCCCCAAAGACTAAAGCTATTTTTTCATTTTTATAAGTGCCTGAGTTTCCGCTAAAAGATGAAATAACCATCAATGTAACAAATGCGTAAGTTAATAATTGAACCATTTTCATAAAATACCTCCATGTGTCCTTAGTGTGATGCTACCGTATACTTCGAACTCTGATTAACCGTATAACGCCCTACTAAGCGGCTAAAATTTGCGAGGTACGAGCACAGCCAACTGTTTTTAGTCCTGTTGAATAGCTTGTTATGTGGCTTTAGTTTAAAAAGGACTTTTACCATACTTTGATTTAAGTGACTTTCTAAAAGGGATTAATGTTGATATTAAGAATAAACATATAACACCAACAAAAAATAACAAGCCGCGAATAACTCCATGTTCATAACCTATTAAACTGGCAGAAATTAAACTGATTAATGCTACTGCAATAATAGCTAGTTTATGCGAATTCCAATATAGAGCTAAACCTTCAGATTTCATAATCACCCTCAGCCACATAACGCCCTATTAAGAGGCAAATAATAGTTGGCTAAAATTGCGAGGAACGAAGCTAGCCAACTGTTTAGCGTCCGTTTGAGTAACTTGTTATATCGCTACTTGCCTAACCAACTTACTGGTAAACGATAATAGAAGGTATATCTAAGTGATTCTTTGATTGTGAGCCTACCCAAAATACATAGAATAGAGGTAGTAAAACCTAAAACTATAAATTGCCCAATACTATAAAAAATCACAATGCAGCATATATATACAAGCCAAAATAATATATCACTAAATTCTTTTAAATTAAGGACAAAATCACCAGATGGAGAATTCACGACTAAAGAAAACAATTTAATAAACAAGAACCCACTACAAATAATGCTTGAAACTCCTAAAATATCAGTAACAGTCCTGAGATTTTTCGATAGCGATTTGCGTTCCTGCCTAATTGTTCGAATATACTCAATCATAGCCTTGCCATATAACGCCTTACTAAGCGGCGATAAACAGTTGGCTAAAATTGCGAGGTACGAAGCTAGTCAACGGTTTTTTTGTCCGTTTGAATGCCTTGTTAGGTGTAAATATTTCAATTAGAAAACTGATAAAACAATACAAAACTAGTAACTGCAAAAGCACACCACAAACTTATAGAACCTCTATTATTTTCTTTTATAAAAATCTGCTTAATTAAACCAACTATTAAAAACAATTCACATACGCACCACAAAAATAAAATAGGTATAAGAATTATCCCTTCAGGTCCACTCGAAAACATTATAATTGCAGAAGCCAATAAAAGGTGGCTACAAATAAGCCTCTTTAATATAAAATCCATAGTTATATACGCATGACACCTAACGCCCCATTAAGAGGCAAATAATGGTTGGCTAAAATAAGCGACGAAGGAGCAAATAGCCAACTGTTATTTGTCCTGCTTGAATGGCTTGTTAGATGTCAGGCTCAACATACTTTAATGCATCGCTGTAACCATTCGTCGCTGCAATTGTAAGCCAAAACTTTCCTTTTTCAATATCTTGTTTAAGATACTCTCCCTCAAAATAACAATAACCGAGAAAATACTGGGCTTTGCTATTCCCTTTATTTGCAGCCAAATTTAACCAATACTCACCATGCCCAATATTGACAGGGCCACCGAAACCACCAAGACAAATAATGGCATAGTCGCATTGGCAATCTAGATCACCTTCTTGAGCCAAGTTTTGAAGGTACTCTCGAATTTCTAGGTCACTAGATTCCTCTTCGAATACGTTTGAGATTAAACTCTTAACTTTGTTAAAAACTGATGACATAGTGATTTCGACATATAACGCTTTGCTAAGCGGCTAAAAATGGCTGGCTATAATAGCGAGGAACGAGCACAGCCAGCTGTTTGTGTCCGTTTAAGCAACTTGTTATATGCACTATTCTATTGGCTTGCCGCACTTATGACAATCGTCTTGTGGCCAACGTAAAGAAAAGGCACTTAACCCACGAAAGATTTGTCCAGAACCACAATTTTTACAGTTTAATTTCAAAGCATAAATAACGATAAAAATACAAAAAAACATTGCCACGAAATATGACCAATCAGTTTCACCGAAATTTACGACTTGAGATCTATAAATAATGGTTAATAAAACTTGTACGGTTAATAGATAAATAAGTCTTCGTTTATATTTATTCATAGGTAGATTTAACACTAAACTCCGTGTGCATATAACGCCCAATTAAGCGGCCAATAATAGTTGGTTAAAATAGAGAGCGCAGCGAACAAAACCAACTGTTATTTGTCCGTTTGAATTGCTTGTTATATTTTCAGTTTAATACAACTGGTACAGTTATAGATATACCACATCCATCTCCGTAACTAAAAATCAATTGATGCTTTTCAGTTGAGTCTGCTTTAACTAGAAACCAAACTTTAGTTTCACCTTCATCTTCAAAAACTTTTAATGAGGAAAAGAAACTAGGATTATCTTCATCACCGATAATGATCCCAGCTAAATTAAATGGTTGTTCTTCAATATATTTAGGCATTGAAACGACAACACTAAAACTGCCTTTATTTAACTTACTAATTATTTTAAATTTATTTGCATAAGTAGCATCCCATTTAGCATTTTGCTCTTCATTTGCAATACAGCTAGTTGCATTTGTAAAAAATGAAAAGAAATATAAAGCTAAAAGAATTCGCATACTCAACCTTCTTTGAAAATATAACGCCCATATTAAGCGGCAAATAATAGTTGGCTAAAATGTTGAACGAAGTGAAAACAGCCAACTGTTTTTTGTCCGTTTGAATGCCTTGTTAGGTGAATATTACGATTAACAACTTTAATCGCAACCACCAGAGTTACCAAAATCTCTTGAGAAAAAGTCAGCTCCACCACCAGATGAATTTCCTGAAATATTTGTTTTCTTTTTCAAGGACTCGCTTAGCTGATTATCTAAGTTATCTACTTCATTTTCTGAGAACAATAATTCTTTTGGCAGAGCTTCACCGCAAAACTCACATTTATTAACTCTGCGGTTATAAATTGGCCTTTCACAACTTGGGTATACAAATTTCACAGATTGGGACTCCATTCACCTAACGCCCAATTAAGGGGCTTTTAACAGTTGGCTAAAATAGCGAACGAAGTGAGACTAGCCAACTGTTATTTGTCCTGCTTGAATGGCTTGTTATAAGCACTCATCAAAAACTGTTCGAGTTGACTTGTAACTACCACTAGAAACAAACAAACATTGCCCATCAAAGCACTTATATTTAATGACATAAATTCTTGATGCACCTAAACAAACTTTAAATTTTTCACCGGACTGTATGATTTTTTCGACATCACTCATATCAATTTTTAAATCTTTTCCAGAATATAGGTTTCCAATATAAATAGGTATTCCTTTAGGAATAGTCTTAGTCAGTATTTTACACGTTTTAGGTTCACAGTTTTCAAACGTGACCTGACAAACTGCTTGAAATGAACACAGTATCAGTATAAATATTAAAGTTTTCACTTGCTCAAATGCCTCAGGCTTCCGTGTGCTTATAACGCCTTGCTAAGCGGCGCAAAATAGTTGGCTAAAATGTGCGAGGAACGAAGCGCAGCCAACTGTTATGCGTCCGTTTGAGCAACTTGTTATATGCAATTTACCACGAAAAAGGCCCGTATGTTTTCGATGAGCCATCTAATCCATTATAAACAGTGATGTACTGTAACTCATTGTTTTTACTTTTATATAACGAATACGCTAAACCGTCCAGAATAATTGGATTATTAAGGTTACACATAGTGTGACTTTTTGAGATTAGTTGTGCGTTTGACTCGTTAACTTTAATTAGTTTGCTGGTATTCAGTTTGTTTAAGATGAATTCTATGTCTGACTCACTGCATTTAACAAACTCAAAAGCGAATGAATTAAAACTGACAAGAAAACTAAAAATCAAAATATTACGCATAAGCTCCATTGCATATAACGCCTTACTAAGCGGCGCAAAATTGTTGGCTAAAATTGCGAGGAACGAAGCTAGCCAACTGTTTAGCGTCCGTT
>JBALXO010000077.1:14098-17371 GCA_036960615.1 Cocleimonas sp. | reverse complement strand
ATAAAGAAACATCCCTTGCCTTTTCTCACTACGATATACAAAACAATTCATTATTTTGCTTTCTTAACCATTAATTTAAGTTGTTTGATAGAAGCGAGCGGTAGCTCATTTTCAAACAGACCATCTAAGATAACACTACCTGGTGAAACACTTTTAATACGACCTTCAATTTGTACATCTTCACTTGTAGTAATCTGCACGATTCTACCTTGCAAGGTATTGATTTGATTCACAGGCACAACATCAAAACCCATTCTATACAAGGCTTTAGTGGGTAAGTCGAGCATCTCACCTTCATTAAAATTCATTGAGCTATGTGGTTTAATTGGTGCAACTTCGATTTTATTGGTATTTACTAATCCGGCACTACTCGAACTGTTTGCAGACTGTTGTTGATTATTACTACTAGGAGCACTACTAATCACAACTTCCTCAGTTCTAGAACTATCTTGACGTGAAATCAAGTTCTTAATGCCTTTATCGGCTCCTAAAAACCAAGCGCCTATAAAAATGATTAGACCAATCAAGCCAACAATAAATTTACGACTACTTTTATCCCAAAGCGAGGGTAAAGTAATGATATTTAGTACGGGTAAAGTCGAAATAAGGCCCGTAACGAAATGATGCCTAAAGCCAGAAATGACATAGCCCAAAAAGCTAATAATAAATAATAAAGCCCCGAGCCCAGCTAGTATTGTAAGTGCGAGTTGCATATATAAAAATCTAATTAAAGTTGTTTAGATTGTACACAGTTGCGTTTGCATTAACAAAAGTGGCTTGTATAAAAAGCAATATAAACCCACTTAAATATAATATTTAATTACCTAAAGAAAATTAAAGAGACTTGCTTGAGGTTAAAGCGACTAAGCCGGAGCGTATCTAAGACAATATAGAAACGCAGTAGTTATGACAGGAGTGTTATCTTTTATATTAAGTCAAAAATAGAAACTACTCAAAAGGTGGGGGGTGTCTTTTAAATCACTATAAACAGCTTTTTATTCAATAGCTTAAACAGTTGCCTCCTATCAGTCTCACTTAGTTCGATTTATCTTTTTCGTTTATAATTTGCATACTTAATAAAAAAATAATTGGCCCCATGAATCTTGCTCTCGTTTACAGTCGTACTAATGATGGAATTAATGCGCCACTGGTAACTGTCGAGGTGCATTTAGGTAATGGTTTGCCTGGTTTTTCTATTGTAGGCTTACCAGAAATGGCAGTTAAAGAGAGTAAAGACCGAGTTCGTGCCGCGATTATTAATTCAAAATTTGATTTCCCTGCTAAACGGATAACAGTCAACCTCGCACCTGCTGATATTCCAAAAGATGGCGGGCGTTTCGATTTACCAATTGCCTTAGGTATTCTTGCAGCATCTGGGCAAATCGCTGACAAATCGATTGCTGACTACGAATTTATCGGTGAACTCTCTTTAGGTGGTCAATTACGTGCTGTAAAAGGAGTATTACCCACAGCTTATGCGGCAAGTGAAGCAGGGCGTAGCCTGTTTTTACCTAAAGAAAACGCAGACGAAGCTTGTTTGATAAAGAATCTAGCTGTTTACCCTGCATCACATCTATTACAAATTTGTGCGCATTTATCTGATACCGAAAAGCTATTGCCGTATGAATCATCGGTAGAAACTCACAAAACTAATTACAATACTGATCTAAGTGATGTCAAAGGTCAGTTTCAAGCAAAGCGTGCCTTAGAAATTGCCGCTGCGGGCGGACACAACTTATTAATGGTTGGTCCACCGGGCACAGGTAAGACGATGCTAGCATCACGTTTGGCCACTATTTTGCCCAGTATGACTGAACAAGAGGCATTAGAGTCAGCTACCATCGCATCGATTAGTGATCATGGTTTTGATGTGGCTAATTGGAGCCTACGTCCTGTTAGAGATCCACATCATACTGCTTCTGGTGTTGCGTTAGTTGGTGGTGGCAGTAAAGTTCGCCCTGGCGAAATATCTCTAGCTCATAATGGAGTTTTGTTCCTTGACGAATTAATCGAATTTGATCGTCGTGTGCTTGATGTACTCAGGGAACCATTGGAAACAGGCAAGATAACCATCTCACGTGCTGCGCGCCAAGCCAGTTATCCTGCAAAATTCCAATTGATTGCGGCAATGAATCCATGCCCTGACGGCAAATCCTGTGACTTCGCTGCTAACTGTGAATGTTCATTAGAAAAAAGGCGCAAACATCGCTCAAAATTATCAGCACCTTTTTTAGACCGTATTGATCTGCAAATAGAAGTCCTACAAATATCTCGTAAAGAGTTACAAAAGCCTAGTCAAAGTGAAGACAGTGAAACTGTCAGAACAAGAGTAGTCGCCGCACGCAATAGACAATTGCAACGACAAGGCTGTGCAAACAATGTCTTAAGTAATAAAGACATCGAAAAATACTGTGCCTTAAACAAAGCAGACGAAGACCTATTGGGTCAAATCATGGAAAAATTCAGGTTGTCTGCTCGTGCCTATCACCGCATTTTAAAAGTATCTCGAACTATTGCTGATTTAGAAGGCAGTGAAAATATACAAACCAAGCACATCAGCGAAACAATCAGTTATCGCGCGATGGATAAATATAATGTTAGTTAAATAAAAAAGACACCCCCCACCTTTTTGGCACTTTTCATTTAGAAAAGCTTTAAAAGGTGGGGGGTGTCTTTTAAATACTCAATAATCGTTTTAACAATTAGTTTTTAACCGTTCACAGGAGTAATTAAGTGTCCTGATTTAATCCAAACTTTTGCACCTTGCTTACCTGTTTCAACCTTTACTGTGGTATTTACAGGAATACGCAACCAAGATTCTTTTCGTAATACTTCGCCACTTTCAGTAAAGCCGCCGTCGAGTACTAAAATTTCAGCACCGCCTGAAGCGTCGACTTCAACCTTAATGTTTGGCTCCCAATATTCTAAGCGCACATCTTCATGAGCATCTTTAAATAAGGGTGAAACCTTAACGCCAGATCTATTCGCATCGCTGACTGAACCTAGTTTATTCATATCTGCATGAATAAATGTGCGGTCATCTTTTTGAAACTGTGCAAGCTTTACAAAGATGATACAACCACCTTTAGAGCCTGGCTTATGTCTTGATGTTGGCGGATTACGGATGTATGAGCCGGTTGGCCAATTGCCGTAATCATCTTCAAAAACTCCGTCTAAAACGATAAACTCTTCACCACCCGTATGCACGTGCGGTGAAAAGCTGCTTTCAGGTGCATAACGGACGATGGTTGTAACACGATCAGCTTTGTTATC
>JBALXO010000077.1:10762-13998 GCA_036960615.1 Cocleimonas sp. | reverse complement strand
CCAACAAACGCAGTGATATCTGCCATTGAGAAGTTATCGCCAGCAACAAATTGCTTGTCAGCTAAAACACCATCAAAATACTTCATCCCTTCTAATGCTTTTGCTTTTTGTGAGTTGCCCCAATCAGCATTCTGGTTTGTTTCTAGGTCTGGACCAAGGCCTACTGTTGCATGATGGAAGTAATCGCCAACTGCATCCATTAGATATTGCTCACCACGACGCTGCATCATATGAACCACTGCTTTTTCTTTAGCGTCGCTACCCGTAAGGTTTTGTCCGTCAAATTTATTATCGATGTATTCTGTAATCGCAGTACATTCAGAGATACAAGTACCACATTCTAACTCTAATAAAGGTACGGTTGCACTTGGGTTCTTAGCAACGAAATCAGCAGCAAGATGGCCACCGTTAGGAACGTCAATAGTTACGAATTCGACTTGGTCAGCTGCATTCTTTTCATTAAGTGCAATTCGTACCCGTGCTGGATTTGGAAAAGCGGAAAAATCATGTATTTTCATTTTTTGATTACTCATTTTATAAGTTAAATTGTTTGTGAGTAAATAAATACTTCATCACAAACTTTAAAAAATAAACTACCTATCAGTAGGTAGATAAAATGTAAAATAACAACATAAATTCTGTTCGTCAATATTTAATTACTAACAGTATCTAACTTTAAGAATAATGATTGGGTATTGTATTCAAGCGATTAAACTTAAAATCAGCTTCTTCTGGGCGAGTAAACGATGGTTTTTTGCTTCGACACGATCTAATAAAATGGCACCTTCTAATCCTGATAAGGTTAATCTAGCTAAAGTCCTCGAATCTAAGTTTCTTGAATCTAAATCACTCGCATTTTGATCTGAATGTTTTTCGAATTGCTCAAAAAGCCAATCTTCTATTTTATTAAAATATTGTGAGAGCAATACCCTATTAGTATCATTGAGCATGGCAATTTCAGCAGCCATCATGCCGCATAAGCAAAACTTTTCTGCACTACTAACTTCTTCAAAAATTTTAACAAAACTAGTCAACTTCTGTTTGAGTGATTTTTTTTGTCTCTCAATAGTTTCCAATTTAGACATAAAATCATCGGTATAGTTTTCGATTAAAGCCCCAGCTAGATCACCTTTTTCAGGGAAATAATAATGTACGCTCGATGATTTCACACCTACTTGATCAGCAAGTGTTCTAAAGCTTAAATTATTTAATCCTGATCTTTGTACGGCATCAGTTGCTACTTTTTGTAATTGGATTCTTTTGTCAGACATGCTGTTAAGCACCTTTAATTTTTGTATCATCAAATACTAACATAGCTGTCTATCAGTAGGTAGAGATTGACTTTAAAGTTTTGCCGTGAAAAAGTACCCACCGTTACAATCTCCCATCAGCAATTATGAGAAAACCATTTTGATCAATACAGATGTTTTAATAGTAGGCGGTGGAATAAGCGGTCTGCATACAGCTTATAAACTTCAAAAACGTGGTGTTAGTTTTATTTTAGTTGAGGCGCGTGAACGCTTGGGCGGTCGAATATTATCGAAAAATTATGATGCAAGTAGTTCAAAAGATGATTCGATATACGATGCGAATAAACCCGCCTATGACCTTGGTCCGTCTTGGTTTTGGCCTGGCCAGAAGAATATAGAGATCTTAGTTAATGAGCTGGATCTAGCCGATTCTGTTTTCCCTCAGCAAGGTTCTGGTGAATCTGTATATGAAGATCAGCAGGGAAATATACAAAAAGGTTTCTATGGTATTTCTATGGAAGGCATTTACCGAATGAGAGGTGGGACAGGTCAAATAATCTCTAAATTAGCCCAAGGTGTTAATACAGATAATATTAAGACATCAACACAAGTCACTTCCATTGAATACCAAGATAATAAAACAGTGACCTCGCTTATTGAAAACCAAAGCTCTGAAAAGGCCCAATATCAAATAACAAGTAACAAAGTTGTAATTGCACTTCCACCTCGTATTGCGATGTCTTCTATCAAATTCAAGCCCGCTTTAACAGAGTCGAGAATTAACGAATTAAATAACTATGCCACATGGATGGCAGGACATGCAAAACTGTTGGCCATCTTCGACAAACCTTTCTGGTTAGAACAAGGCTTGTCTGGTGATGCAGTTAGTCAACTTGGACCCATTCGAGAAATTCACGATGCATCTTCTAATCCCAATGACTCATTGGGATTAGAAGGCTATGCGTTATTTGGTTTTGTCGGCGTACCAGCCAGTTACCGAAAAGGTAATGAAGACGAAATTAAAAAAACTGCAGCCGAGCAATTAGTAAGAATGTTTGGTGAAGCCGCAGCTAATCCTATCAGTATAGTTTTGCAAGATTGGGCACAAGAAGTATTCACTTCAACAGAAATCGACCTATCGATGAGTGGAGGACACGCAACATCATCAATTAACAAAACTACTGAATCTAGTTTTGACGATCGTTTAATTTGGTCTGGAACAGAAACAGCAAATCATCGCCAAGGCACAAATGGCCTGTTAGAAGGTGCCGTGGAAGCCAGTGTTAGAACCTTAGAAACACTAGTTTAGGGTCTTCAGTTTAGAAAAAATAGTTAGCCAAAGCTAACGCAGAAAACATAGAGACTGAGTGACTAAGACCCGAAGAGTCAGTAAAAAGGTGGAGGTGTCTTTTTAGAACAAAGTCTTAGTTTTAGGTTCTCATAGATTACACTTATCAGAAACAATTTGTTAAAATTAACGTCATTATGTATAACTAGGATAAAAGGAGAGCATTCAATAAAAGTAAGCTCGAAGTAAAAATGAAATGATGAAATGAGCTCCTTAGATAGTTCTTTTAAGAGAATAATCTAAACCTGCGTGCAAAAGACCATGTCTATGCTCAATAATAAAAGCTAAGTTACTATTTACTACCTTTTTTAATATATGTGATAACTTAGTTGTTAAGCTTTAATAATGGCGAATAAAAACAATGAACAATAAAGTACAAATCACCCTTCTAACGTCTCAGAAGTCAGGTGTACTCTCTGCGGTTATGCTTAAAGCGGATAAATTTGGATTGAAGTACCAGAGAAATCAATCAGAATGGCTAACTGACAATCGTTTTCGTATGATCATATATTTCAATGGGAGTTTAAACTGTACACAAGTTGAGTTCATTGATGCAATGGAGTCACACCCAGAGATTCATACCGTTGAAGATGTTTCATTAGGCAATAATTCTGATTAATCCTCTTTATTTTCGATTT
>JBALXO010000077.1:0-10662 GCA_036960615.1 Cocleimonas sp. | reverse complement strand
TCCATTAATGTGTTTAAAATAGCAATTTATGCCTTCAAGTACCTCGCTCATGAATACAACTAATTTTCAATCATCTAATAAGATCAGGCTTCAATTTACACGCGCCATGTCTGATATGTATCAGCTTGAAGTGCCCATGTATAAGAAATTATTGTCATTGGCTAATGACGTTAATCAAAATACTATAAAACAGTTATCACCCCTTACGACAAGTGAGAATAGTCTACTCAAGTTAGAACATCATGCTGCAATTCGTGTAGGGCTGGCTTCAGAGTTATCCATGATTCGGCGCTTGTTCAAAGTCATGGGAATGCAGCCTGTTGATTATTACGATTTAAGTGTCGCAGGAATCCCCGTTCACTCAACCGCATTTCGTGCATTGAAAAGTAATGACCTAGAAATAAGTCCGTTTCGCATATTCTGTTCTCTGCTTCGTTTAGATTTAATTGAAGACAAAAAATTACAGCAACAAGTAAATACAATACTTGATAAAAGACAAATATTTCCCGAAGAGTTACTAACTCTGATTGAGTTATCAGAAAAACAGGGAGGTTTGACACAAAGAGAATCTGATTCTTTTATAGATAATGCGTTAGAGGTATTTCGATGGCATCAAAATGCCACTGTAGATAAGCACACTTATGATGAGTTAAAGGATGCACATGGATTAATCGCAGACATTATCTCTTTCAAAGGCCCACATATTAATCATTTAACGCCAAAGGTTTTAGATATTGATGCATGCCAAGCGCAATTTGCGCCACATGACATTAAAGCGAAAGCAGATGTAGAAGGTCCTCCAAAACGCGATTGCCCAATATTACTTCGGCAAACGAGTTTTATTGCTATCGCTGAGGATGTTATTTTCACAGAAGGTAAAACTGGTACTCACAATGCTCGTTTTGGTGAGGTCGAGCAACGTGGTATCGCGCTTACTCCAAAAGGACGTGAGCTTTATGACAGACTGTTATTACAAGCAAGAAATACCGATGATCAAGGGATGCCTTATAATATTCGTTTGAGTGAGGCATTTAAGCAGTTTCCCGATACGTATGACGAATTGCGCAGAGAAGAGTTAGCTTATTTCCATTATGCTTCAATTAATTCAGATAACATTAATGAGAATTCAAACATTCAACTCAATAATATTGAGACCTTAATATCACAAGATTTAATTAAAGTAACACCCATCGTTTATGAGGATTTTTTACCCGTAAGTGCTGCAGGTATTTTTACTTCTAACCTATCATCTGAATCTAAACAAACCAAAGAATTAGAGACTATACCTATGCAGAAAGAAAACTCTAATCGTGAGCATTTTGAGGAAGCATTGGGTATAAAAGTAGAAAATAGTTTTGAGTTATATAAGCGAATTCAGCAAGAATCATTAAATAAAGCGCTTAAAGATTTAAGCGCAAAACTGTAATTTTTTCAGATTCGTAAGGAGTTAGATTAAGCTTGATTCTTTTCTTTGAAAAATTCAGACTGAGTGCCTACAAGTAAATCCGGAAAATCTTCATCAGAAATATTATTTCTTTTGACGCTCTTATCAACCTTATCTAAGCTCTCAAGCAAATCAGACATCATGTGATTAAAATCTGCGGCTTCCTCTACAAAAAAACCATCCTCTTTTGCTACAATAGCCCCATCTACATCTTTAATTCTTTCGATATAGGTTTCACAAACTTTTTCGATATCTTCCCACTCAGTATTATCTTCTGCATCCTCGTTAATGGATAAATCATCAAATAATTCTGTAACCAGATGCTCACAATGCTCAATTTGTTTTTGGTCTTCGTATGCAACGAATATTTCTTCGGTAGCTTCGACTAACAGAGGATTTATTAATACTTTTGTCTTAACTATCTCTTCACTTACAGAGTCTATGTCAGCTAATGCATCTTCATCCATTTTGGCATCATAATAATTAATATTTGTTTCTTTCAGCTCATATTTGTCTGTATCAGGAACAGGATAATACGTTGGTTGATCATAACTAATTGCTGAATAAGTATATTGATAAAGCTCACGTCTATAGCGTACTAATAATAAACTTAACAGTAGAGCTACCGTTAAATAAGCATAATTAGTTTGAGCAAATTTGATTATTTTTGACTCGGGATATTTCTTAAATAGTCCTGGGTTAGCTTCGGTTAACAAGGATTTATTTGGAGATACAGTCTTGTCCTGAAGCTCTGTAATCTTATTTATTTGCTGATTTGTTTTTTCTTGTCTCACTAACAAATCACGCTTTAGCTTAGCAATCTCTGCTTTAGACTTAGGTCTGTATACATCTTTTGGTACTACTTTTGTTTCTGCCAAGATTGGTTTAATAGCTTCCACTGGCTTGGTTGTACTCATCGCTTCTTTAACTGCAACAGCAGCTATTGACATAAGTTCAGGACTAGTACTTTCATTTAATTTAGTTAGCGTTATTCTTAAAGAATCAAGCTGATTACTTTTCTGCTGAAGAAGAATTTCTTTAGTATTTAAATTATCTTTCATTCCTGAAAGACTATCTTTTGTCTGTTTCAGTTCTTTTCTCAGCTCTCTAATTCTTTTAATTAAATCAGTCGGTGCTGCAGCCTTAGTGTCAGAAACTACAGGAACCATTGCTGTAACTTTTTTAATGTCTGTAGGCTTCTTTATTATTGCGGGTTTGGTTGCAACTGAAACTACTTTCGCAGGAGTAATACCCAAATCACTTAATGGAGGCGGCTTAATAACGGCACCAACTGCTAGTTTCGTCATATTGCCATTAACAAAAGCATTTGGATTATGAGTAAAGACTGCCTTTAGCATCGTAGCGAAAGGCACTGCTTTATATTCATTTTTAGATCCAATGCTTTTTGCGATGTAAGAAAGCGTATCTCCTTCTTCCACTACTAAATATTGATCTGTATTAGGACTTTCTGTTGGTTTTGCTTCATTTTGTTCTGAAGTGTTAGCAGCGACTTTATTTTCCATCAAAGGTAAATCAACCGGAACTTCTTTAACAGATACAGATATTGCTTTTGCAATAAATGGGATTGATAACTCAGCGCCCGCTTTTAGTGTGTTTTTATTATTATTAACAAATGCTTCTGGATTATTACTGTGGATAGCATTCATCATTTTAGTAAATGACATATCTTTGCTTACAAATTTCTTTGTAATCTTAGATAAACTATCACCTTTCACAACGGTATATTCACTTTGTTCATTACTTAGTAGTAATTGCTTATTTGCCTTTCTATCCGATGTAGAACTAACACTAGCGTCAGTAGCTACATCAATATTTTTTGGATTTGCAATTGTATTGCTACTTTTAGAATTATTACGCGCTAACTCAAAGCCATTAATTTCTGAAGCCGTCGGTAATATTAATAAAGCCCCTTTTTTAATTTTATTCACATCACTACGAATAAAAGCGCTTGGGTTTTTTTGAAAGATCAAACGACTCATGGTTTTTACTGAAGCACTATTGTTACCCTGCTTCTGAGCAATTATTGATAAAGAGTCGCCAGTCTTTACTCTATATTTTAAACTTTGTGTAGTTACAGACTGTGATTGAGATGACAAATTTGCCAATAATAATGCACCATTAATTGCTAATAACTCTTCGCTACTAAAGGCAGCAGCTTGATTACCATTCTCAATTGCTTGCGAACCAACGGTTTCAATAACTTCAGATTGATTAAAGTCGATGTAATCAGCTTCTGGCGTAGTAACTTGCTTAGATTCTGGGTCGAGTAAAACGGTATAGTCTTGATAAACAACACCACGTGGGCCTTGGATTTCTAATACAAAATTAAGAAAAGGGAGCTGAATCGGCTGATTCGAACTTATTAGAATAACTGGCTTGTTATTTTGTTGGGTGATTTGAAAATTAAGACTACTTAAAATAGGATGCTTTTCTGCGCCTATTTCATTGAAGATAGACTGAGGAGCTAACTTAACATTAAGGTCTTTGGAATTCTCATAACTAGTAAATAAAAAAGGTATCACGCCTTTGAATGGCTGATTTAAGAATGAGCTCGAGCTTATCTCGCCAAGGTTTAAACCAACGAGACTCTCAGGTAATACATTTGCAATACTGGTTGTAGAGGCTGTAGCGGCAATACATCCAGCTAACGCTAGAACTTTCTTTTTCACACTTTTCCCTATTTTTTATTATTTAGTGCTTATGTTATTTATTCGCCGTTAATAATTAGTTGTTATACGGCTTAAAACAATTTAGGGTATTTACGGCTATTTGGCGATGTTTTCCAGACGTATGGTAAAAGTTTAGCTTTTTAAGCTGATAATCATGTAAAGATCTACAGAATAAGGCTAACAGCATTAATTAACAATATAACCTTGCTTAGTTTTTACTAATTGTTAGCTTATTGGTCAGGATCTAAAATGCTTTCGCCCGCAAACAGACTTTCAATCGTTTCGCGCTGACGAATCACGGTTGATTTATCTCCATCGATCAAAATTTCTGGGGCTCTTGGGCGAGTATTGTAATTTGAAGACATCACAAAACCATAAGCGCCCGTAGAACGAATCGCTAACAGATCGTCTTGCTTTAGAGAAAGCTCGCGGTCTTTACCTAAGAAATCTCCCGTTTCACAAATCGGTCCAACGATGTCATAGACTTTATCTGCTTCATCAGCATGAGCATTCTCATCAACTGGAATAATTTCTTGATAAGCTTGATACAAAGAAGGTCTAATCAAATCGTTCATTGCAGCATCTACAATCGCGAAATTCTTTTCAACGCCATTCTTAATGTATTCAACTTTTGTAAGTAACACAGCGATATTCGCCGCAATAGCTCTACCAGGCTCAATCACTACTTCGTATGCTTTAAGTCTTTCATTGGTAAACAAATGAGCCATGTAATCCGCGGGTAATGGTGGAGTTTCATCTTTATATCGAACACCCAAACCACCACCAACGTCCAAATGTTCAATTTTAATGCCATGTATTTTGAGTCTATCAGCCAAATCTAACAAACGATCTAAGGCATCCATAAAGGGTGCTATGTCTGTGAGTTGCGAACCGATGTGACAATCGATACCGCTGACATGGATATTTCCCATCGCTGCTGCTTGTATATAAACACTTTCGACAATTTCAATATCAATACCGAATTTATTGTCTTTTAAACCGGTCGAAATATAAGGATGCGTTTTGGCATCGACATCTGGATTCACGCGAATAGAGATCGTCGCAGTGGTATTCATATTTTTAGCTACTTGATTAAGACGTTCGAGCTCACCAATAGATTCTATATTAAAACATCGAATACCCACTTCGAGTGCCCGTTGCATTTCATCGGCGCGTTTACCCACGCCCGAGAAAACCACTTTTTTAGGATCGCCGCCAGCTTTTAATACTCTTTCTAATTCACCAACAGAAACGATATCAAAACCCGAGCCTAAACGTGCTAATAGATTCAATATCCCAATATTTGAATTTGCTTTTACAGAGTAACAAACTAGATGTGGCTGTTCACCAAAGGCATCATTGAACGCACGATAATGCCGTTCTAAAGTTGCACGTGAATAAACATAACAAGGTGTGCCATATTCTTTTGCAATACTCGCCAGTGTTACGTCTTCAGCGAAAAGCTGCCCATTTTTATAATTGAAAAAATCCATATCAGCTTTTCTTCTTTGCTTTGTTAGTTTTTGAGTCGTTTATTGAAGAGCCATCATCAGGCAGATAAAGGTTACCTTTATTACCACAGCCAGACATCATGCTCGATAGGCTTAAAATAAATAAACCAAATACCATCAAACTAAACAGTCTTTGTACCCAGCAGATATTTTTAAACATGACATTCCTAGACAAGTGATTTTAAACGATTGTATAAACGCTAAATTATACCAGCCTTTTAAATTATTCCTACAAACTAGATACTTCTAATGTTTAAAAAGACACTAGATTGCTTTTAACTTATTTTAAGGAAAAGTGCCAAAAAGGTAGGGGGTGTCCTTCAAAGATTGAGAATGATGATGTTAGGAAAATTAATTATTTTTAGCTTTTTATGGAACTACTAGCTAAATCAGGCGTCATATAATTATGCGGGGGATCTTTCCTTACCTCCGTATTGGTCCCGGATAGGTTATGGTTGATACACTTAAGTTGCGCATATCTTCTCCCCCGTAACTGATTCTGGGATTTTTTTGAATACCCCATAAAAAAAGAGAGCCTAGGCTCTCTTTTTTTATGTCTATCACTTGCTCAAAGCAAGTGATAGTTATGGCGAACTATTACTTATTAGTAAATTCTGGATATGCTTCCATACCACATTCACTAATATCTACACCTTCATACTCTTCTTCTTCAGATACTCTGATACCCATCACCTTCTTCAAAATTAACCAAACTATGAAAGAAGTCACAAATACCCATATGAAGATCGTTGCTGCACCGACAAATTGACCGAAGAATGATGTGCCGTCTTTTGTAAATGGAACAGCCATTAAGCCCCAGAATCCAACCACACCGTGAACAGAGATGGCGCCCACTGGATCATCAATTTTCAATTTATCTAAACCAACAATTGATAATACAACGATGATTCCACCAATCGCACCAATAATTGTTGCAATCATTGGTGTTGGTGTGGAAGGCTCAGCCGTAATTGCCACAAGACCAGCTAAAGCACCATTTAATGCCATTGTTAAATCAGCTTTACCGAACATTAGACGAGCTAGCAGTAAGGCTGCAATGACACCACCGGCAGCAGCAGCATTAGTGTTGACAAATACTACTGCTACAGCATTAGCGTTTGTAATATCTCCTAGTTTAAGAACAGAACCACCATTAAAACCGAACCAGCCCATCCATAGTATAAAAGTACCTAGCGTTGCTAAAGGTAAGTTAGCACCTGGAATTGGATTGATTTTTCCGTCTTTTCCATATTTCCCTTTACGTGCGCCTAGTAATAAGACACCTGCTAATGCAGCAGCAGCACCTGCCATATGTACGATGCCAGAACCAGCGAAGTCTGAGAAACCAAAGTCATCACCTAAACTAAATAGGCCAAATACCTCTTTACCACCCCAAGTCCATGAACCCTGTGTTGGATAGATAAATGCGGTCATCACTACAGCAAATATCAAGAAGGTCCAAAGTTTCATACGTTCAGCTACTGCACCAGAAACAATAGACATTGTTGCGGCGACAAAAACTGCCTGGAAGAAAAAATCTGATGCGTTAGAATAAACTGCACCGCCACCAAAGCCAGCCTCAGCAGATTCCTTTAATACTGTAGCGGTTAATGCTTCTGCATTTTCTGCTCCATCTAAAGCAATACCTGAAAGCATAACACCCCCGTCATACATGATGTCATACCCGACTATCAAATAAGCAGTACATGCAATCGCATAAAGTGCGATGTTTTTAGTTAATATCTCAGTAGTACTTTTAGAACGAACTAAACCTGCTTCTAGCATTGAGAAACCTGCAGCCATCCACATAACCAAGGCACCCATTACCAAGAAATAAAAGGTATCTAAGGCATACTGTAATTCAAATATATTGTTTTCCATTTTTACTCTCCTAAACTTTTCTAAGTTTCATCTATGATTTACAGCGCTTCTGGACCAGTCTCACCCGTACGAATACGAATAGTCTGTTCTAGAGAAGTAACAAAAATCTTACCGTCGCCAATCTTGCCTGTATTTGCTGCCTGAGTGATAGCCTCTATTACTTGGTCTAACATCGGTGTATCAACCGCGGCTTCTATTTTCACTTTCGGCAGAAAGTCGACAACATATTCAGCGCCTCGGTAAAGTTCAGTGTGGCCTTTCTGTCTGCCAAATCCTTTGACTTCAGTTACAGTTATTCCTGCTACCCCAATCTCGGAGAGTGCTTCACGCACATCATCCAATTTGAAAGGCTTTACAATTGCAGTGACTAATTTCATTGCGATTTCTCCTTAATAAAAATAAATGGTTTGGTTTATTAAATACAAATAAGTACTGGTTATAGACATTGCACAGAATGTGCCAACTTTTAAAATGACTATTTATTGGCTCTAATTAAGGAAAACTGAGCAGAAAGGAACTAATTTGTAATATTTTTGCACTAATTAAGTGCGTCATTTAAAATAAAACACCATAATGATGATTTTTACAGCCTTTACTATACAAATTTGACGCTAATAAGCTGAGTAAGTTTTGGCTTGATACTTGCGTTATTGATTCAATAAAACCTAAAACATCTAAAGATGGTTTTAAAATTAACAAATAATGAGATTCCCAAAGTGCAAAAAAAAACAAAACCATCATTATTATCAGCTCTAATTGACGATACGCTTAGCACTGCGATTATTGTCTTGGACATCAAATTCACTATTGTAAAAATGAATGCCGCTGCGGAGAATCTCTTTGGTCAATCGCGAGAGCGCGTCATCAACAAACCATTTAATTCCATTTTAAATCAAGAATTGAAGAGAGATGAATTACAATACGCGCTTGATTTCGTTGTGAAAAATGCCAAAGCCCATGTCATAAGAGGCTGCGATTTACACAGCAAACAAGAACGCATCACCACTGTTGATTGCATTGCCAGCCCTATTTTTACTCAGGGCGAATATATGGGAATCGTGCTAGAACTCTATCGTACCGACCACCAGTTAAAAGCTGCCCGAGAAGAACTATTATTAAGCCAACAAGAAGCAACTCAAAAATTAGTTCGTGGTATGGCACATGAAATCAAAAATCCACTCGGTGGAGTTCGCGGTGCGGCACAATTACTAGAAAGCGAACTTGAAGATGAGGCACTAAAAGAATACACCACCATTATTATTGCAGAAGCGGATCGTTTGAAAAATTTGGTTGATCGCATGTTAGGTGTCCGCTCACCAAACAAAAATCAGCTAATTAATATTCATGAAGTATTAGAGCGTGTACGTCGTCTAGTTAAAGCTGATATTCCGCAAGGCGTTCGACTCACTTTCGATTATGACCCAAGCATCCCGACCTTTAATGCCGATTTAGACAATCTGATTCAGATTGTTTTAAACATAGTAGTAAATTCATTAAGGGCGGTTGGCGATGATGGACATATTCAGTTTAAAACTCGCGTCATGCGTAATCACATCTTTAATCATAAACAGCACAAGCTGTCATTACGATTAGAAGTCAAAGATGATGGTGTCGGTGTGCCTGATGACATCCGAGACAAACTGTTCTTCCCGATGATTAGTGGCTCTGCAGAAGGAACAGGCTTAGGTTTGTCCATTGCTCAATCATTAGCACAAAGACAAAACGGCGTGATTGAGTTTGAATCACAACCAGGGTCGACATGTTTTATTTTGTCACTTCCCATGGACAATACTTAGTGTATCTAAACGAGATCAATCATGCAGAAAACTGAAAAAACATCCGTAGTTGATATAGAAAACATTTGGATTATAGACGACGATCAATCGATTCGCTTTGTGTTACAACGCGCCTTAGAAAAAGCGGGTATGAATATAACGGCATTCGAATTTACTAGCGATTTGTTAAATGCAATATCAGTAATAAATGTAAAACTTCCAGACGCCATCATCTCTGATATTCGCATGCCAGGTATGAGTGGTTTAGATTTGACCAAAGAAATCCATCAGCGCTACCCTGACTTACCCATTATCATAATGACTGCTTATTCGGATATGGAAAGTGCTATGTCTGCCTACGATACGGGTGCATTTGAATATTTGCCAAAACCGTTTGATATTAATGAAGCGGTTGAATTGGCACGACGTGCTTGCGCATCTGGCAAAGCCATAAAGTCTGTAAATAAAACCAGTAATGCTGAAAGTATTGATAACAAAAACCTTAAAGAAACAGAAAACAATAAGGTTCATGCTAGTCAACAAGCCTCAAGCATTGCTGAATTACCTGTCTCGCAGAAAGAAATCATCGGTCAGTCGACCGCTATGCAGTCTTTATTTAAGACCATCGGTAAACTCAGTAAAACCAGTATTTCAGTATTAATTACGGGTGAAACTGGTACGGGTAAAGAATTGGTCGCTAAAGCCTTGCACACCCATAGCCCCAGAGCACATAAACCCTTTATTGCGATTAACACTGCAGCGATTCCTAGAGAGTTATTAGAATCTGAATTATTCGGTCATGAAAAAGGTTCTTTTACCGGCGCTCAAGCACAACGCAAAGGTCGCTTCGAGCAAGCCAATGGCGGTACTCTGTTTTTAGATGAAATTGGCGACATGCCTGCCGAATTACAAACACGATTATTACGCGTATTGGCCGATGGTGAGTTTTATAGAGTGGGCGGGACTCAAGCTATTAATGTTAATGTGCGAGTAGTCGCCGCAACTCATCAAAATCTAGAACAGCATGTACAAAACGGTACTTTTAGAGAAGATCTATATCATCGACTAAACGTTATTCGTTTACAAATTCCAGCACTACGTGAACGAGATGAAGATATTGTTGTGTTACTTAATCACTTTCTCGTGCAAGCAGCACAAGAGTTAAATGCCGAACAGAAAAGTTTGACTCCTGAAGTTATCGATTATCTACAAACCCTCAAGTGGCCAGGCAATGTTCGGCAACTAGAAAATGTAAGTCGCTGGCTTACAGTGATGGCGACGGGTCAAGAAATCACTCTAGAAGACTTACCGCCTGACTTGCGCGATAGCCACAACAAAACCGATATCGATTGGGAAAAGTT
>JBALXO010000076.1:0-17641 GCA_036960615.1 Cocleimonas sp. | reverse complement strand
ACTCATCCAGCCAGTACAACTCATGGACGTTTGAGCCAAGAATTACGAGATGAAACATTAATTGAAGATGGATTATTGAGAATATCAGTAGGTTTAGAAGATATTGGTGATATTCAGAATGATTTAGCGCGTGGTTTGGTTTAATCTTAAAACACCTAAAAAGGTGGGGGGTGTCATTTTATTAGACTTAAAATGACCCCCTACTTTTTACCTATTTATCCGTTTAGTTAATTAAAATCATGAAACAAACACGATCAGATCTATTAAATATTTTCAACGCAGCGATTGAAGCCGTAGGTGGAACACCTGCAGTAAAACGAGAATTAGAATCAGGAGATTACCCTGATCAATTTCATGTTGTAGCCATCGGCAAAGCTGCTGATGCAATGTTACAGGGCGTTATTGCTGTTGAAACATCAACAAACAAACGGATTAGATCTGCCTTATTGATTTCAAAGCACGACCACATCAGCGATAAAATGCTGAATGATCCTCGAGTGCTTTCTCTTGAATCGGATCACCCTCTTCCCAAACAAGCTACGATGAAAGCGGGCATTGCTTTAACAGATTATGTAAGTTGTTTACCTAAAGGTGAGGCCTGTATATTTTTGATTTCAGGTGGCGCATCTTCATTAGTTGAAATGTTGCACGATGGATGGGATTTGACGCAGCTTCAGGAACTCACCGATTATCTATTAGCAAACGGCTACAATATTAATCAAATGAATGCGATTAGACGTCGCATTTCAAAAATTAAAGGCGGAGGTTTGTGGCAGTTTATTGATGACCGCCAAACACATTGCTTGATGATTTCAGACGTACCTGGTGATGGCCCTGCGGATATCGGTTCTGGTTTATTGTTTCCTGTCGATGATATTGAATTGCCTGATTTACCCGAAGAATTCACTAAAAAAATCCCTGCATTCCAGCAACGTAAACAAGCAACTGGTTTTGTTTGGAAGATTATTGCCTCATTGGACGTTGCTAAAAAAGCGGCAGCAGAAAAAGCTCTGCAACTTGGCTATAAAATTGATATTCAATCTGAGTTTTTAGATGGAGAAGCCTCAGAAGTCGCTAAAACTTGTGTTAAAAAATCCCAAGAAAATGAAAATACGCTATTTATCTGGGGTGGAGAAACGATGGTTTATCTACCTGAAAACCCTGGTGCTGGTGGTAGAAACCAACATTTAGCTTTATCAGCCGCAATCGCAATGGCAGGCAATCCGAATACGGTTTTACTAGCAGCAGGCACTGATGGTTCGGATGGTGTGAGTGATGCTACTGGCGCAATCGTTGATGTTGAAACAGTCAGTCGTGGTTCTGCTAATAAACTCAATGCTGAGGATTATTTAACAGCTAGTGATTCGAATAGTTATTTAAACTCGACTGAAGATACTATTGTTACGGGTGCAACAGGCACAAATGTCATGGACTTGGTGTTGGCGATAACTAAAAGCTAAAATCTTTAATTAATAAATATAAAAAGACACCCCCCTACTTTTTATGAGTTTTTTAATTTCAATTAAATGAAAAACTCACCCTACAGGTCATCGTCGTTACACTCCTACGTTGTCTTCGCTGCGCTCCGGCTGGACTGTTTCTATTTAGGTAAAGGCTGTGGCCTACGGTTTTTATCAATAGCGACATAGGTATAAACCGCTTCAGTAACCTTAATACTCTCATCTGTAAGGCGATCCCGTCTTACCCATGTTTCGATTTTTACTGCAACTGAGGTTCTGCCAATTTTTTCTGTTTCACAATAGCAACTGACTTCATCGCCGACAAATACAGGCAATAAGAATGTCATCGCTTCAACTGCGATTGTCACGACTCGTGATTGGGCAATTTGACGCGCATAGGATGCGCCTGCAATATCCATTTGAGACATGATCCAGCCACCAAATATATCACCACTTGGATTCGCATCGGCTGGCATTGCTAGGGTTCTCAGTGAAGTGTGTTTGTTTTCTAGATAAGGGTCTCTACTATTGCTCATGTCTTACCAACTTTAAATATTAGTAGTAAGAGTCTATCGTAAAAAACCATCAACTCGCTCAAAGAATTCATCAGCTTGCTGAAAGTGAGGCAAATGCCCTGCGTTCTCGATAGTTATTATTGTTGAATTAGGAAACAGTGAATTGATAATAGGATGATCTTGTTCGCGAATATAAGGTGAATCACCACCGCCTATAAATAACGTTTTATTATTGAAGGTCGCCTCTGCTGTACTAAAACCCGCTATTTTTAAATATCCACGAGCGATCTCTGAAATATTACATTTCCAACGAAAGCCTGTACTTGGTTCATCGTTTTCATTTGCACGACGTAAGTTTTTAATCATGAAACCGCGCTCGGTCGCATCATCAATCGAATCTTGCAGATAGTCATCGACTGCTTCGCGTGAATCTAATTCAGCGACAGGCGCTTTCATGACTATTTCGAGTGTTTGCTGATGCCATAAAGGATAAGGACGTGGAGCAATATCAACGATAATCAGTTTGTTTAAGATAGGTTTATTTGGCTGATTGTGGTTGGAGATACCGTTAGCCAATGCCAATTGCATCGCAACTTTGCCGCCCATTGAATGCCCAAGACAATCGAAGCTTTCGATATTCAGATGAGTTAATAACGACAACACATCCTCATACATTTCACGATAACTCATACCAGTAACATGAGGTGAATTTCCGTGATTGCGCAAATCCATCGTTATTACTGTGCGGTTTTGAGATAAGCGCTTTGCTTGGCCACGCCAGTTATCCATCGAACCTAGTAAACCGTGCAAAATGACTAATGGCGTTTTTTCTTGAGCTTTTAGATCTTCTGACTCAGTCACTGACTGATAAATTTTATAATTAAGAAAATCTGCCGTTGTTTCACTCATATCTGACTAGCCTATAATTTGAGTTATTGAGTTTTAAAATTCCAAGCCAAGTTGTTCAGCTTTCTCCAGTATTTCAGCACGTTCTTCATCAGATCTATTCACGATATCATAATAGATTTTATGTGAGACGTCTTCGACGCCACAGAATACTAGCGTACCATCGGTAATTGGACGATAAGAAATTTCCAATTGATCTTTTTCTATAAAATAATCTTCTGATGCACCTGCAGTAATCATTACTAGCGCTTTTTTATGCTTGAGCAAGCCTTTCGCACCTGTGCTTGAATATTCGAACGCAACGCCATTACTAAGTGTTACATCGAACCAGCCTTTTAGCATCGCAGGTGGCGTGAACCACCATAATGGATAGATAAAAACCAATCCTTCAGCCCATAATAATTGCTCTTGTTCTTTAGCTATTCTAGCTGGAATATCACCTTGGTGGAGTTGTGATAAATCATCAGAATTAAGAACGGGATTGAAATCTTCTTGGTATAAATCTTTAACTCTTACATCATGCCCTGACTGCTGTAATCCTGCCGTGATTTTCTCTAATAAGGCGTGATTAAAACTGTTCGAATTTGGATGGGTGAAAACGATCAGAACTTTCATTATAATAGGCTTTTTTGTAGCAAGGGGGCGCATTCTAATTGAGTGCACATAATTGAGCAAATTCTTGCTCTATTCTTCTGTGATTGTTACATTACGCTGTCTTTTTTTTATAGCTATTACTCTGATTTTAAAATATAGCTTATAAAGATAAACAATAACCTTATAATGGGCTTATCATTTTAGTTTGTACTGGGCTGCAACAACTTAAAACTTCGGAAAATTTCTATGTTTAAAGCATTTTTTGGTATGTTTTCAAACGATATATCTATCGATTTGGGAACCGCAAACACGCTGATCTACATGCGCGGCAAAGGCATTGTACTCGATGAACCGTCGGTTGTTGCTATCCGCCAAGACCGTGGCCCAGGTGGCCCAAAAAAGATAGAAGCTGTTGGTGTTGAAGCGAAGAAAATGCTGGGTCGTACGCCTGAAAATATTACCGCAATTCGTCCAATGAAAGATGGCGTAATCGCCGACTTCACTTATACCGAAAAAATGCTTCAACATTTTATTGGCAAAGTCGCCCCAAGAAGAATTTTTGGACCACGTCCACGTGTAGTTATTTGTGTGCCTTGTGGCGCAACTCAAGTTGAACGTCGTGCGATTAAAGATTCAGCAATGGGCGCGGGCGCACGTAAAGTATATTTGATTGAAGAGCCAATGGCTGCGGCAATTGGTGCAGGCGTACCGATTGATGAAGCTGTGGGTTCGATGGTACTTGATATCGGTGGTGGTACTTCAGAAGTCGCCATTATGTCTTTACGCGGCATTGTTTATTCAGCATCAGTTCGTATTGGTGGCGATCGTTTAGATGATGCGATTATCAGTTATGTTCGTCGTAACTACGGCATGCTGATAGGTGAAGCGACTGCAGAAAACATTAAATGTAAAATTGGTTCTGCTTATCCTGGTAAAGAATTAATGGAACTTGAAGTTAAAGGTCGTAACCTTTCAGAAGGGGTACCTCGTAGCTTTACATTAACCAGTAACGAAATTCTTGAAGCACTACAAGAGCCGTTATTCGGTATCGTAAGTGCAGTTAAAACAGCATTAGAGCAAACGCCGCCTGAATTAGGTGCAGACGTTGCTGACAGAGGCATCGTACTTACAGGTGGTGGCGCATTGTTACGTGATCTGGACCGTTTGCTGATGGAAGAGACCGGTATTCCAGTAGTTGTTGCGGATGACCCACTGACTTGTGTTGCTCGTGGTGGTGGACGTATTCTTGACATGCTGGATGATGATAGTTTTGATTTTTGGGCATCAGAATAAATATCGATTTCCAGCAAATAAAGCAAGCATCTATAATAAGAGACCAAAATTGGGGAGTCTGTTATTTACAATCTAGATAGAGACGACAGTAAGCAACAAGGTTATCTAATTAAGTTTGGATTATTAGCCTTGCTTTCGCTCGCCTTGATGACTTTGGATTATCGTGGCGGTCGCTTAACACCAGTTCGCACCATCGTGACTAAGTTTTTTGTCTATCCTTTGCAATACACAGTGGACTTACCCTTTAGATTAACTCAGTTTTCGCGCGAGTTTTTCTCTGATCATAGTGATTTATCCAGTGCTAATCGTGAGTTACGCGCCTTAGTGGGGGTGTATGCTGCGCGCGATCAAAAATATTATTCTATCGCTCGCGAAAACCAGCGTTTACGAAGTCAGTTGAGTGCGACTCCAGCAGTACGAGAAAAATTCACCCTTACCGAAATTTTGTCAGTTTCATCCAATCCTTTTAGCAAAAATGTGGTCATCAACAAAGGCTCAAACGATGGGATTTTCGTCGGCCAAGTCGCTTTAGCTGGTAATAATATTTACGGCCAAGCAGAAAGCGTAACACCAAATTCAGCCGTTATTATGCAGTTAACTGATGTGAGACACGCGATACATGTTCGAAATACACGAACAGGTCAAGGCGCACTCGCTGTAGGTACGGGTAAAATAAATCGTCTGGAATTAAAACATGTCGAAACAAGTGTAGATATTCAAACAGGTGATAAATTTGTAAGCTCAGGTTTGGGACAACTTTTTCCAGCTGATTTTCCGGTAGCAGAAGTAGATAGCGTAGCTTATAACCCAGGTGATTCATTTATGCGTGTTGGCGCGAAGTCATTATCTAACTTCAATAAAACGCGCGAAATTTTAATGATTTGGCGTGCAGATTTTTCAGCTACAGTTGAGTCTTTGGACAGCAACAAAGACAGTGACTCAGTCAACCCTGAAAAAAGTTCTTTACAAAAACCGGCTGAGCAATAGCAATGGAAGAAGTTACACCTCGATTTGCTGGTGCCATCATTTTATCCTTAATCATTGCTTTTGCTTTGACCATTTTACCTATGCGCGCCGAGTGGGTTCTGTATCGCCCTGAATGGTTGGCACTAACCTTCATCCATTGGGGTTTAGTTTCGCCAAACAAATCGAGTTTGCTACTAGCATGGTTTGTAGGTTTAATGATTGATGCTGTCTATGGTTCAATTATTGGGCAACACGCTTTAGGCTTTACCATTGTGCTGTTTTTAACCTTACGAATGCGCTCGCGTTTATTGCTAGATAGCTTCTTTCAGCAATTATTCTTACTCTGTTTAGTGCTTGGTACATACCTACTAATTAACTTGTGGATCTTAGGTATTACGGGTAACTCTCCGAAAGGCTGGGGCTACTGGCTAACCGTATTGACTAGCTTGATTGCATGGCCGCTTTATCATTATTACTTGAGCGTATTTCACTCAACTCGAAAGCCATTTGAGTAGATTAAACAATAGTTAAGAAGTGACAAAAAGGTAGGGGGTGTCTTTTTAAAACATCTTCTAGCCATTCAATAGTAATTGAATATTATCCGTTTCAACAAAATCAATATCACCACGTTTTAACAAACGCTTCGCTAATTTAAGATCATTAACCGTATAAATCATCCACTGCCAGTCGCCTTGCCAAAGCTCTTCTTCAGGCATAACTTCATACCAACTAATCATGTATTCAGGATTCAGCTCCGTAGCAACAGTTTTCATACGTGCACTAAATTCTTCAAATACAAAACCTATTTTAAAATTGCTATGCGTTCTTGTGAAAGTAAGTGCTGATTTGTTAAAGCTGATAATAATGGCTTGCTGTTCGAAACCTTCAAGACTCTTCAAAACTTTAGTCATGACTAATTCAACACCAAAAAATTCCAGGCTATCGTCTTTGATTTCAACGTACACTTGTACTTTGGGATAACGTTTCAACAAAGCTATAATTTCATCAAAATAGCTGACAGATGTCGGATAATGTTGTTGCCCAAATTGATCCGGCTCGTGCACGCTGAGTTCAGCCATTTCTGCATCGCTGACCTGAAATATTTTAGCTTTACTATCGCCGTTCATACGTTTGAAATCAACATCATGGAAAGCAACTAAACTTTGATCTGCATTCATTTGCACATCAAATTCGAACGCCAAGGCACCTGCTTTTAATGCAGATTCAATAGCAACTAAAGTATTTTCTGGGTAGTGAATATTATCACCTCGATGAGCTATAAGTTTTTCTGAATCCATTCTTATCCTTTCAATTAACTATACAAAATTCTATTTTTTAGTATAACTAGAAGTCGCTTATGTTATATTCCGTCTTCGCATTAATTTAGCCATTTTTAACATGGTTTGTATCAACTCCTATAGATACACGTTAAAATTCTGGCTCTAAATGAATCAATAAATTGGCTCCATGAATATTAAAAAGCTGTACCGCGAAATACCCTACAACTATACCTCGTTTTCAGACAAAGAAATCATCCTTCGTATTTTAGGTGAGCGTGCTTGGGAAATTCTCGAATCACTCAGAGAACATCGACACACAGGTCTTTCTGCACACATGTTACTCGAGGTTTTGGGAGACATGTGGGTGGTAATGCGTAACCCATATATTCAAGACGATTTACTAGAAAATGAAAAACGTCGCTTCTCACTAATTGAATCAAAACGCGAACGTCTGAACAAAATTAAAGAACGAGCAGGTGTCAGTAAAACCACACTTGAACTACTCGATATTTCATTCAAAGCTGTTGACGATTTTGCACAATGGTTTGCTGATTATTACGCACTGCGCAAAGTTGCGAAAAAACAATACCGTGCAATCACACGCAAAGATAATATCCAATTTGATGGCTTAGCTCGCGTCTCGCATGTTACTGATGCCACTGATTGGCGTGTTGAATTACCCTTCGTTGTTCTCACCCCTGATACTGAAGAAGAAATTGCTGCATTAGTACAAACCAGCATAAAACTGGGTTTAACAGTAATACCGCGCGGTGGTGGTACAGGTTACACCGGCGGCGCGATTCCTTTAGATGCAATGAGTGCGGTAATTAATACCGAAAAACTTGAAACTTTAGGCGCTGTGCAAAAACGTAATGACCTACCTGGTGTTGATCAAGAAGTCTCAGTGGTTCGTGCTGATGCAGGAGTAGTCACGCGACGCGTTTCTGATCTCGCGACTAGTCAAGGATTAGTGTTTGCAGTTGACCCAACGTCACAAGATGCGTCAACCATCGGCGGTAATGTCTCCATGAACGCTGGCGGTAAAAAAGCGGTTATGTGGGGAACAGCTTTAGATAATCTCGTTTCTTGGAGAATGGTTACACCGGATGCTGAATGGCTAGAAGTTGAAAGGCTCAATCACAATCTCGGAAAAATTCATGATCAAGAAGAAGTACAGTTTCGTGTTACCCGTTTTACTAAAAATGGCAAAACCATCAAAGGCGATCCAGAAACACTCACCTTCCCTGGGCAATTTTTCCGTAAACACGGCTTAGGCAAAGACGTTACCAATAAATTCTTGGGAGGCTTACCAGGCATTCAAAAAGAAGGTTGCGATGGTTTAATTACTTCATCAGAATTCATTCTTCATCGTATGCCTGATCATATTCGTACTGTGTGTATGGAATTTTATGGTACTGATTTGCAAGAAGCTGTTCCTGCAATTGTAGAGGTAAAAGACTTCTTAGACGGCAATGATAATGTGTTACTTGCTGGCTTAGAACATCTCGATGAACGCTATGTGCATGCGGTTAAATATACGCCAAAAGCCGCCCGTGGGAGTTTCCCTAAAATGGTATTAATCGCTGATATTGTTGGCGATAACGAGAAAGAAGTAGCTAAAGCCGCTGCAAAAGTGGTGAAGATCTGTAATGCCCGTGATGGTGAAGGTTTTACTGCTATTTCACCTGAAGCGCGAAAACAATTCTGGGCTGATCGCGCTCGCACTGCTGCTATCGCAGCGCATACCAATGCTTTTAAAATCAATGAAGACGTGGTTATTCCACTGCATAATTTGGATAAATATAGTGAAGGTATTGAGCGTATCAATGTACATCAATCTATTACTAATAAATTGGCTCTAATAGACTCCTTGCTAAAACTTTTCGGTGAAGTTAACCCAGAGTTAGATAAAAAAATTCGCGCTCAAGTGGGTCAAGAAGACAGCGAAGAAAACACCGCTATGCTTCAAGCGAAAAAAGACATTTCCTTATCCCATTTAGAAAAAATACGAACTCGCTGGCAAGCCATTTTAACCCATGCAGATGAAAGCGCGAATCAACACGTTGAGTTATTAGACGATACTGCTAAAGATAAGTGTCGTGACACTGACACCCTGATGAATTTACTTCTGCGTCGTGATTTACGCATTTCATATAAAACAGATATTAAAAAACCACTGGAAAATATTCTAGTTGGCTTAACGCTAAAACCCTTGCGCGAAGAAGTGCTTAGCATACACAAACGCATTCTCTCAAAGCGATTGTTTGTGGCACTTCATATGCACGCAGGTGATGGCAATGTGCACTCCAATATCCCCGTAAATTCAAACGATTACGAAATGATGCAAGAGGCTGATCGTATTGTTGATCAGGTCATGGCATTAGCTATTTCTTTGGATGGCGTAATTTCAGGCGAGCATGGTATTGGCTTAACGAAAATGCATTACCTTCAACAAGATGCAATTGATGATTTTGCTGGCTACAAAGAAAAAATAGATCCTAATGGACATTTTAATCGTGGCAAACTGATGCCCGGTTCTGGATTACAAAATGCCTACACACCGTCATTACGACTGGTTGAACGCGAAGCTTTATTACTAGAACACAATGAGCTCGGCGCACTTAATGACGACATTAAAGATTGCCTGCGATGCGGTAAATGCAAGCCTGTCTGTAACACACATATCCCACGCGCGAATCTACTCTATTCGCCTCGTGACAAGATTCTTGCAACAGGCTTAATACTTGAAGCATTTTTATACGAAGAACAAACACGACGAGGAATTTCTCTTCGCCACTTTGACGAAATGAATGATATCGCTGATCATTGCACGATATGTCATAAGTGTTTAAACCCCTGTCCTGTCAATATTGATTTTGGCGAAGTCACAATACGCCTGCGTAATATCTTGCGGGAACGTAAGCAAAAGAAAACCAATATTGTCACTTGGGCATCTATGACTTTCTTGAATATCAAAGATCCGGTAACCATCAAGTTGATGCGCGCGACTATGATTCAAGTAGGTTTTAAAGCACAGCGCTTAGGTCATTCACTTTTCAAACGCTTTGGCTTATTAAAAACTGAAGAACGCCCTACAAGAACCACAGGTAATGCAGGCTTGACCGAGCATGTGATTCAATTTGTAAAAAATCCTTTACCCAAAAGTGTACCAATGCGCACCACACGAGCTAGTTTGGGTTTAGAAGATGACAAGGTAATTCCTATTATTCGTAAAGCGAATTTAAGCGATGAAGACCGTGGAGATTCCGTATTCTATTTTCCTGGTTGTGGCTCAGAAAGACTGTTCTCACAAATAGGCATGGCTACCATTGCAATGCTCTACGAAACCGGGGCAACAACCGTTTTACCACCAGGTTATTTATGTTGTGGCTATCCGCAAACATCAAGTGGTGACATTGCCAAAGGCAACGAAATCAGCACCGAAAACCGAGTGTTGTTCCATCGTATCGCCCAAGCTCTAACTTATCTTGAAATCAATACGGTCATCGTCTCTTGTGGCACGTGCATGGATCAGTTACTCAAATACCAATTTGAGAAAATATTCCCTGGCTGCCGTTTGTTAGATATTCATGAATATATGCTTGAGAAAGACGTTAAGTTAGAAGGTGTCGAAGGGACCAAGTACGTCTATCACGACCCCTGTCACAGCCCAATCAAAAACTATGACCCAACCAAATTGACCTCAGAAATCATGGGCCAAGATGTTGAGTTATCAGATCGTTGTTGTGGCGAAGCGGGAACCTTTGCCGTAAGTCGTCCAGATATCGCAAGCCAATTACGTTTTAAGAAAGAAGAAAGCTTACGCGAAGGCATAGTTAAACAAGTCGGTACAGATACCGCTGAAAATGGCAATGTAAAGATACTCACTAACTGTCCTGCCTGCGTTCAAGGCTTATCACGCTATGCCGATAGCACAGGTATGGATACTGACTACATCGTAGTCGAGGTGATGAAGCACATGCATGGTGATAATTGGAATGCAGAGTTTGTGGAGCGAGTTTCTAAAGGTGGGATTGAGAAGGTATTACTCTAGTTTTAATATGTTCAGTTCATATAGCTAGATAATAAGAATCACTAAAAAGGTGGGGGGTGTCTTTTAAATGACACCCCCCACCTTTTGAGCTTTCTATTTGAAATCTACATATTCATTTCAATTAATTCAGATATTTCAAGTGTCCCACCTATTTTAAGAAACGGGCATGACTCAGACATCAACGCTGCTGCTTCGATCGAGTTAGCCTCGAGCACTGAAAATCCAGACATCATAGTTGAACTTCCAGCTTGTGCTTTTCCACCTTCAGTACTAATAACATGGGTATCTTTAAGCGGATTTGCTGCGCTGATTACGGCATCGCCCAGAGACACCAACCATGCACGATATTCTTCAAAGTGTTTCTTTCCCTCTTCTTGATTCTTAGGTTGCTCTCCACCTAAGTAAACCAGCATAAACTTTGCCATAATTTTTTATCCTTAATTAGTTTGTTAGCTTAATATTTATTGTCATGATAAAGAGGAAACAGCGAGCATTCAATTAATTAGATCAATGGATACTGAATAAGAAATTTCTAAAAACCATCAAAAAGATGTGAGATGTCTTTTAAAACAATTCAGTTCGCGTTTAAAACCAAATTACCCGAGCTATCAATAAAAGTGTTATAACTATTAGATAAATTAATATAAGGAGCAGATTGATGATCATTTACCCCGATATTGAATTACATAATGGCAAATGCGTAACCCTCAAACACGGAAGCATTCACAACCCCCAAGTTTTTGAGATTTCACCACTTGAAGCCGCTAAACAGTTTGAAGATGCAGGTGCAGAATGGTTGCATTTAATTGATTTAGATAGAGTTTTTGATAATAGTAATGATAATGGTGACATTATTCGAGATATTATCAAACAATCTAATATTCCTGTACAAGTAGGTGGCGGGATTCGTTCAGAGACATCCATAGAAAATTGGATAAATGATGGAGCACAGCGAGTAGTATTAGGAACCTCTGCCGCTCTAGATCAGCGCCTTATCGAAAATGCTTGCGCTCATCACCCCGATAAAATTGTAGTCAGTATTGATGCAAGAAATGGAAAAGTCGTGACTCATGGCTGGAGAGAGGAATCTGCATTCTCTGTTTACGATTTAGCAAAACGCTATGAAAACTCAGGAGTGGCAGGAATCATCTATACGGATATTGATCTATATGACGAGTTATTAGAAAGCAGTATGGCGAATACAACCCAGTTAGCTTCAGAATTATCCTGTCCAGTTATTTCAAGTGGAACGATTAGCTCGATCGATGATGTGTCTACACTTTCTCAATTACCGAATATTTCAGGTGTCGTTACAGGTTGGGCTTTATTTAACAATAAAGTTGATTTAGCTGATGCGCTTGCTATTGCGAATCAAAAACAGACTGTTGCTGAGTTTATTTAAGAGTAATCAAAAAGACACCCCCCACCTTTTTAGGCATTTCATAGTAAAAATGCCCAAAAAGGTGGGGGGTGTCTTTTTTTATCTTCAATCTCGCCTATAATGCTCTCCAATATTTGATGATAACCGATTTATTATGAAAAACTATATTCAAGAACTAACATGGCGCGGCATGATTCATGATGTTATGCCAGGCGCTGAAGAGCATTTACTAGAAGCGATGCGCTCTGCTTATGTTGGTTTTGATCCAACCGCAGATTCCTTACATATTGGCAATCTCGTACCCATTATGTTGCTGGCCCACTTTCAACGTTGTGGGCATAAGCCTGTAGCTTTGGTTGGAGGTGCAACTGGAATGATCGGCGACCCTTCGGGCAAGTCCGCTGAACGTAATTTATTGGATGAAAAAACGTTACGCCATAATCAGGAAGCGATTAAGTTACAGCTTGGTCATTTTCTTGATTTCGATACCAATACAAAAAATGGCGCAGAGTTAGTTAACAACTACGATTGGATGAAAGACTTTTCATTCTTAGAATTCATTCGCGATGTAGGTAAGCACATCACAGTTAATTACATGATGGCTAAAGATTCTGTAAAGAATCGTATCAAACCTGGAGAAGCAGACACTGGTAGTGGTGGCTCTGAAGGCATGAGTTTTACAGAGTTTACTTATCAACTTGTGCAAGGTTACGACTTCCTTCACTTGTTTCAAAATAAAAACTGTACCTTACAAATGGGAGGTAGCGATCAATGGGGAAACATCACCACAGGAACCGAGCTAGTTCGAAGAATAGGACATGGAAAAGCTTATGCAATAACCTGCCCATTAATCACAAAAGCCGATGGTTCTAAATTTGGTAAAAGTGAAGGTGGTAATGTCTGGTTAGATGCCAAAGACACCTCACCCTACAAATTCTATCAATATTGGTTAAATTCAGCTGATACAGACAGTGAAAACTACATTCGTATATTTACCTTCTTAGGTCAGACTGAAATTGAAGCGTTGATCGCTGAACACCAAGAAGCGCCACATCAAAGACTTTTACAAAAGCGTTTAGCCAATGAAATTACCTCAATGGTACATTCTGAAGAAGAGTTAAAAAAAGCGATTCAAGCGAGCGGAATTCTGTTTGGAAAATCAACCAGCGATGATCTAAAACAATTAGATAATCAGACCTTTCTTGATGTATTTGATGGAGTACAACAAGCAGAAGTTCCCGTATCGGTGTTTAACGAGGGAATGGATATTGTCGCGGCATTAGCGACTGAAACCGGTTTCTTAAAATCAAATGGTGAAGCCCGTCGTGCATTAAAAGAAAACTCAATCTCTGTAAATAAAGAAAAAGTTGGCGAAGACTACCAGTTAACAAAAGCTGATTTAATTAATGATAAATTTGTATTGTTACAGCGCGGTAAAAAGAACTATTTTGTTTTAAAGCTAGTTTAGTCTTTAATATATAAATATCTTTAATAAAAAAGGCACCCCCACCTTTTTGACTGTTTTGAAATAGCGCGTTATGAAAAGTGCTATTTCCTTATGTTATGGTATATCTCGACAGTAAATAATTAACTGATGATTTGTTATTCAGTTCTTTTTAATTGATACCAGATTCAACAAAACAGAATGAAATCAACCAAGTCACTTTTATTACTCATCATTTTAGTCGCATCTTTAGCCCTACTCATGGCTTATTTGGTAGCTAAAAAAAATGCTGAAAACAAGCTCCAAAGCAGCATTGAAGTCCAACTTCTTCAAATCGTTAATGAGCTTGAAATTACACTTGAACGTCACTCTTACTTACCTTCTCTACTGTCAAATGATAGTGATATACGTAAGTTTTTAAGAACTCCTAAAGCCACGGATAAATACGCTCAGCGACAAGAGAGTATCAATTTATCTTTAGAGCTCACTAATAATATTTCAGGCACTACTAGTATTTTCTTAATGAATCCTGTCGGCGAGGTTGTTTCATCGAGTAATTGGGCTGAAAAAGAATCCTTTATCAAACAGGATTTTTCATCATGGCCATATTTTAAACAAGCGAGTCAGAACGCTCTGGGCCGGCATTTTACTTCTCAATCTGGAGATGGAGAACGTTACTATTTTTTTGCACGGTCAGTTCAATTTAACAATAAAGTTATAGGGGTTATTGCAGCTCAAGTTCCATTAAGTGCTATCGCTTCTAACTGGATATCTGAAATTGATTTTGTTGTTACTGATAATAATGGCAGTGCATTTTTGAGTAGCAATAAAAAATTAGAATCGTTAGGCAATGATGGTATTAATCTCAAATATGAAGGCTTCCAAGTCATACAACTGTTTAACAAAAAACACCAAATGCTCAGTAAAAGAATGGAATTAGCTAATTGGGATGTGAGAGTCTTATCTGAATATTCTATCGCGCAAAAAGAAATATCTAGAAATGTATTAATCAGTAGCATCGTAATCTTTTTAATTTCTGCGCTCACTGGGTTGTTATTGAAGATACAGAACCAACGCAAAGAATTTCGACAACGAGCACGATTAAATTTGGAGAACAAAGTTCGAGAAAGAACCAAAGCTCTAAAGAGATCTCAAGAAGACCTAATCCAAGCTGCGAAAATGGCGGCTCTTGGACAGTTATCTACTGGTATAACCCACGAGATTAACAATCCGCTTACTGCTATTCGTGCCTATGCGGATAATGCAGGACAGTTTCTGAAAAAAGATCGTTTAGATATGGTCGAGTCCAATCTTCATGAAATCACCAAGCTCACAGAAAGCATGGCTGCTATCACGGGACAATTAAAGTCCTTCGCCAGAAAAAGTAAAGGCGATTTAACATCGGTTAATATAAACGACGCAATTGTAAATGCTATTTCAATCATAAATTCTAAAATAGTCAGTAGTGGCACAAATATCAATTATGGCAAAACTGTAGTTGGAAAAACAAGGACGGTTTTAGCCGATGAAATTTGGTTAAGTCAGATTTTAGTTAACTTAATCAGTAACGCTATTTCTGCGACTAACAATAACTTAGAGAGAAATATCTGGATTAATATTACTGAAATAACTGTCGATTCAATACTCCAATATTGCATTGAAATAAGGGACAATGGACCTGGTATTGAGGAGAGTAATTTACATCGTATTTTTGAGCCTTTCTTCACGACCAAACCAACTACAAAAGGCTTAGGACTTGGCTTATCTATTTCGTTTAATTTAGCTAAAGATATGAATGGCTCACTGGATGCTCGTAATCATGAAAAAGGTGGGGCATTATTTACGCTTTGTCTTCCTTCAACTCAAGCAGTAAATAAGCAGTAAATAATCTTTTGATTAACTTATAAATAACCTGCCAAAGAGAGCGAACCAATTTATGAATTCACCCACCGTTTTTCTTGTTGATGATGAAGAATCAGTAAGGAAGTCAATTTCTCAAACCTTACAACTAGCAAATCTTCACGTCGAAACTTTCAGTTCAGCTAAAGACTTAATACCTAAGTTATCTGCAGACCTTAATGGTGTAATACTCAGTGATATTCGAATGCCAGAAATAGATGGCTTGGAGTTGTTAGATAAATGTTTAGCTATTGATTCAAAACTGCCCGTGATTCTTATTAGTGGCCATGCCGATGTCAGCACCGCTGTTAATGCGATTCAACGAGGCGCTTATGACCTCCTCGAAAAACCTTTCTCTAATGTTTTACTCGTAGATAAAATTAATCGTGCCTTAAATCAACGTCAATTGAGCTTAGAAAACAGATTATTGAAAGAAGAGTTAGCCAGCCAAAACCGCATAGGTCCTCGTATTATTGGTAAAACTCCCGCCGTTAAACAGTTACGTTATTTGATTAGACAAGTAGCAAATGCCAACACCGATGTATTGATTATGGGTGAAACCGGCACTGGTAAAGAATTAGTTGCACGCTCTTTGCATGAACAAAGCAAACGTCGCGATAATCATTTCGTCGCTATAAACTGCGGAGCGATTCAAGAGCAGTTACTCAACAGCGAACTATTCGGCCATGAAGTAGGAGCTTTTACCGATGCCAAACAAAAACGTATTGGTAAATTTGAGCATGCCAATGGTGGCACTTTATTTCTTGATGAAATAGAAAGTATGGCAATGACAACACAAATACCACTATTGCGAGTCCTACAAGAACGCAGTATTGAAAGATTGGGTTCTAACAAATCGCTACCTTTAGATATTCGCGTTTTAGCCGCCACAAAAGTAGATTTAAAAACAGCCTCAGAGAGAAATGAGTTTAGAGAAGATCTCTATTATAGGTTGAATGTCGTCATGCTAGAGCTACCTCCACTGAGAGAACGTCGAGCGGATATACCGATGTTATTTCAGCATTTCGTATTGGTTGCTGCTGCAAGAACCAAAGCTGAGATGCCTGCTTTAGACTCGAAAGCAGTTCAGGTATTACTTAAACATGATTGGCCAGGAAATATTCGTGAGCTTAGAAATATTGCAGAACGTTATGTACTGCTAGGAGAAAGTTTCAAATTCGATCTTGATGCCCTAATGAATTCAAACCAATCTCCCGATAATTTAAGTTTACCAGAACAAATGAATAACTTTGAAAGGGCGATAATTGAGCAAACCTTGATTACTCATAATGGCGACCTTGCAGAAACCATAAAATCGCTTGGATTACCCCGAAAAACTTTATCAGATAAGTTAAAAAAATATCAATTAGAACGAAAGCACTATTTGAAATAAAACTAAAATAGATTTTTGGCGGAAAACCGCCATGCATTGACTGAATATGGCGAAATCTCGCCACTATTATTACTTTCGGCCTTTCACACACAACACTCAAACTAAATAAATTAAGAATATAAAACTTTATAAATCAATTATTTAGATTAATATTATTTTATAAATAGAGCCTAAACCATACATTGGCACAGTTACTGCAATGTTTATAATGAATTATTACAAACCCAATGTATAAATTAAAAAATAATTCTCAATTAATCAAAGGAGTAAGAACATGCGTAAAGCACTCATCGGTTTAGCAGTAACATCTGCACTAGCCTTATCAACCACCTCAGCACTCGCAAATTGTGACGCTGGCGAGATTGTTATCAAATTCAGTCACGTTACTAATACAGACAAGCACCCAAAAGGTATTGCTGCGACATTACTTGAGAAACGCGTTAACGAAGAAATGAA
>JBALXO010000075.1:0-17759 GCA_036960615.1 Cocleimonas sp. | reverse complement strand
CAGGAGATATAGCAGGAGTCATTAGTCTCCAATTCAAAGAACCAGCAACGGGTCCAGCTGGACGCGCAATAGAAATACAACTGACTGGAGGTGATTTAGATGAATTGTCCAAAGTGTCATACGAGATACAACATTGGCTAGTTGGCTATAACGGAGTATCTAATGTACTAGATGATTTACGTCCGGGAAAACCTCAATTTAGAATCAAGCTACTCCCTGGAGCATTGATGGCAGGAGTTGACGCACAAAGTGTGTCTTCACAGCTAAGAGCTGCTTATCAAGGCGCCAAAGTGAATGATATTTATCAAGGTCGTGAAGCTTATGAAATAACGGTAAAGCTAGATTCTGATTTAGATAACGCACTAGAAGATTTTGACGAAATGGTGATTTTTTCTAAAACAGGTCAAAGTATTCCACTGGTTAGTATTGCTTCAATTGAAGAGTATCGTGATTATGCTCGTATCGGACATGTTAACCATCAACGAGTAGTGAATATTTTTGGCAACATCGATTCGTTAGTCGCAAACACAGCAGAAGTATTAGCTGATACTAAAAAACGCCTTTTCCCAGAATTAGCAAAAACATACCCTAATGTGAAAATTTCACTAAAAGGCGAAGTAGAAAATAACGCGGAGACCAATAACTCAATATTTTCAGGTTTTGCTTTGGCCCTGTTAGGGGTTTTTTTATTACTGAGTTTACAGTTTAAAAATTATCGTGAACCCATTGTTGTTTTGATCAATATTCCCTTGGCATTAATTGGCGCCATTTTAGGTCATTACATAATGGGCTTAGATTTTACTCTCCCTAGTATTGTTGGATTTGTGTCCTTAGCTGGCGTGGTGGTTAATGATTCTATTTTATTAGTCGAATTCGTGAAAATCAGAGTTAAAGAAGGGATGCTACTTCATGATGCTGCAAGTCAGGCAGTGCATGATCGTTTTAGAGCCATCTTCTTAACATCGATAACAACTGTTGCCGGAATGGCTCCGTTGCTACTTGAGACAAGCTTACAAGCTCAAATACTAATACCATTGGTCACTAGCATTGTATTTGGTATGCTGACTTCGACTTTATTAGTCTTATTTGTTTTGCCTGCAGCTTACGGGATTATGGAAGATATTGGTTTTATTGAATTAACAGAAGAGGAGATGCTAAACGCTTGAGAATGAGCGTGGTTAAACCTTAAATCATACAATGGTATTACAAAAACTGTTACAAAACCCTAAACTGACTCAGAGGTCAATTTCAGAAAGTCCTTTGATGGTACTGGTTTTGACCAAAGAAAGCCTTGCCCTAAATCACAGTTTAACTTCTTAAGGACAGACCATTCTTGTTCTGTTTCGACTCCCTCAGCGACCACTTTTAAGCCTAAGGTATTTGCCATTTTAATAATCGCATCTACGATCGCAATATTTTCAGGAAGCTTATGAATTTCCGTTATAAAAGATCGATCGATTTTCAGATAATCAACTTTAAATTTCGTTAAATAACCGAGGTTAGAGTAGCCAGTGCCAAAATCATCAATGGATAAAGACAAACCTAAGTCTTTAATTCTACTGAGCTCATCCAATATACCTTCATCGTCTTGAAACAAAATATGTTCAGTTAATTCTAGTTCTAAAAATTCTGGCGGTAATTGGGATTTTTGTAATTCATCAATTATTATTTTCTCCAAACCGCCTCTAGCAAACTGAGCAGCAGAAATATTCACTGAAACCGATAATTTTTCAAAACCGTTATCATGTAGCTCTTTGCATAAACGACATGCGTTACTGATGACCCACTCACCGATGCTACAGATGAGTTCCGTTGATTCTATTAAAGGAATGAATTCAGCGGGAGAGAAGTTTTTTGGATTATTACCTACCCAACGAATCAGGGCTTCAGCACTCGTAATTTTACCACTAACAATATCGACTTTTGGCTGTAAAAATAATTCTAAATCATCATTTTTTAATGCCGCTTTAAGGCCATTAGTAATTTCGAGTTTCCTTGTTGATTGTTCTAAAATCTCATCATCGTAAAATGAATACTGGTTCTTTCCTGATTGTTTAGCACGATGCATTGCCAAATCTGCTCGTTTTAAAATGTTTTCAAAATCTTCTGTAGAGTTACTCTGAGTAGCAGCACCTATTGATATCGTAATTTCTATCTTATATTCAGAAATATCAATAGGTCGAGAAAGACGTTTTAAGATTTTTTCTGAGAGTTGCTCTAGGTTGTAATTTTTAGGTCTCGAAATAACTATCAAAAATTCATCACCACTTAAGCGACAGGTAATATCACCAAGTGAAATTAGACTGTTTAGTTGAATCGCTACCTTTTTTAATAATTCATCTCCAATAGAATGATTGTAATAGTCATTAATAGATTTAAAGTTGTCGATATCGATAGATAAAAAAGATAATTCATCAATTGTATTATGTGAGTTTTCTTTAAGTAAGTGATATTTCTGTATGCAATCTAGTTTACTAGACAAGCCTGTCAGAGGGTCATCGTGGATTAAACGTTCTATCTCTGAACGAGATTTATTTACATTCTCTACTTCCATTCTTAACTTCTTTAAGGCGTATTGCATATCACCATTAAATCTCCAGGCTGTATAGCCGGAAGCACTTAACATAATAAGTGTCATTATTAAGTGCCAATATCCAAACTCCGAAGCGATAGGTACTTTCCAGTCATTTATTGTTGCAACTCCCATCAAAGCAATGAAAATGATCACAGAAGAAAAAACAGCATAGAATGTTTTTGTGCTACTTACTAAAGCAGAGGTCATCAAAATAATTGGGAAAACCAAAATTAAACCTGAGGAAATTAAGCCACCATTCTTCCAAACTACATAGCATGCAATAAGGAGGTTTACCCACAGATATAATTGCTTTGCTAACTCTACTCTGTCTTTTTTAGCTAGAAAAAAAAGTAAGCACATGATGATAAAATCACAAACTAAAATGCCAATGGTGTTGCTTGAGAAATTAAGAAAGGCAGTACTAATAATGATAATTGTTAGAAAAATAAGAGTCACAGCTATAATCTGCTTAAATCTGGCGATTAGCATTAAATTGTGCTTATCTTGAATTGTTTTATTTTTCATGTACTTACAATTATTTTTATTTTAATTATACAATCAATACAATCTTACGCTAAAAGGCTATTCCAAAGTATTATTCCTGATTAACGGCTTTTAGGCTTAATTATATTTGCAGCCTTAGTTGTGTTAATAATTAAATTTACTTTAAAGTCAGAATTATCAAACGGGTTAGTAATTATTAGCTTGATCTTAGATAATTAATCAAACTAGTAATTACAGTAAGACGGTTTCTATTGTTTGTTTTTTCTGCGCTTAGGACGATTCTCCCGCATCATTTCTTCAAATTCGTACATCTTTTCGTATCCTAATAATTTAAGTAAAGATTGGCGATGTTGCTTGCGTAGAGCTTGTCTTTGTTCTCTATCTTTTTTAACTTTCTGGCGTAATGCCTGCCTTTCGTCACGATGACTTTGCATCAGTGATTTTAAGTTTATTGCAGTCGCAGATTCTAATTGCAGACTAGAAACTACTTGATCGATATTTTGCCCATGTTTGTGCTTATTCTGATCTGCGTTTGCAGTGCCTACTAAAAAAGCAGTGATTATTAATGCTGTTAGTACTGTTTTCATGTTTATTCTCCGTCTGATCTCATTGTTTAAGAGATTGTATTGTTGCTAGTAAATTAGTAAACAATGGGGAAGAAATGTGGAAGTCTCGGGCGTAAATGTAAACCTTTGTAAGTTAAAATATCCATCGAAGTATTGATACTGTAATGACGATCTGAATAGTGAGTATTTTTAAGTTGAAAGAAAAACAGCTTAAAAGTAGGGGGGTGTCTTTTTTAACTATCGGTATTAGATACCTTGAAAACGATAACCTATTCCGTAAACGGATTGAATCAACTCCTCTTCAAGTTCGAATTGCGCTAATTTTTGACGTAGTTTTTTGATGTGGCTATCAATAGTTCGGTCGCTGACAATGCGATTATCAGAATAGCTGTGTGTCATTAGCTGATCACGAGATAATATTTTTCCTGACTGATTGTGTAGCGATTGTAATAATTTGAATTCAATTGCTGTGAGGCTCAAGTTCATCTGGTTGTAGCTAACGGTGTAACGCTCTTCATCCAGAGTGAGGCTGTCAGTATTATCAACTTGCGATGGTGTATTTGTTTTTTCAGTTCTTCTTAATACAGATTTAATTCTAGCCATCAGTTCACGTGGACTAAATGGCTTACAAATGTAGTCATCTGCTCCCAGTTCCAAACCTATCAAACGGTCAATTTCTTCAACTTTGGCGGTAACCATAATGATGGGCGTTTCAGAATGATAACGATGTTCTTTGCAAATAGTAATACCATCTACTTCTGGCAACATTACATCCAATAAAATGAGTTTGGCTGGATTGTTTTGCAACCATTCTTGCGCTTCTCTACCGTTATGAATAATGTGTGTGTCATAACCTGATTCACGACAGTAATCCTGCAATAACGTTGCAATTTTGACTTCGTCTTCAACGATTAAAATAGGTACTGACATGGATTAATTCCTTTGTGTTTAATCTCTAATAAGTGAATATTTATGTGTTTATATTCTTGAAAGTGATAACAAATGTAATGCCACCCAAAGGTGAGTGTTTTGCAATTATCGTTCCCTCATGTGCTGCAACGATATTCTTACAAATAGATAGGCCCAAGCCCGAACCACCTTCGTTTCTATTACGCGACTCTTCTACTCGGTATAAACGTTCAAATAAATGTGCTAATTCATCATCAGTCACTCCTGGTTCTGAATCTGTCCATTCGACAATTATCGTGTCATTTTGCTGGGCTAGGCTAATTTCTAGCTGACCTGGGTCATGGGTATAGTGTTGGCTATTATTAGCGAGGTTAGAAAATAGTTGTTCTAAACGTTGCTCATCACCTGATACCATTAACTCATCATGACTGGAATTAAATTTAGCCTTGATATTTTTTGAATCAAACTGATATTGATGTTTAACAATCACATCTTGCAATAATTCCACAAGATTTACTGGTTTTGTAACATAAGTTAATGAGCCAGTATCCGATTGTGATAATTGATGTAAATCAGTAATCAAACGGCTCAAGCGTAAAGTTTCATGATGCAATGAATTAACTGATTTGGTGTCTATTTTACGAATACCATCTTGCATCGCCTCTATTTCACCTTGGAGTACAGCAACGGGAGTTCTCAATTCATGTGATATATCAGAAACCCAACGTTGTCTGGCAAGTCGGTTACCTTCTAAAGTTTTACCAAGTACATCAAGTTTTGAACTTAACTGTCCTAATTCATCCTTACTTTTGTCAAGACTTTGGGATGAAAAATTGCCTGAAGTTAGTAAGCCAGCATGATCACCAATTTTATTGATCCGAAATCGTAGATACGCCGCAAATAAGGCTGCACCAAATAAAATAATGCCTAAAGCCAATAAAGCTATTTTCAGAAATGCATTATTTTGGTACTGAATAAATTGTTTATCTAACTCATCTGTAAATTTAGTAAAGGGTTCAAACTGAAGATAACCAATCACTTTATCGTTTAAGTTCAAGTTTTTCAAAGTGGCGTCGGATGACTGCTGAGGTTTTTGTCCACCTCCAATAACAAACTGCTTATTAGTATCTAATAATATTAAGTTTCTGGGTGGAGGTCTCTTGCCACGTCGTGGTGGGCCTCTTCTCTCGAGATCACCTCTTGGCGGTGGTAGCCGTGAAAAATCATCATCTGGAAAAGGAAGTCTATCTGATGACGAATTTTTTCTTGGAGGATGGCGCCGAGCGCGATCAGGATCTTCTTCAAACCCTCTAGGAGGTTTTCGTATATCTCCTACTTTTTCAGCTATATCCTGTAATCTAGGTATTGCGTTTTGGGATCTATCATTGCTTGATGATAGTGGTGATCTAGAGCGTTGATTATAACGACGCCAAAGCCGTCTATTATCACGAATAAATTCCCAATTATTATTTTCTTGATAGCCCGCGACAAGTTTTTGTGCAAGACCATCTAAGCGATTCGATTCGACTTGATTGATATAGGATAAGAAGCCTTTTTTAACGCTTTGATCAGAAATATATAAGGCTAGGATTAACACAACACCAGTTATGCCGATAATGGTTAAAACCAATTTATGCCACAATCTAAAAATCATATATCAAGTAAATAACTGATCTTATTCAAGAATGAAGGGATCAGAAAATTTATCGTCACTAACAAAAGAATCATCAGTAAAGGTTAGCATAAACGCGACTAAATCTTCTTTCTCTTGATCACTCATATTCATACGCACTGGATTTCCATTACGCTGTAAACGGTTGTCTAAATTAGGATGATCTTGCACACCTGAATTATAATGCTCAACGACAGCTAATAAGTTAGCAAATCGACCATCGTGCATGTAAGGCGCTGTTAACTCAATATTTCTTAGTGAGCCGACTTTAAAACGACCGTTCTGATTTTGATTGTTAATCACATCGCCAACACCATTATCATCATTTACAAGCGTCGCATCTAAACCATTATTGAAGGTTCTATCGGGCTGCAAAATAGCAGCATTGCCATTGTTACCACTATTTATATGACAAGCTCCGCAGTTTGTTCGCCCCGAGTTAAATAAGGTACGACCTCTATTTTCTGCAGCACTAAAATTTATAAAATTACTGGCGACACCTTCATCATATTTAGATTGATACGAAACCATTGATCTAACAAATTGAGATAACGCTAAAGACATTCGTTCAGAAGTTATTGTGCTATCACCAAACGCTTGTTCAAATAAATAGGGGTAGTAGCTTTGTCCGATAATATTGCTTTCAGCCTGCTCTAATGAGAGCCCCATTTCGATATCATTTTGAATTGGTTCTAATACTTGATCTTCTAATGTGTCAGCACGTTCATCCCAAAAGAAATGACCGCGCTCATAGTATTTAGAATTCGCTAAACCCATAGAATTTCGGGTAGTGGTTACACCTTGAAAACCAATGCTGAATTGATTTGGATCAGAGAAGCCATTGGCTTGTAGATGACAAGAAGCACAAGCAATTGTTGCATTAGCCGATAACTGTTTTTCATAAAACAATACGCGACCTAAGGTTGCAAGCTCATCATAAACAATGTTATCTATAGGCGTGTTGTCAAAACCTTGCACGATTGCAGTATTGAAATGCGCAGGTAAGTTAGGGTCACTATAGTTGTGCAACTGCTCAGGTAATCTTAGTACAGAAGATACTTCTATAGGTATATCTGATGGAGTAGTTACATCGGTGGTTTCAATATCAGGAGTCTCTGATGTAGATGAAGTGCTATTACCTCCGCCGCCACAAGCAGGCAATAAAATCAGACATGCAATAATTGTAGTTATTTTTAGTAATGAGCCCATTTGCTTCTTCTAGTATTATTATAAGTGTGAAATTTTGTTCTATTATTAGGTAAATAAAATGAAGCAAATGTGCAAAAATTAAGGAAGTTTAAATACAGTTTTTATTTAAAACATACTAAAAGATGGGGGGTGTCTTATTGTTATTTTAAGATAAAATGAAATGAAAGCGTCTACTTCACACCTTATAAATTCATTCAAAGGAAAAGCCATGTCCTTGATAGCTAACACTCCGAAACCTCCGTATTACGCAGTAATTTTTTCTAATCATCTGAATGACGATTCAACTGGCTATGCTCAGATGGCAGATAGAATGGTTGAGCTCGCATCGCAGCAAGTTGGTTTTCTGGGAGTAGAATCAGCTAGAGAAGACCTAGGAATTACAGTTTCATACTGGTCTGATCTTGATTCGATTAAAAACTGGAAAGCGAATGCCGAACATATCGAGGCGCAAAAGCTCGGACATGAAAAATGGTATTCATCTTTTAAAACACGAATCTCTAAAGTTGAACGAGATTACGGTATCTGAAAATCTCTTTTACTTTTAAAAGTGCCAAAAAGTAGCTGCCTCTTTAGGCTCCCTAGGAGTCAAAGAGGGTGAGAACAATTTCCGTAAGGAAATGTCGGTGAAGGTTGAAACAACGAAAAATTTTACATTAAAAATAAGGAGAGCCTACATTCGCTCCATCACATCGATACCCAATAAATCTAAACCAGTCTTTAATGTATCTGCAGTGAGCTGTGCTAATTTCAAACGGCTGTGCTTTGTTGCTTCATCAGCTTTCATAATAGGACAAGCCTCGTAAAAACTCATGAAGTTGCCGGATAATTCAAACAAGTAATTACACAAAAAATTTGGTGTTCCATCTTTAGCAACGACTTCGACCGCTTCTGAAAATTGAAGTAGTTTGGTCGCTAATAAGCGTTCCGCTGGTTCAATTAAAGAAATTTCAGCGCTGCTGTTTATGTTGCCAGCTTTGCGGAAGATACTTTGGATTCTGGCATAAGCATATTGCAAATAAGGCGCAGTATTACCTTCAAAGCTAAGCATAGTATCCCAATTGAAAATATAATCTGAGGTACGGTTTTTACTGAGATCGGCATATTTAACTGCACCAATACCGACAGTATTTGCTATAGATCGACGACTTGTTTCATCTAAATCAGGGTTCTTTGATGTGACTAAATCAAAGGCACGCTGTTGGGCTTCTTTGAGTAAATCAATTAGCTTTACTGTGCCTCCAGTTCGCGTTTTAAACGGTGTGCCGTCTTTGCCCATCATGGTGCCGAAAGCCATATGTTCGAGACTAGTAGATTCAGGTACAAATCCTGCTTTTTTACCAGCTACGTACACTTGCTTTAAGTGCAGACTTTGTCTTGCGTCTACTAAGTATAAACCGCGAGTCATACCCAATTCATTATGACGATAACGAAGCGCTGCAAGGTCGGTTGTGGCGTATAAATAGCCACCATCAGATTTTTGCACGATCATTGGAATGATCGAATCATCTTTACCTTTAAACTCTTCTAAAAATACACACTGTGCGCCTTGGTCTTCGGTCAGTAAACCTGCTTTATCTAAGTCAGTAATGACATTTGCAAGATCGTCGTTGTATTGACTTTCAGGGGCAACATCTTCGCGTGTCAATTTAACACCAAGAATTTGATAAATCTCATCACAATGATTCAATGAAGTATCAATAAATTGCTGCCATAGCTTTAAAAACTTAGTATCACCTGCTTGAAGTTTGACAACATTTTCGCGAGCTTGTGTTGCGAATGCTTCATCTTCATCAAATCGTATTTTTGCGGCTTGGTAGAACTTCTCAAGATCAGCTAATTGCATTTCTAATTCAGAATCTTTTTGTTTTAGCTCACCCATATAAGTAAGTAACATACCGAATTGTGTTCCCCAATCTCCCACATGATTCTGTCGAACAACATCGTGGCCTAAGAATTCTAGGACACGTGAAATGGAATCACCGATGATAGTTGAACGTAAATGACCAACGTGCATTTCTTTAGCAAGATTTGGCGCTGAATAATCGATGATAACTTTTTCAGGATTACTAGCTTTTTCGATAGCTAAATTATTAGCAGTGAGTGTGTGTTCGATTCGATCAGCTAACCAAGTATTTTTCAGATGAATATTGATAAAACCAGGACCTGCGATTTCAAAACTCTCAACTAATTCAGTTATTTCGCTGGTTTGTTCTAATTGCTCTACAACCTTTGTGGCTAATTCTCGAGGGTTCATCTTGAGCTTCTTGGCTGCACCCATAATACCATTGGCTTGGTAGTCACCAAATTCAGGTCGTGCAGATGTCTTTACAACTGCAGGTGAGTCTTCAGCGCCGGTATCAGCTAAAGCTTGAGTGATTATTTTGTCTAGTTGGGTGCGAATATTCATGGGCAAAGATTCTACCGTAAAAACAGATGTTTTGAATTACTGATTAGCGGTCAATCGTTGTTATTTAAGCTGAAAACAGACATGCAAGCAAATAATTGAGTTATTCGTTTAAAAAAACAAAACGATAAGCTCACTAAAAAAGGGCAGGGGTGTCTTTTTCAACGAAAAAAGGCTGATTAAATCAGCCTTTTTTAAGATTCATTAAACGCACTAAATTCATACTTTTTAGAACATTAAGGGCTTCATAAAGTTGATAATCTTCTTCAGCCAAACTCTTCCTTTGAATATCTACACCATCTGTTTCATTGTTATTAGCATCACTTACAACAGTCTCATTATCTGTTTTTTCGCCATTTGGATTACTCAAGTGCCCACTTAAATCAGCTTCAGATAATGGGGAGACTTTTTTTGCTGTAGATTCTGTAGTCTTAAATTCTAAAGCTTCAACGATTATGTCTGGCTCAATTCCTTTAGCTTGAATTGAACGACCTGCTGGGGTGAAATAACGAGCGGTAGTTAACTTAAGGCCTGTTTTTTCATCTAACGGCAATACGGTTTGTACCGAACCTTTACCAAAAGTTTTGGTGCCTAAGATAAGTGCACGTTTATGATCTTGCAGTGCACCTGCAACTATTTCAGAAGCAGAAGCCGAACCTTGATTTACCAATACCACTAAAGGTGCTCCATCAAGCAAGTCATCTGGGGTAGCGTCATAACTCATCACTGCATCTTCAACTCTCCCTTCGGTATATACAATATTGCCACTACTCAAGAATACGTCAGATACGCCAACAGCACCGGTTAAAACGCCGCCAGGGTTATCACGCAAATCTAAAACTAAGCCTTTGATATTGGATTTGTTTTCTTTTTTGAGTTTTTCAATGGCATCACGCGTACTTATTGTAGTCTTGCTTTGAAAGTTTGAAATACGTAAATAACCGTAGTCTTTTTCTAAGATACGTTGCTTAACGCTTTTGATTTTTATTACCGCGCGTACGACTTTTATTTTAAGCGGTGCAGATTGGCTTTCGCGTGTAATGACTAAATCAATGGCTTCACCAGGTTTACCACGCATGAGTTTCACAGCATTATTTAAGCTCATACCTTTAAGTGATTTTTCGTTTATACGAATAATTAAATCGCCCGACTTAATACCTGCTTTTTTCGCGGGTGTATCGTCGATTGGGGCGATAACTTTTATATAGCCATTTTCTTGTCCGACCTCGATACCTAAACCCCCAAATTCGCCAGAGGTGCCTTCGCGGAGTTCTTTGAAGCTATCTTCGTCTAAATAATCAGAGTGCGGATCTAAACCCTTTAACATGCCGCTGATGGCATCTGTCATAAGCTTTTTATCATCAACCACCTCAACGTAGTCATTTTTGATACGAGCATAAACTTCAGAGAATTTTTTTAATTGAGTTAATGGCAGAGACTGGCCATTAGGTTTTAGTGCAAAAGCTTCGAAGCTGATGGTGGCAACTAAACCCAATACGACACCAGCTATGACACCTGAAAAGAGTGATTTTTTATTAGGCATATTCTTTTCAATTCCCTTGTTTGAATGTATCTTGATAGTAGCGTAAAAGGATTATCGAATCCATCTGCTAGGATTTTGTGGCGCAGTTCCTTTACGGATCTCAAAGTACAAACCTGAGTTTGCTTGACTGCCTGAACTTCCGACAGCCGCGATGATCTCGCCTCCCTTTACTATTTGTCCTTCTTTTTTATAAACACTGCGGTTATAGGCATAAAGACTGCGGTAATTTTTATCGTGGCGAATGATGACTAAGTAACCATAACCGCGTAAGCGCCCACTAAATTCAACTTTGCCTCTGGCGATAGCGTGTACGTTTGTACCTGCTGCAGCCGACATGATTATTCCTTTCCAGCGCTGTTTACTGTTTCGTGAGCTACCAAATTTTTGGGTTAATCTACCCTTTACAGGCCATGACAGCTTGCCGCGTAAAGTAGAAAAAGGTTTATTGGGTACATAGTGTCTTTGCACAGCGGCGACTGTTTTTTGTTTTTTAGCTTGTTGCTTTTTCCGTTGCTGCTCAAATTTTTCTTCAGCTGCTTTGGCTAATTTTTGTGTTTGTTGAGCTTCTTCTTTTTTACGTTTCTTAGCAAGACGCTTAATTACACTTTGTAAACGTGATTCTTGTTTGCGTAGCTTGGCGAGTTCTTGTGCTTGAGAGGAAACTACTTTCTTTTGTTTCTTATAGGCTTTTTCTTTGTCTTTAACGGCTCTTTTTAAAGAAGATTTACGCCCATGCTGTTTTTCTTGCAAGGTTTTTAAAGTTATCGAGTCTTCATTGATTTGAGTTTGCAGGGTTTTGATTTTGGTTAAACGCGTTTTAATCAAACCAATACGTTTGAGTCTATGTTTGTTCATATACTCAAAATACTTAACCGTTCGACTAATATCAGATGGATCATTTTGTTTTAACAATAAACGTAAATGAGACTGTTTACCTGAGGTGTATAAAGCCTGCATTTGTTGAGCCAATGCATCTTTTTGTTGATTGGTTTTTATTAATAGTTTTCCACGTTCTGTATTTGATTTGTTCAGTTTTGTACTTAAACGATTAATTTTTTGTTCTGTACCATGAAGTTTTTTAGAAATAGTGTGAAGTTTGTCTTCTGCTACCTGCACTTTCTTTTCGAGTTTATTAGAAATTGAGCGAGATTCTTTTAACTTAGAATCTGCTTTTGATATCTTCTTTTTTAATTGATTTTGTTGTGCAGGTACATTTTCTGCATAAGATGAAACGGGTATCCACAGTAAAGTGCAGAGTATAAAAACACTCAAGCTTTTTAATAGATAATTGCTCTCATTAGATAAAAGTTGTTTAGAGAATAGTGTCATCATCTTATTTTTTTAGTATTAGCCCGTTTTTAATATAACATTTCACGGCATAGATTTGCCAAAATGAATTGGATCAATATCAGATAAATAATTTTTGAGAATAGCTTCACATAACTTGGTTAATGCTTAATACCATCAAAGTATATTATAATAATCTGACATACCGAATATTTAATGAGCAATACCTATTATGTCTAGTTCAACAATTGCGCAAGGTGTAGACAAAAATTCTAGTCTAATCAATAGTCTGATGGTGAAAGAAGAAGATGTGCAAATTGCATCACGTTCACTAAAAGCTATTTCGCACCCATTGCGTTTGAAAATTCTATGCATATTGGGTGAAAACGAAGTCAGTGTACAAGACATTGTCGAATATGTAGGCACCTCTCAAAGTAATGTCTCACAACATCTAGCTATTCTTCGAGATAAAGGAATACTTGCATCTCGGAAAGAAGCAAATCGTGTCTTTTATCGAGTGGAAGATGCCCGAACCTTAAAGCTTATAGTTATGATGCAAGAGGTCTTTTGTTCTCATTAAATGAGTTTTGCCTCATTGTTTTAACCAACTTATTTTCATCAAAACGGCTTATAGTCGACGTTTTAAGACTTAAAAGTAGTATTAGAGCTTTACCCAAGGTGCTACTACGGTTATCTTACTCGTTTTAATCTAAACTAGAAATTTTTCATGCAAGAATATATTGATTTCATTGGCGAAAATCCGCTTCATTTTATTGGTTTCGTGGTCATACTCGCACTGATCATCAAGCTCGAATCATCGCGTCTCACACGTAAATTCAAAATGGTAAACACCAACGAAGCTGTAAAGCTCATGAATAACGATGACACAATCGTTGTTGACGTTCGTGAGGATAAGGAAATTAAAGGTGGCATTTTACAAAATGCACAACACATAACCTTAGGTCAATTAAGCGATAGAATTGGACACCTTGGCACTAATAAGGAAGTACCTATTTTAGTTTATTGCCGCACCGGAACACGATCAACATCCGCTTGTAATACCATTGTTAAGGCTGGTTTTGAAAACGTATCTAGTTTAGCGGGTGGTATTGTTGCTTGGGAAACTGCGAATTTACCTACAGCAAAGCGTTAATAGATGTCTGAGAGTACTGAAGGTAACTCAGTCAAAGAGACTAAAAATACTTCCATAAATGTCGTAATGTACGGCACAAGGTTTTGCCCTTATTGCATGTTTGCACGACGTTTATTTAAACGCAAAGGCATTACTTTTACAGAAATCAAAGTGTCAGGGCGTAAACTCTGGGATGAATTGGAACAGAAAAGTGGACGGAATACCGTACCGCAAATATTTATTAATGACGAATCTTTAGGTGGCTACGACGATATCGCAGCACTTGACCGCAAAGGTGAGTTAGACCAAAAACTAGGCATAAAATAAGGGACAATCACATGGCTGAAGAAACAAATACAAAACCAAACGGCGTAGCAAATGGCGCAGCGGCAGATACAACAGCAGCAGAACAGCAGTTTATTATTGAGCGCGTTTACATCAAAGACCTCTCGTTTGAATCACCAAACAGCCCAGCAATTTTCACAGAAGATTGGGAGCCAGACACAAGCCTAAATCTAAACACTCAAGTGAATGTTTTAGGTGATGATCATTACGAAGTTGAGCTCCACCTTAACGTAACAGTTAAAGGCAAAGACGGTAAAACAGCATTTTTGGTTGAAGCGATTCAAGCCGGTGCTTTCATGATTAAAGGTTATCCGGCAGAGCAACTTAACCATTTATTAGCGAGTTACTGTCCAGGTCAATTATTTCCGTACGCGCGTGAAGTGATTTCTAATTTGGTATCAAAAGGTAGTTTCCCTGAAATGCATCTATCACCAATAAACTTCGATGCGCTTTATGCTAAAAACATTGCAGAGCAACAGACGCAAGCAGCTGAAGCGGAAGAGTCTGATTCTGATAGCAGCGAAGAGACAAAAGCTTAATTTTTATTTATCATTGAACGATAATATTTTTAGATTAACTTAACCTAATTTAACTAACTATCTTAATGACGAAAACAAAACAAAGGTAATGGATTAATGCCAAACACACAGCGCCCCGAGAAGATGACCGTTTATGGAGCAGGCTCTTGGGGTACTGCGTTAGCCTTGCAATTAGCACGCAATGGCATTGATGTTTTACTTTGGGCGCACAACCCAGAAAAAGTCGCAAAATACGAACAAGATCGTGAAAACACCTGTTATCTCCCCGGAATCAATTTCCCCGACACACTCCACTGTACTGATTCTTTAGAAGTCGCAATGCAACATGCAGACGATCAATTGATCGTTGTACCCAGTCATGGCTTTCGTGATCTGCTTAAACAAATAAAACCTTATCTTCATGCTAAACACAGTATCGTTTGGGCAACCAAGGGTTTAGAGGTCGGCAGCGGCAAATTACTCCACGAAGTTCTCATTGAAGAATTAGGTGATAAAATTCCCTATGGCTTAGTGTCAGGTCCAACATTTGCTACCGAGGTAGCAAAAGGCTTACCCTCAGCAATGACTGCTGCCGCATCTACAGAAGAGCTAGCCACACGAACCGCCGCGGCCTTTCAAGGTGGTAACTATCGTGTCTATAGTAGTACAGATGTATTAGGCGTTGAACTTGGTGGCGCTATCAAAAATGTACTAGCGATTGCTGCAGGCATCTCAGATGGTTTGGGTTTTGGCGCCAATGCGCGCTCAGCTATTATCACCCGTGGGCTAGCTGAAATTTTACGACTTGGTAAAAGTATGGGAGCAAACACAGAAACCATAATGGGTTTGGCTGGAGTGGGTGATTTAGTTCTAACTTGCACCGACGATCAATCGCGTAACCGTCGTTTAGGTTTGGCGCTTGGTAGAGGCGCAGATTTAGACGAAGCGATAGCAGAAATAGGCCAAGCAGTTGAAGGCGCAAAGTCTTCTCATAGTATTAGTGCGTTGGCAGAACGTGCGGGCGTCGAAATGCCGATCTGCGAAACAGTACAGAAAATTTTGTATGCTGGCTTATCTCCTGAGCAAGCAGTAAAAGAATTGTTAGGACGTGAATTGAAGTCTGAATTCTAAAGTCGGTTATCATTTAATATTAGAAGACTAACTATGAATACAATCAGACCTAAAGCAGTTCCTACGAAACAACTTGAAAATGATCGCGTAATCATAACTGAATGGAGATTTTCACCCGGAGCAGAAACGGGTTGGCATAAACACGGTTACGACTATATTGTTGTTCCTGGCTTGGATGGAAAATTACTTTTAGAAACAAAATCAGAAACAAAATTAGAAGAAAAAGTTGCCGAATTAAAAGAAGGCCAATCTTACTTCAGGTCTGTTGGTATTGAGCATAATGTAGTCAATGCTAATGACTATGAATTCTTCTTCATCGAAGTTGAATTAAAGTAGGTATTTAAATGGATAAAGGTTCTCAATTAGCTGAAGGTTCTCAATCAGCTAAAGGCTCTATCGCAGTTATAGGAGCTGGCATAGTCGGTATCTGTACTGCGCTTGAATTACAACGTGTCGGCTATCAAGTCACCCTAATTGATAAGGGCCCACCAGCTGATGAAACCTCAAAGGGTAATGCTAGTTTCATCGCTGTCGAAGCCATGGAGCCACAAGCGACACCGCATAATATAATCTCTGCAATTAAACTCGCGTTTCATGAAAACGGTGCGTTTAAAGTTACGCCAGATAACTTTCTAGGGTTCATTCCTTGGGGGATGAGCTTCTTGAAAGAATCAGTAAAATCTCGACGCGATATCAGCCGTAAATCAACCCAACGCTTGCACAAATATACCGTTGCCGCATGGACAGATTTATTAGAGCGCACTGGTAATAGTGAGATGATGTACAACTGCGGCTATCTAAAAGTATGGGAAAAAGAATCTGCTTTAGAAAGCATAAAAAAGCACCAAACTGAAATGCAAGGCTACGGTTTTGAATGCGAAGTAATATCAGGCGATGCTATTTTTGAAAAAGAGCCAGCACTGTCACGAAACATTAAACACGCGTTATTTTTCCCGAATACTTTACAACTACTTGAGCCGCATCAAACTTCGCTGAAACTCTTCGATTACTTTATCCAACAGGGCGGTGAATTCAAACAGCAAGGCGTGCAGAAAATTTCTTTGCCAGAACAAGGTGTGAATATAGATACTGGTTCCGGTTCTGGTCTTAATTCAGAGCAATATCATTTCGATAAAGCCGTAGTTTGCGCAGGCGTTTGGAGTACCAAGCTATGCGCAGAACTTAGTGATGATTCAGGTGATAACTGTAGCCTAAAAATACCCCTAGTCCCCGAGCGTGGCTATCATTTAACTTACCCCGATAGCCCAGTTAAATTCAAACACCTAATCAAGTCAGAAGACCGTCACTTAGTATTAACGCCATTAAGCACAGGCATGCGCGTCACAGGTTTTGGTGAGTTTTCTAAAATGATGTCACTGCCTGTAAAAAAACGCAGTAAGCAATTAAACAAACACATGGACGCACTAATCCAAGATATGAATGTGCAACAGCAAGAGCCAACTACATGGATGGGCAGACGACCTACTACACCTGATTCACTTCCTGTGATTGACTTACATCCGCAACATCCACAACTAGGCATGGTATTTGGTCATCAGCATTTAGGCTTAACGCAGTCACCCATTTCGGCAAAATTAATTACTGCAATGTTTGAAGGGGATAAGACTAATAAAACCTTAGTAGACTTTGATGATGTGCTTGAAACGTTTGCTGTTGATAGGTTTTAAGTGAGATATTAATAAAAAAGACACCCCCCCACTTTATGCATAAATGTTTAGAGTTATGCATAAAGTGGGGGGGTGTCTTTTTTTATGCCTCTAAACGAAGTTTAAACTACACTCAAGATACTCAACCAGAAACACTCAACCAAAAAGACAGTATCTAGATATGTTGGATATCGATGACATCCTCAAGCAGCTCAAACAAGTAAAGCCACCGATTGCTAGTAGCCCGTCATTACCTGCACAATGTTATAGCTCACCAGAGATTTTAGAACGCGAAAA
>JBALXO010000074.1:11741-19314 GCA_036960615.1 Cocleimonas sp. | reverse complement strand
TACTTCACCAAATTTTCTTTAAGTTGAAACATCTCTTTATTAAACTGATCTTTCTCTGGCCCTTCGTATTTCAAGCCTTCTAATAAAATTCGTGAAATATTCTTATTCACCCTTTTTACTGGACTTCTTAATAAGATATATTCTTTTGGTATCGGCACAAGATTTTTATTTTCTTCGATGGCTGCATCAATGCCGCCCTGCTTTACCGCTTTAATAATCTTCCTTGCCTCTTTTACAGTTTTATCCGCGATTAATGGCAATACCTGTTCTTGTAGGTCTTTATTAAGTTGAATGATCTCATTAGTCTGGCTAGCATTTAACTCGCCTTGACTGCGTGCTTGTTTAACCGAATCTGCTGCTAAGGCATCGCGTTTAATGGCTTTTTTGATGACTGATTTTGACAAGCCTGTTTTTTCAGCCGTAATCGCCGCAAACGAATCGGTATCAATTTTTTCCTGTTCTTTTTCTTTAAGTTTATTCTCAGGGCTTAATGATTCATTGGAGACATCGATCTTGATCGCATTTGGATTCAACTGTTCATAGATTTCTCGACCACGATTCAAACACTTCTCTAGTTCCAGTCGATTCAATGGTTCACGGACTAGATTTTCATCGATAGAAATTAATTCCTGTTGAAGTAAGTCGCGATCAACCACATGCACATCTACTTCCTTCCAACCTAATTCTTGAATTGCTTGAAAGCGTCGTGATCCTGCTAATAACTCATTTTCTTTATTAATAGTAAGCGGATTGATCAAGCCGATACTCTCAATACTCTTTTTTAAAGTATCAACATCAGTTCCGTGACGAAGGTATTCACTATTTCTTTTTATATCAGAGAGTTGGCGAGTATAGAGTTCCATTTTAAATACCTTCCTTATTTTTTTTGAGGAACGTATTTTATGTAATTGGGCTTCGATTAGATAGCTTTGCTTAGTAAAAATAATTTAAAAAGATACCCCATTACTTTTTGTACTTTTTAATTTAAATTAGCTAATTATATTTATGACTTTATTATTTATCGATCTAGAATTATTCTGATAGTTTTTGAGTATTGTGTAAAAAGTTATAGCGTATTAAACCTACAATACTAATTCCTATCCAACAGATTTGGATTAAAGCAGAAGCTAAATTAAAGTTATGAATTAAGCTAATCAAAACACATGTAGCAGCCATAAAATTCATAACAATATAACTATTGTCAGTGCCTTCAATCTTTCCCGTTAATAATAAATAGTAGGCAAGCATATAAAGAATAAAGCCTAAAACACCAATTGACTGTGTAATATCTAAAATTGTTATTTCCAGCATTACCTCAGTAAATATTCCTTAATTTCAGATGAGAAGGAACATATTACTCAAGCTTTGCATTTACTTCTGTGAAGAAAATCACAAAATAAATATTTATTGGAAATAGTTCTTATACAGCAGTCAACCAGCCGTGAGTATCTTCGGACTCACCCCATTGAATCGAATTCAACTGTTGACGAAGTTGAGTCGTAACCGGTCCTAAAGAACCAGTGCCAACCGCATGCTCCTTACCTCTGTAAATCATTGTTCCAACGGGCGCGAGTACCGCGGCAGTACCAGAAAGCGCAGCTTCACATTTTGGATCCTGAATACGCTCTAACAACTCAGATACTGTTAATTCACGCTCATTGACTGTCATGCCATTATCACGCGCTAAGGTAAGAATAGAATCGCGAGTAACACCATGTAAAAACGTAGGATCAAGCGCTTTAGTGATGATTTCATTACCATCAATCAGTAAGAAGTTAGCTGCGCCGGTTTCTTGGACAGAGCCATTCGGTGCAAACAAAATTTGATCTGCATTGTATTTAGCTTTTGCTTCCATAATAGGATGTAAAGCACTGGCATAATTACCCCCACTTTTAATCATTCCCATATGTGGCGCACAACGCATGCCCTCTTCATCTAACAAAACGCGTAATGCTGCTGCCTCGCTAGAGAAGTATTCACCGACGGGGGATAACAACACAAACTGGCAAGACTCCATTGATGCGCCTGCAGCTTTACCAATACTTGCCTCAGTACCAATATGAGTTGGGCGAATATACATCGAGCCTGGAGCATCAGGTACTTGATCTTTAAATTTTGCAGCAATATCCAAAATCATTTGAGCAGTAACTGATTCATCAATTTCAGGCAAGGAAATTAATTTAGAGCTTTGGGCAAAACGTTTAAGGTTTTGATCCATGCGAAATATTTTCACCGAACCATCTTTTTGACGGAACGCTTTCAAACCTTCAAAGCAAGTACTAGAGTAGTGCAATACATGGCTAGCAGGATGTAATGGCAAAGAATCGCTAGAAACGAAATTTGGCATGCCCCACTGATTATCTTTAAACCAATTAATTGCCATTTTAGGCATAAATTCTGTACCAAATGCTTTGGCCATATCGCTACTTCTTTATTATGTGTATGTCGGACAGTGAATATGCCACAAGGTATTATTTGGCTCTACTTTTTTTTGTGTGTTTGAATGAAAAAGCATATCTTTATGACCTAAGGACTATTAATAAATGACACTCCCCACCTTTTTGATGGTTTTACAGTCTCATCATTGATTTGATGTGAAATTTTCCCCTCTTATTATTTTTTCTACCTACAGTTCTTAATTTACCTTAAAAATATAAGTTAAAACTGATTAATTTATCTTCAAAATATTAATTATTCAGGTATCAATCCCACCATTACCTTATTGGTATTAACTGTAATCCCCTAAACTCTAAAGTGATATTGATTGATTATTTACACTGAGTTAAAACGCCACAATAGAAATAAATAGAAACTTAGATACACCTTTTTTTCTAAATTTATATTTTAGTTAACATCTAAGATAATTTTTCAATCGTAGACATTTATTAAGAAGATACAACTCATAGGAAGATCTATTGCAAACACTTACTACACCCATTATTAATAAGGGTGATGCAGATTTAAAACGCGCCGAAATCCGTGAATACTTTAGAACAACATGGGATATGTATGAAAATTTGTTCTCGACGATTGATGATGATGCATACTATTTAAGGCCAGATGCTTTACGCCATCCATTGATTTTTTATTTTGGTCATACAGCAACCTTTTACGCAAATAAACTGCTGGTATCAAAAATTACAGATGAGCGCATTAACCCTAAAATAGAGTCAATGCTGGCGATTGGTGTAGATGAAATGTCATGGGATGATCTCGACGAAGCCCACTATGACTGGCCAACGGTTGCCGAAGTACAAACCTATCGCAACAAAGTGTGCTCGATGGTTGAAAGTCTTATTGATACCCTACCCTTAATTTTACCGATTAAATGGGAAGATCCTTTTTGGATTATCATGATGGGTATCGAACACGAACGCATACATTTTGAAACTTCCTCAGTGCTGATCCGACAGTTACCCATTGAAAAAGTAAAAGCACACAAAGACTGGGCAATTTATAACAAGTCAGGTATTGCACCAGACAATACTTTGATCAATGTAAAATCAGACGAAGTAAGGCAAGGTCGATCACAACCTTCGGCAACCTATAGCTGGGATAATGAGTACGGTGAAGTCACAACTCAAGTAAAAGAATTTAAAGCCAGTAAGTTCTTGGTCAGCAATCAGGAATATTTAGTCTTTGTAGAAGACTCGGGTTACCAAACTGAAAGCTACTGGACTGAAGAAGGTTGGGATTGGCTACAATATAAAAAAGCCACTCATCCTTCTTTTTGGTTGAAAAACAGGGATGGTCGACAATATAAATACCGCAGTATGCTTGAAGAGATAAACATGCCATGGGATTGGCCAGTTGATGTCAATTACCTGGAAGCAAAAGCATTTTGTAACTGGCTAAGTAAAAAACAATCAAAGTCTATTCGCTTACCGACCGAAGCAGAATGGTATCGAATGGCAGATAGCCACCTTGAATACGATGATGCCGATCGATTAGTTTCAAATGCAAATATTGAAGTTAAACATGGCGCATCCCCTTGTCCTGTGAATACTCATGAACATAAAGGTCTGTATGATGTAGCAGGTAATGTATGGCAGTGGTCAGAAAGTGCAATTGATGGCTACGAAGGCTTTGCAGTTCACCCTGCTTATGATGATTTTTCCGTACCAACATTCGATGGTCGACATAATTTAATTAAAGGCGGCAGCTGGGCTTCAACAGGCAATGAATCGACTCGCGACAGCCGTTATGCATTTCGACGTCATTTTACTCAACATGCGGGTTTCCGCTATATAGAATCGGAGCAAACCGTGGAACAAGAATTTAACACTTACGAAACAGATGAGTTGATCTCACAATACCTTGAGTTTCATTTTGGCGACGAATATTTCAATGTGCCTAATTTCCCAAAAGCCTGTATTGAGGCGGTATTTGAACAGGCCCAAAACAACAGTGATCTAAGATATGAACGTGCCTTTGATTTAGGGTGTGCAGTGGGCCGCAGTAGTTTTGAATTAGCAACAAAGTTCGATCATGTAGATGCCCTAGACTTTTCATCACGCTTTATTCAAAACGCACAAAGTCTAGCAGAACATGGGAAAGTGCGTTACTTAATGACTGATGAAGGAGAATTAAGCACACTTAAACAAGTGAGTTTAGAAGATCTGAAATTGGAAGATACTGTTGATAAGGTAAACTTCCTTCAAGGTGATGCAAGCAACCTCAAGTCTAATTATCAAAATTATGATTTAATTTTTGCAGGTAATTTAATTGACAGATTATACGAGCCAGCAGCCTTTTTAAATTCGATACACGACCGTATTAATTCTGGCGGCATGTTGGTGATGACTTCACCTTACACATGGCTTGAAGAATTTACCAAAAAAGAAAATTGGATCGGTGGTTACAAAGTGAATGGGGAAAACATGACAACACTCGATGGCTTGACTGAAGCACTCAAAGAAAACTTCGAGCCTTTCGCCGAACCTATCGATGTGCCCTTTGTTATTCGTGAAACCGCACGCAAACATCAACATACCATAGCCCAAATGACATTTTGGAAACGTAAATAGTTTAAACAGGCAAGCCGAAGCACAGCGAAGACAAAGTTGGAGTAAAGCGATAACTATTCGAAGAGTGAGTTTTGCAAAACGTAGCTTTACATAAACTATAATATCGTTTTTAACAACATAAACGAGCTATCAGTCAATAAAAGATGGAGAGTGTCATTTAAAGCATAATTCTCAATAAAATTGATCCGCCTGAATGAAAAGATCATTTTTTATAACCTCAGGGTTATTAAAAATGACGCCCCCCACCTTTTTGGTACTTTTCATTCACGGTTCGGTGTCGCGATGCTCCTTAGTTGTCTTTGCTACTGCTGACACCTTTCGGATAGTTAGGTCGGATACGCATAGCATCATCCGACAAATGTACTTTCTATATGGCTGAAAATAAAAAAACCTGGAAGTCTATTATGTTATTGGACCAGGTTTTTGAACTTGCTCCATCAAAGAGTTATTCCAATCACCTTCAACTGATATATGAGCAGCAGCACCCTTCATAATCGCTTCAATCAAGTTATGATTAACATATGCATAAGTACCAGGTTGTTTGAAGGTATACATTGCGGCACCTGCTTCACCACCAAGGACAGACCAAGTTTCACGATCAACCGTAGGTGTATTAGCAAATGAGCCTCCTGGCCAGACTAAATCACCATGGCCGCCTATTAAATGAATACGTGTATCTTCATTGGCTTGTGAATGCAGAAACAAGACCGTTTCGCCTACTTTAGCTTTCATTGCATTATCACCTGTTAACGCACCAACAGTGCCATTGAAAGTAATATGTGTAGGTGTTAAACCTTCCATGACTTTCAAAGTATCACCCATAGCCTCTATAGAAGAGCCATAACGTTTGTACTTACCTGTTGCAGTATCTTTAGGAATGTACCAGCCCTGCTCCCCAACATAATATGCTTTATCATATTTAACAGAGTTTCCAAAATTATCTTTTAATCCATCACGCGGTAGCACCAACAAAGCACCATACATACCCGCAACCACGTGATAAGGAATCATAATGCCACCTGGTGCGCAGTGATAAACAAAGACACCTGCCCTATCAGCTTTAAAACGTAAGACAACCTGTTGACCTGGTGCAACAAGCGTTAGGTGACCTCCTCCCATCGCACCCGTAGAACCATGAAAATCAATATTATGTGTCAATGAATTAGTCTTAGGGTTTTTTAAAGTGAGTTCAACATAATCATCTTGATGAACTACTATCATAGGCCCTGGATTGGTCCCATTAAAAGTCATCGCTTGAACAAAGACACCTGGAGTAACCTCTATTTCCTTTTCTTCAACAATCATGGTCATTTGCACAACTTTGGGATCACCCTTAGCAATCTGATCATGTACTGGTAAAAATGGAGGATTCACAAGTGTTTGTGTCACTCGTTCCAAATCTTGAATATTCGATTCTATTCCAGTTCCACCTATTTTAGTTGGAGATTCTGCCGACACAGATGAATTAATCAATGTGGCTGAAGCCACGGCAAGCGAAGACAATAAAAAATCTCTTCGTTTCAATTTAATTATGTCTTTCATATTTAAACTCCTAATTTATCGTACATTTATTAATGATAATTATTAGGTTAAGTATGAAACTAATGGGTGGATCTAACATTGATACAGGTCAAAATAATAAAGATAAAGAGTATTTGAAAATTAATCTCTTTGTATCAATATCATATTGTTTGACTATTATTATGTTAATACCTTTAAATAAACTGAATTAAACATAAACCCTAGTAATCGAATAAAAAAAGCCAATGCGACCTTTAGCCTGTTTTAATTTAAAGGGACAAAAAAGTGGGGGTGTCATTTAATCCTTTTACTTAATGAAAAAGACGTTTATCCAGACTGTTTATTAGTCATTGCGCTAATTAATCATTCCATAGCTCAACGTTCAGCATAAACCTTAGTAAAATCTTTGATTGTATTATCTAAATAGAACGCAAATATGTCACTGATATTTGAATTCGGAATCTGACTTTTCCAGTGAGATAAGACAATAAAGAAAAATAATTTAAAAAATAATGAGTAAATTTTAAGCACTTTTTTATGACATAGTTTTTTAAAAATAAGCCCTACGTAATCATAGGGTAATTATGTACTTAGAATAAATTTCTTTATATTCAAGTGAGGATTTGTATCACTCAAATGGCTGTATTTCTGAGTTCTTCATCGATAAATTTAAATTCGTCTATTGAACTTTAGAGTTCTCAAGAGGTTCTTAACTATCGTGTAGCATAAAAGATACATGTATCGTTTTAGATACACTTATGAGTAAATCATAATATACATAAAACTAATGGAGAATATAAAATGGACATCAAGAACAACATCTTAAGTAAATCAGTAATTGCGAGTAGCGTTATAATATTTAGTCTTGGAATTCCTGCCACGGCATCTGCTCATGAAGGCGGTTACGCTAGCGGTGGTAATGGTAATGTATTACGCGATGGTTCAGGTAATTGCGTTAGAGCAACCTATGGTAATGCTTATCCAGAATGTGAGCCTGTTGTTGTTGCAGAACCAATCGTGAGACC
>JBALXO010000074.1:0-11641 GCA_036960615.1 Cocleimonas sp. | reverse complement strand
ACCAACTCCTGTCAAGGTGGTTAAACCACAACCTCGATACATTACTAAAACATTAAGTTTAAACGAGTCAGGTGGCGCTAATTTTGGTTTCGATAGTGATAACTTGAGCAGTAAAGGTCAAAGCCAGTTAGCCGCTTTTGCGACTTCGGTAAAAGCATCAAACATTAATCCGTCAAGTGTGTCAGTTATTGGTCATACGGATAGCATTGGACCAGAGTCATACAACCAGAAACTATCTGAAAGACGCGCAAATTCGGTTGCTAGTTACTTATCTACCCAAGGAATTGATAGAGGCGCAATGCAAGTTTCAGGTCGCGGTGAGACGCAGCCAGTTGCAGGTAATAAATCGAAAGCAGATCGTGCACAAAATCGCCGTGTAGATATAAAAGTATCTGGTCAGCGTAAAGTAACTATTAAACAATAATAATTGTTTAATTAAGAGTGTAAAAGGCCAGATTTAATCTGGCCTTTTTTATTAAGATTAATTGAAAAAATTGAATAACGTTCCTTAACCAAGTTTCTCCCTTAAGCACTACCTAAATCAAATGCTTCGTGCAAGCTACGTACAGCAAGCTCTAGATACTTTTCTTCAATCAACACAGCAACTTTGATTTCAGAGGTAGAAATAAGCCTAATATTAATATTTTCTTTGGCTAAAGTTTTAAACATTTTTGTCGCTACTCCTGCATGAGAGCGCATACCACCTCCAACAATCGATACCTTCGCTATTTTTGCATATCCAGCTACCTTTTCAGCATTATACTTTTGACCTACTGCTTCTAGTATTTCTCTTGCTTGCTTGTAATCATCTCGATGTACCGTGAAAGTGAAGTCGGTAGTGCCATCTGCATCTATATTTTTTACAATCATATCGATTTCAATATTAGCGTCTGAAATTGGCCCTAATGTGTTGTAGGCCATTCCTGTATCGTCTTGAACACCCATGATAGTTAAGAGTGATTCATCTCTATTAAACGCGACTCCGCGCACCAATACTTCTTCCATTATGTCTTCCTCACGCGTTACTAGTGTACTTTTACCGTCATCGCCTTCATCAAAGCTTGATAAAACTCTAATTGGCATATCGTATTTATAAGCAAATTCAACTGCTCTAATCTGTAAAACTTTTGATCCCTGGCTTGCCATTTCTAGCATTTCTTCTAATGCTAATTTAGGTATATGAGACGCTTCAGGCACCATCCTAGGGTCTGTTGTGTAAACACCATCTACATCAGTGTAAATTTGACATTCGTCAGCTTTAAGAGCTACTGCTATAGCGACAGCTGTGGTATCTGAGCCACCACGACCTAAAGTAGTGATATTGCCACTCTCATCAACACCTTGAAAACCAGCGACAACCACGACTTTCCCTGCAGTTAAATCATTTTTGATTTTATCGCCGTTGATGTCATTGATGCGTGCTTTACTGAAGGAGCTATCAGTTTTAATACCCGCTTGTGTCCCTGTGTATGAAACGACTGGACAATTTTTTGCTTCAAGAGCAAGGCTTAATAAGCCGATAGTGACTTGCTCACCCGTCGATAACACCATGTCTTTTTCACGAGACGAACCGCTTGGATTCAATTCATTAATTAATGCTACAAGTTTATTCGTCTCACCAGACATTGCCGATACCACTACAACAATTGAGTCGCCTCGATCACGATGACGAATGATGCGTTTTGCGACTTCCTTAATACGTTCGGCAGACCCTACTGAGGTTCCACCATATTTCTGTACGACGATTCGGTTATTATCTTCCTTTGCCATTACACTTATCCTTGATTAAACCTAAATATTAACGATGCAAACTCTGTTATTAATACATTTGAAATCTGCTATTTAATTACTGAAGTTCAGCATAAACTTCGGTAAAAGCTTTAATCGCTTTATCTAAATCAGAACGAGAATGTGCCGCTGATATTTGAGTACGGATTCTGGCTTTATCCATAGGTACTACTGGAAAGAAAAACCCAATAGCAAAGATACCCCGTTCTAATAATCTTTTAGACATTTCTTGCGCCAGTTTGGCATTACCAAGCATTACAGGAACAATCGGGTGGATGCCACTTGGAATATCGAATCCGGCGGCTTGCAAGCCTTTACGAAAGTATTTGGTGTTCTCTTTGAGTTTGTTACTAAGCTCGTTTGATTCGCTTAACATTTCTAATACTTTAATCGATGCTGCACAGATTGAAGGCGCTAAGGTATTTGAAAATAAATAAGGACGAGAACGCTGGCGTAGTATTTCAATAATTTCTTTACGACCTGATGTGTAACCTCCTGATGCGCCACCCAGTGCTTTGCCAAAGGTACCGGTAATGATATCAACGCGATCCATAACGCCACAATGTTCGTGAACACCTCGTCCTGTTGCGCCCATAAAACCAACCGCATGACAATCATCGTGATGCACCATGGCGTCGTATTTGTCTGCAAGATCACAAATTTTATCTAGTTGGGCGATGGTGCCATCCATAGAAAACACACCATCAGTAGTAATTAAAATACGTCGTGCACCAGAAGCTTTGGCCTCCTTTAGTTTGGCCTCAAGGTCTTGCATATCATTATTTTTATAACGATAACGATCTGCTTTACAAAGCCTTACACCATCTATTATTGAAGCATGGTTTAGCTCGTCTGAAATAACCGCATCGCCAACCGTTAAAATTGTTTCGAATAAACCTGCGTTAGCATCAAAGCAAGCGGCATATAAAATAGTATCTTCAGTTTCTAAAAACTTCGATACTTTGTGTTCCAAAGTTTTGTGAATCGACTGTGTACCGCAGATAAATCGCACCGAAGATAAACCGAAACCCCATTGATCATAACTTGCTTTAGCGGCTTCAATAACACTTGGGTGATTGGCTAACCCCAAATAGTTGTTGGCGCACATATTGATGACTTCGCTCCCATCATCTAAAGAAATATCACTCTTTTGTTCTGAAGTAATGACGCGCTCGGTTTTCCATAAACCTGAGGCTTTAATATCCTTTAATTCAGCTACGATCCCAACTTTTGCTTTGGCGAAACTCATGCTTCATCTTCCCAATTTAGAATAACTTTACCCGACTCACCCGAGAGCATCGCATCAAAACCTTTTTGGAATTCGGTATAGTGATAACGATGAGTAATTATTTGATCTAGTGGTAAACCTGTTTGCACCATCATCAAGCCTTTGTACCAAGTTTCAAAGATTTCACGACCATAAATACCTTTGATGGTTAAACCTTTAAACACTACCAAGTCCCAATCAATTCCTGCACCTGATGGCATGATGGCTAACATCGCGATACGTCCACCATTAATCATTCTGGTAAGCATGCTGCTAAACGCATGTGGCGAACCTGACATTTCTAATCCGACATCAAAGCCTTCAAAAATACCTATTGAATGCATAAAGCCTTTGGTAATAACTTGGTCTTTGACATTGATCGCAGTCACTCGAGGAACGATTTCTTTCACTAGATCTAAACGATATTGATTCAAATCAGTAATCACGATATTTCGTGCACCACAATGTGCTGCAACCATCGCCGCCATAATTCCTATTGGACCTGCTCCAGTAATTAAGACATCTTCACCCACCATATTGAAAGACAATGCAGTGTGTACGGCGTTTCCATAAGGGTCGAAACAGGCTAAGACTTCTGTGGGAATTTCTCTACTTGGCTTGAACACATTTTTCGCTGGTATAGAAATATACTCAGCAAACGCACCATCGCGATTTACACCTACACCAATAGTATTCGGGCATAAATGTCGCTTACCTGCGAGACAGTTTCGGCAACGTTCACAGACGATATGACCTTCACCAGACACCACATCGCCAATCTCTAAGTCATCTACGTTGGAGCCCATTTCAGTGATAACACCAGCAAACTCATGACCTGTGACCATAGGATAAGGAATAGTTTTCTGCGCCCATTCATCCCAATTATAAATATGTATATCAGTGCCGCAGATTGCAGTCTTTTGGACTTTAATTAAGACATCATTATTGCCAATTGTCGGAATAGGAACATCCTGCATCCACAAGCCTACTTTCGCTTCTTTTTTTACCAATGCTTTCATCTTATTCATTTCACTTAGTCTCTAAAGAGTGGTAGATAAACAGTTTTAAAATTTATTACATCTAACCAGAAAGATAAAAAAATAACACCGTTAATTATGGTTTGTTAGGCAAAAATTATCTAAATTAAATAAGTTTTTCTTATGCTTGTATTAATACAATAAGTAAATCTGAAGTAACTATAAAAAAAGCATGGAATATCTAATAATTAATACAAAAAAAAGACTCCTCTTACTTTTTCTGTTTATTGATATTTAATAGAAATTAATAAATTTTATTTGAACTTATTTATAGTTTATATTTTTATAATTAACTATAAATACTCATGAAAAATTTAAAAAAATCATCTTTTTATCATCATCGAAATGATCTAAAAATTACCCAAATAAGAAATTATTTACATTTTTTTAATATTAATTTGCTTAATTTTTAAGCATATTTTAGCCAATAAAAGCATCAACTTAAGTCATGTTTTTGATATTCACTAACAACGGAATTATCAATTTTAATAAAAATAAATTGAAACTTCACTTTTTTTGGCGATGGGTTTTTCAGCACCAGGATTTGCAGAAACCAGTTCAGTAATGGTTGACGGAAATGCTGTAGATTGCGTTCCAGCTGCCGATATTGAAGCAATGACTGAAGAGGATAAGGCAAAACTCACATTGCCAGTCTGTGAAGTCTTAATTCAAGATGGAGCTACGGCTCAATAGTTAGGTTTTTCGAAGCACCTGTTTTACGGGTGCTTTGTTTTTTTACAATAAATAATAACTACAAATTAACTAACAGTTAATCCAAAGTCATTTAGATAGATAAATCTTATTTTCGATAAATATTATTAAAAGGTAAGTAGATTTTTTTATTTCTTCTTGCGCAACGAAGAAGGTGTTTGACCAAACTGTTTGTTAAACGTAGATGAGAAATGCGCGGCACTTACAAAGCCAGTAGCTTGAGCGACATCTATCATTTTCATACTGGATTGTTTGAGTAATTTTTCTGCAGTATGTAAACGCTGTTGGCGGTAGAAATCCATGGTTGCGACTTTCAGTTTCTCTTTGAAAAGTCGATTTAACTGCCGCACACTCACTTCTGATATTCGTGCTAATTGTTCTAAATCTAGTGGGTCGGCGATGTGATTACGCATTGCTTCGATGGCTAAGATCATGGTTTGTGTTGCATTGGGATAGCGCACTGACAAACCCGAACGTTGTGGGCTAGCTGAAGGTCGTATCTCAGTATGAATAAACCAATCGCTAACCTTTTGCGCGAAGTTATTGCCATGATGTTCGGTGATTATTGCGTTCATCATATCTAGGGGTGCTATACCGCCCGCGCAGGTGTAGCGGTCTCTGTCTTTTATGTAGAGTGTTCGTTCTATAACGAAGTCAGGAAACATTTCTCGCATTTCTGAGGCGTGTTCCCAATGAACGGTAAAACGTCGGTTTCTCATTACGCCTGCTCTCGCTAAAATTACTGGACCGCCTGATACTCCTCCTAAAGTGATTCCTTGTTTTGCTAGTTTTCTGAGTAATTTAAAGACGTTTTCATCCTTAAATGAAGTTGAGCCGTTTCCGCCTACTACAAACAATAAATCGAGATGATTCATGTCGTTTAGTGCTTTCGTCGATTCGATTATCGCACCGCTAGAGCTTTGCGTTGAGTGTTCTTGAGTCGAGTAATAATCTATTTCGTACAGGCCTTTTTTTGCGATCAAATTAGCTGCACGCAAAGGCTCGACGACTGCCGAGAATGACATCAAAGCGAATTTGTCTATCAGCAGAAAACCTATTCTGAATGGTAACGTCTTTTTATTTGTATATTTAATCACGACGTCTAAATTAGAACATATATAGTCTAAATATGGAAAGTTAATAGTAACTTTAACTGAGATTATAACTACCATCAAATCTCGGATGATCTTACATGCGTTACTCAGCTTTAAAAGTTATCAAAGAAGCCCTCACAGGACACAAAGGATGGGATCCTGTTTGGCGCAGCCCTGAACCAAAAAAACACTACGATGTGATTATTGTTGGCGGGGGCGGACACGGCCTTGCGACAGCGCATTATTTGGCCAACCAATATGGCATTACGAATGTTGCAGTATTAGAAAAAGGCTGGATTGGTGGCGGTAATGTTGGTCGTAACACGACGATTATTCGATCTAATTATTTACTCCCTGAAAACGAGCCGTTCTACGAATACTCAATGAAGCTATGGGAAAATCTCGAGCAAGATACCAACTATAACTCGATGGTTTCACAACGCGGCATCTTAAACTTGTATCACAGTGACGGACAACGCGATGCCTTTGTTCGACGTGGTAACGGCATGATTATGGCAGGTGCTGGCGCGGATCTTTTAGATCAAGATGCCGTTCGTGAGATGTACCCTTTCCTAGATTTTGATAACGCACGCTTCCCTATTAAAGGTGGTTTATTACAAAAACGTGGTGGCACGGTTCGACATGATGCAGTTGCATGGGGCTATGCTCGCGGCGCTGACAGTAAAGGTGTCGATATTATCCAGAACTGTGAAGTCACTGGTTTTGATATTAAAGACGGCATTTGTACTGGCGTTAAAACAACCAAAGGCAATATTGGCGCAAACAAAGTTGCTGTTTGTGTCGCAGGCTCTTCAAGTCGCGTAATGGCGCAAGCTGGAATGAATTTACCGATTGAAAGTCATGTACTTCAAGCATTCGTAACCGAAGGTTTAAAGCCAGTTATTGATGGCGTGGTTACCTTTGGTGCAGGTCACTTTTACGTGTCTCAATCAGATAAAGGTGGCTTAGTTTTTGGTGGCGACCTTGATGGTTATAACTCATACGCACAACGCGGTAATTTACCCGTCGTTGAAGACGTTTGTGAAGGTGGTATTGCCATCATGCCCGCGATTGGTCGCGCAAAATTACTCAGAATGTGGGGCGGTATTATGGATATGTCGATGGATGGCTCTCCGTTCATTGATAGAACTCACGTCAAAGGTTTGTATTTTAATGGCGGCTGGTGTTACGGAGGTTTCAAAGCTACTCCAGCCAGTGGCATGTGTTATGCACATCTGCTAGCTACCGACACACCGCACGAAGTTGCAAAGGGCTTTAAATTAGATCGATTTAGAAGTGGCGGAATGATTGACGAAAAAGGCGTTGGCGCACAGCCAAACCTTCACTAGCCCTAAGCCGAATAAAGAATTGAGAGACAGCAAATGATAATCAACCACCCTCTTCTTGGCCCGCGCGATGCGGCTGAATTTGTCTATTTAGGTGACGCTTCATTAATGAATCGTCCTGAATGGAAAGGCGAAGACGCGAGCGAAGAACAAACCGAAAAGACACTCGATGCTTATCACGACTATTTATACATTCGTGAAAATAAAGCTGGCGAACACAAAGAACTCTGGTATCACGAACAAGGCGATCGCTCTTGGTTAGTGGTAACTCGCCATACTATCTCTCACGAAATTACTAAGGTCGAATTGGCGAGAGATGTTGCAGTAGCTAATGGGAATAAGTCATGAGTCAAGTAAACCGCCTCAATTCAGCGAGTAAAAGCACTTCAATCAATCGTGAAAAAATGTTTAGCTTCAAATTTAATGGCCAAACATTCCAAGGCTACGAAGGCGATACTTTAGCTTCTGCTTTATTGGCTAATGGCCAAATACTAGTGGGGCGTTCGTTTAAATATCATCGTCCACGCGGCATTTTTACTGCAGGTTCTGAAGAGCCGAATGCATTAATACATTTACGAACTGGGGCTCATCAAGAGCCAAACGCACGCGCTACCGTTGCTGAATTATTTAATGGTCTAGTCGCGACTAGTCAGAATCATCGTGGCCCACTCAAATACGATTTGATGGCTATCAATGATTTGATGTCACCTTTTTTGTCTGCTGGTTTTTATTACAAAACTTTTATGTGGCCAAAAGTGTTATGGGAAAAACTCTACGAGCCTGTAATTCGTCATGCCGCTGGCTTAGGCGAACTCAGCAAACTAGACGATCCAGATATTTACGATAAAGGTTTTTTACACTGCGATATTCTCATTATCGGCGCTGGCCCAAGTGGACTTTCAGCAGCTTTAGCAGCTGGACAAGCAGGTAGTAGAGTAATTCTTGCAGACGAAGATTTTCAAATGGGTGGTCGTTTAAATAGCGAGACTTATGAAGTTGCTGGAATGGCAGGCTCAGAATGGGTTAGCAATACAATTGACGCTTTAGCTGCAATGGATAACGTTCGTTTAATGAAACGTACCACTGTTATCGGCGCATTTGATCACGGTATTTACAGTGCAGTCGAACGTAAGACAGATCATCTTTTACAAAGCGATGGCAAACCTCGCCAAGTTTTGTGGAAAATCTATTCTAAACACGCGATTTTAAGTGCAGGTTCAACTGAACGCCCTATCGCATTTCCTAATAATGATCGTCCTGGTGTGATGTTAGCCGCTGCTGTTCGTAGTTATGCTAATCGTTGGGAAGTTACTCCTGGCCAAGCTGTTTCTATCTTTACAAATAACGATGATGGCTGGAGAACAGCTACTGATCTTGCAGCTAAAGGCGTGAAGATTGCCGCTGTTGTCGATAGTCGATCAATTGCTCCTCTTGCTGAATTTCCAGGCGCACATATAGAAATGGGAACAGAAGTGGTTAACACTTCAGGTCGTCATGGTTTGCAAACGATTACACTATCAAACGGAAAAATAATCGATACAGACTGTTTAGCAGTTTCTGGTGGTTGGAATCCAAATGTACATTTGAGTTGTCACCATCGTGGTATTCCACAATGGAATAAAGAGCTATTAGCATTCGTTCCAGGGGGAGAATTACCACCTGAAATGTATGTTTCAGGTGCAGCAAACGGTGATTTAAGTCTCGCTTCAGCAATTAAGAGTGGGCATGACATCGCAAACAAATTATCTAAAGCATTAGGGCATAAAGGTAGAGTAAAAGCCTGCGCCAAAGCTGAAAATGAATCAACCGCGAATTCTGATTTTTGGTTCGTAAAAACAGATACTAAAAACCGCAGCTGGGTAGATTTACAAAACGATGTTACTACCAAAGACATCGTGCTTGCTCAACAAGAAGGTTTTAATTCTGTTGAGCATGTTAAACGCTACACCACACTAGGTATGGCGACCGATCAAGGTAAAACATCAAATTTACCGGCAATGGCAGTGATGGCTGATAATGCAGGCAAGACGATTCCTGAAATTGGTACGACTATTTTCAGACCGCCCTACACGCCAGTTTCAATGTCTACTTTTGCTGGTCGTTCGCGCGGTAAAGACTTCCGCCCTACTCGCTTGACTCCTAGTCATCAATATGCGGAAAAACAAGGTGCCGTTTTTGTAGAGGTTGGCGCTTGGATGCGTTCGCAATGGTTGCCTAAAACAGGCGAAACCCATTGGCGTGAAAGTGTTGATCGTGAAGTCACACAAACGCGTAATTCTGTCGGTATGTGTGATGTCAGCACCTTGGGTAAGATTGATATTCAAGGAAAAGACGCGGGTGAATTCCTCAATCGAATTTACTGTAATACCTTCGCCACACTTAAAGTTGGCATGGTGCGTTATGGTTTGATGCTTCGTGAAGACGGCATCGCGATGGATGACGGCACTACTGCTCGTTTGACTGAAACTCAATTCGTCATGACCACCACTACAGCAAATGCTGTGAGCGTGTTTAGACATATGGAATTCTGCCGTCAGTGCTTGTGGCCTGATTTAGATGTGCACTTAATTTCAGCGACCGAGCAATATGCACAGTATTCAGTTGCCGGACCAAATGCTCGCAAGCTATTAGAGAAAGTTGTAGATAAAGAATTCGACATCAGTAATGAAGGTTTTCCTTTCATGGCTTGTGGTGAAATATCAGTCTGTGGCGGAACACCCGCACGTTTATTCAGAATTTCATTCTCAGGTGAATTAGCTTACGAAATAGCGGTTCCAACACGTTACGGTGTTTCCATGATGGAAGCCTTAATGGAAGCAGGCTCAGAATTCGATAGCGTGGTTTACGGTACAGAAGCACTCGGTGTAATGAGAATCGAAAAAGGCCACGCTGCAGGTAATGAGTTAAATGGCCAAACTACCGCGCATAACTTAGGTATGGGTCGAATGGTCTCGAAGAAGAAAGATAGCATTGGCAATATGCTTTCTGAACGCCCTAACATGGTTAAAGACGACGCTAACAGATTAGTCGGATTTTTTCCTGTCGATAAAAGCAACAACCTGAACGCAGGCATGCATTTTATGACTACAGGAAAAGAAGCCAATACAGCAAACGATGAAGGTTGGATGACATCCGTCGCCTTCTCACCGTCCTTAGGCCATTCTATTGGTATAGGTTACATCAAAAACGGTCATGAACGCACAGGCGAAACAGTGACTGCATTTAATGGTTTACAAGATAACACCATGGAAGTTGAGATTGTCTCAGCCCACTTTATTGACCCTAAAGGAGAACGCCTCCGTGTCTAGTTTAGCTCCCACAACAGCACCAGCTCCGTTAAGAGCACTCACCGCTTTAGATGATTTCTCTGAAGATATGTATGGCGTCAATGTAGTCGAAGTGACTAACAAAGGGATTGTTTCAGTAGCAATTCCTAATGCTTCTAAAGCTGCATTTAGTAAAGCGGTCACAAAAAGTTATAAAGTCGATCTACCCGAGGTAGGACTATTTACACAGTCAAAAACGAATAACACACGATTTCTTGGTTTACAACAAGATCAATTGTTTGTGTTATTTGATTATGCAGGTGATCGTGCGGTTGATGAAATCTCAGCAAAAGTTAACTCTGATAAGCAATTAGTTTATCTCAGTGATCAATCTGATAGCTGGGTAACCTTAAACGTGAGTGGTGAAAATTGTTTAGCAGCTTTAGAACGAATCTGCTCAATAGATATTCATCCTGATTCTTTTCCTGTTGGTTCGGTCGCTAGAACCTCAATGGAGCATATGGCGACCATTATTATTCATGAGTCAGAAGGATCTTATTTGTTACTTTCTTTACGTTCATTTGCTCATTCATTTTTACATGCAGTTACTACTTCAATTAAGAATGTTTCTTAATCATTAACTTTACTTCGAAAGATAAAAGACAAAGAACATGATCATTCCTAAACTATCAAAGTGTGAAATCGTTGGTTTGGTTACTTATGACCAAAGTGTTTAGAAAGGTCTATTACAAAGTTGAAAGTCAGAGATAAAAGATGAGAAGCTATTGAAATTTATGTTTGTGACTGGCACGAAGAATATCGTCGCTTTGGAGGTATTGGACAAATCCCAAAGCGCATAGAATAACCTTGCAATATTAAGAGGAATCGACGTATTAATAAGTTGAAAACGATTATGATATTAGTATCAATAGGACATTATCATTTTTTATTAATTAATCCCTGTTAATTGGCTATATATATAGTGAACTATGATTCACTTGTATAGTAAAAATTTGACAAGAACGAACATTCGTTCTACATTAAAAGTGCGACTAACGTATACGAATATTTATTATACTTTGGTCTGGACCCTAACTTTTTAATTACTTTTATAATATAAATAGTGATTAAA
>JBALXO010000073.1:16765-19336 GCA_036960615.1 Cocleimonas sp. | reverse complement strand
ATACTCGCAAAATGGAAAAAATCATCACGTGGGTTTTCAATTAGGTTGTCACTACTGCTACACAAGCCACCATATGCCATTATTGAACTACCACTACCCGGTTCAACAGCAACGCTACCTGATCTTCCATTGGCACAGTTATTAGATGAAACGCTATTAAAGGTATGGTTGCCACCCAACTGATGACCTAACTCATGCGCCAATAATACTAAATCAAACGTTTCACCATCTGGATTTGATGAAGTTGTTGCGCCAGCTGCTTTGATACCTGCAATACCTCCACCTTGATCTTCACAAACGACACCTAGATAAGCGACACCTGAACCTCCTCTGATATCTGTTCTATGAGATAAAACATGTCCAATATCAAAATCATTCAGACGGTTTCGAACAATATCTTGACCTAAATCTTGACCACTTAAGTATTGTCCGTTTGCGATCATTAATGCACTAGGATTATTTGGTTGAGAAAAAGGGTCAGAGTCAGCATCTACAAATATTAATTCAGGTAAATCAAGAAGCTCGAGCTTGATTCCTAAGTCTCTTTCAAACAAAGGATTTATTCGATTAATGGAGGTCATCATTGCAGAAAATGCACCTGCTGTACCACCTTGCTCAAGGGTATATTCAGCAGTAGCAGACATTGCAAGACGATACGTCTTTATCCGTGAAATCGAAACATCAGGAAAATTTGAAACAGGAAGTTCCTTAGCTGCTGCTTTAATAGCGAATTCAGGATCAGTTATATGGCTCTGATGATCGTGGTCTTCATGAGTGCCACAATTTAATGCGACATTAAAAGCATTGGTATTTTCTTGCTTACTAAAGCTGTTATATACATCACCCGATTGTTTTTTATCAGGATCAATAAAAATGGTATCACCGTCTGGCATCAACAACATGCCATGAAAGCCATTGGCCGTGAAATCAATAACACCTGATATATCAGGATCATCAATACCCCTAACAGACCATGTTTTTAATTCTGGATGAGCTTCAGCCGCTTCGGCTGATATAACAAGTGATGGTGTTGCATGAACTCGTAACATTGAGCCATCAGGCAAAGGAAGTGAGATCTCACTAGTTAACGGACTTGATATTGTTGCTTTAGCCGCTTTACCACTAACAATGAATGAGTCTAACTGACTTAATTGATTTTTCAAAAGTGATTCATCTAGTATCAAACGACGTTGCTTCATCGCACCTTCAGAAGATAAGGTAGATAGAGGAGAATCAGATAAAATAGAACTAATATTTTTCTCGTTTTGACCGAAGTCTTGCCAAACAGAATTTTCATTTGAATCAGCGACGGCATTGAAACAGCTTAATATACTTAAGGTTAAAATTAGTTTCTTCATATTATTTTTATATTTATTTTTAAGAAATTTAAGTAGATCAAGTCTACGAAGTGATAGAGGTTTATTATTATTTTTAATCATTCCTATACGGGAATTTTTCTGTCACAGCAATAGCTTAGGATTCAAAGGGACTTTTAGTATTGCATGTCGAACCTGAACCTGAGCTAAACGAAGGTTACACTTTGTCTGATTTCAGATAATCGGATTACTTACAATATGGGGACATCAAAGTATTAAATTTGCGCATATATTGCAGTAACTCTTGACGATATAAAATGTGATTTTTACCGAATAAAGCATCGCCCATACCTTCGACTGCAACGGTTTTACAATTAACTTGCAATGATTTAGGTTCATTCAAAATTGGAATAGATCGGCTAACTCCTCTGCCCGCAGGTACTGCCATTAAATAGATATTATTAGATCTAAGCGCATTATTTACTTCGGTGGCAGGATCTTTAAGTCTTAGTTCACTCAATTTTTTAGCATACAATGCTTCGCGTTCTCTTTTTATTTTCTCTGAAGAAAAACGATCACCGAATTCTTTGGGCATGATACTAGCCGAGCTTGAATCATCAGTTTTATTAGGAACAGGACTAGAGCATGCTTGCACAGTGATTATTGGAAGAACTAAAACTAATAATTTAAATAAGTTTTTCATTTGTGTCGCCTTTTCATCGAACGAGTAATCGATTTTCTCGGATACAAATTAACAGTGAAGCCCATAACAAAATAAAAACACCAAAAGAGCCGCCGCCGCTAGAACCATTAGAAGCACTAAAGGTATTAGGCGCAATAGACCTAGCAGCGCCGATAGAACCACCACTCACTTGATCCAGGATCGTTATACGTCCACTTGAAATATTGAAGAAGTTATTATCACTACAAGACACAATGAAACGTGCATCGGTCATAGCTGGTGCGCTATCAGGAATTGTAATATTCTGTTGTCCATCATTCTCTGTAATAACAACAATATTAATACCATTACCATCTGAAGTCAGCACGCCAATATCTACATTAGCGCAAGAAACTGGAGGCAGGTTTGTACCTGCAACATTCCAGCGGATATCAACAGTATCTTGACGACCAAAACTTTGATTATTAGTATTTGAAGTAAGTCGGAATGAGTCGCCTGAGTCAGAAACTCGCAGTTTAACCAGATCTGCCTGCAGACCCCCATTACCATCACGTATGGTTGCCACCATATTTA
>JBALXO010000073.1:10060-16665 GCA_036960615.1 Cocleimonas sp. | reverse complement strand
TTTTCATTAGCTGTTGAGCTACTAACACCACAACTGCTTCCACCACCTGTGCGAGTTACTGCTCTGATTTGATCAATACTAACCACATGGAATTGTGGATCAACACTATTTTGGATATTATTTGCTTGGCAAATACCGGGGTACGCCATAATGGTTGTTCCGCTTCCTGGTTCTACCGCGGTTTCGCCTGTGCGTTCACTTCCATCACCACAAGCACTATTAAAAGTATGCGTACCTCCTACCTGATGACCTAATTCATGCGCAACGAAATCTAAAGCAAAAGCATCTCCAATTGGCCTAAATATTCCAGTTGCTCCGATAGCTTTACCGATGTCATTACATACGCCACCGACAGTTGCTAAACCACCAACATTACCCGCTCCAAATACATGACCAATATCGTATTCAGTTTTGCTTAGAGCGCCATTACTACTAAGATTTATATCGTTCTCATCAATAAGAGAAAATACACTTGAATTAGTATATGGATCTGTATCTGGATTAAGATAAATGATGTCACTTTGCTGAGTAACCAGTTCAAATTTAATACCTAGATCACGCATATATATCTGATTGACACGATTGATTGTAGTGACAATGGCACTTAACGTTGAAGCAGTTGTGCCTCCATGGAACTGAGAATATTCACCAGTTGTAGCAACAGCCAAACGATAAGTAATTAAACTAGGTGCAGCTTTTGCCTGTAATCGTGCTGAAGTTGGGCTAGCTTTGGCAGCTGTATTAAAATGTAATTTCGAATCGTCATGTACGCCACAACGAAATTCGGTATTAAAACTATCTTGGTTTTGTTTTTCACTAAAACTGATGTAACGGCTCTGGGTTGATAATTGATCTGGGACTAATTGAGATAGATTTGACGAGGCATTTTCAGCTTCTGGCTCAATAAAAATTCTATCACCATCCGGCATTATCAACATGCCATGAAAACCTCTGTGAGTGAAATCGATAGTACCTGTGATTTCGTCTGATACGCCAAATACAGTCCATGTCTTTATTTCTGGAAATTGTTCTGCTAATGCTGGTGACATCGCAGAACTCGGCGTTATTATCACGTTAACTTCGTTACCATTAGGCAATGGTAGAGTAATAGTTTTGCTAACATTTTTTTGAGCATTTAATGATCGAGCAGCAAGAGGATTATCGTTTGAGATGATATTTTCATTGAGTAATAACTCAAACTCTAATTCATTTAATTCAAGTGTTCTGACTATGAGTCCAGGACTAATTGATTTAGATGCTAATTGAGAAACTTCATGAGATTGATCATTTATATTCTTCCATATTTTATTACTTAAAGAAGAACTATCAGCCGCCAAAGAATTGGCGCTAAACACAATTAAAAATACAGCGACGCTGTTAGTGAAAAACTTACCCAAAACTAATTTCATATACCAGAACCTACAGAGTTTTTATTAGTCGATGTCAATTTACCACAATGGAAAAACCGCAATTAATAATAGCGGCATTGTGTTGAATCACCCTAAAGATGTTCAATACTTAAAAATAAGCCAAAGTTAACTAATGTACTCTGGAGCTTATGGGCTTTCACCCAAGAAGCATGATTTTCGATTAGTTTAAACTGAAAACCATGAAAAAGGTGGGGAGTGTCTTTTTAAACAAACTATTGGATAATACTCTGGTTTAAATGAAAGTTCAGATTAATTAATGTTTACTTCAAAATGCTTTTAGTAATTAATTGCTAGGAGTTTCACCCATTTTTACTATATGAAATCATGAAACGCTGTCTGTGTTTGCCTCTGAAAAATCTCTTTAGAAATGGCAGTAACAAGAAACAAAACAACATATTAAATACCCCACCACCGCTATTATCACTAGAAGTTTGAGTAGCTTCACGTTCTAACGGTCTATCTTCAGTATTAAGCTCTATTTGATCTTCATCGTCAAAACGTGGAGTCACGATATCATCGCTGTCTGTAATAAAGAAATTTCGATATGAAACGGCATAAAAAATATTATCCGAGCATTTAATTTTAAAGCGGCCATTAGTAGAAGTTGCACTATCAGCTGGAATCGTAATTTGAGTCTCTCCTGTATTAGGAATATTCCTAGCGACTGGCTGATTAAAGTTATAACCACCATCTGTAGATAACCACACATTAACGCTTGAACAATTCACCGGAGCTTTATCCGTATTCGCAACATTCCAATAAATAGGATAAGTATTACCACGAGTATACTGCGCACGCGGATAGTTCATGGCAAAACGACTACCTGTGCGACTTACTTGAATTCTCATCACATCACTTTGTGCGACGTTAAAACTATCTTGAGCAACAAAGCTCATAGTCAACGCTCGCTGATGCTTAGGTAAAGTTTCTCCCTTCGCTGCGGTATGATTTAAAACATTCATCAAAGGTGGAAAGCTTCGTGATTTAGATGAATTAGGTGTATGTACTCGAAACAGTGCATTATTTCCCATGTCAGAAGATTGTAACGAAGTAACGCCTACATCTAGTTGTTCCCATGCGTAAAGTAAAGCATCGCCATCACTATCAGAAGCGCTACCTGTTAACTCAAAAGGTGTATTTGCAGGAATCGAATAATTTTTCCCCGCATCAACCAGAGGTGGTGTGTTATCTGATGACGTGACAACACCGCAAGTACTGCCCGTTCCGATATTAGTATATTCAGCGATCTGCTTAATACTGCCAATGTGATACATAGCATCTGTACTAGTTTGAATGCTGTCTGAACCACAAGAGCCAGCATAAGACATAATCGAAGTCCCACTGCCGGGTTCAAAAGCCGTTCTTGGGCTTCGTGTTTCACTACTACAAGCTCCTTGTGAGCTATTAAAAGTATGTGTTGCACCTAATTGATGTCCTATTTCATGTGCCACAAAATCCAAATCAAAACTGTCACCTTTGGGACTTGAAATACCCGAAGCACCTTTAGCCTTATTATTGTTATTACATATGCTCGCTACCGCCGCTAAACCACCGCCACTAGCAGTAAATAAATGACCGATATCATAGTTTTGATTACCAATAACGGCATCGATGTAAGCCTGATTCTGGAAAACCAAGTCTAATAATGTGGTGTTATTAAAAGGGTCCGAAGAAGCATTGGTATTAATCAACAAATCATTATTTTCGACCAAATTTAGGTGGATACCTAAGTCTCTTTCTAGTATTTGATTTACTCGGTTTATGGTTGTGGCTATAGCCGCCATTGTTGCTTCAGAAGAACCACCAAATTTAGCGCTGTACTCACCTGTTGTAGCAACTGCAATACTGTAGTTTTTCAGGCTTTCTTGAGTACGACCGACAACGACATTTTTTGCGCTTGAACTTTCTAGGTTAGTCTCTCGAGCAGATAAATTAAATGAAGATAAAAAACTCTGATTATCGAGACTATGATCAACATCACATGAATGCTGCCGATGACTTTCTGTTTTTTGAGCGCTTTTATTAAATATTGCGTACTGTTTTTTATTTAAATCAACAGGGTCAATAAACACGACTTCACCATCAAACATTTGTAACATGGCGTGAAAACCAGAAGCAGTAATATCCACTTTACCTGAGAAAACTAAATCGTTTGAAAGCACCTTATAGGTATTTATATCAGGATATTTTGCCGCGAGTCTTTCAGGTAATATAGAGTCTTTAATTAGAGTGAGATCAATTATTTTACCGTTTGGTAATGGTAAACTGATCTGGTATTGGTCAGAAATATTAGTGTTTTTTGCCCCAATGCTTAAGTCAGTTGTATTAGTAAAATCATTGATATTATTAACACCTAAATAACTACGCATTAAATCTTCATTCAATATCATTAATTGAGCATTTTCGTAAGAATGATCAGATGAGTAACTAGTATCAGTTAAGCTTTTTGCTTGAACTTCAATTTGGGGGTTTTCTACTTTTTTCCATAGTGCTGTTTGAGACTCAGCATGGACTGAAGAAAACATCCCTAAGTTAACTCCAAAACTTAAACCGCAAACTAAAAATACTACTGTAAAACGCGTCCAGCTTTTCATATCCAATGCCATCATTTCTTGATCAATTGGACAATTCTTAAACAATCAACTCAATCAAGACAGCTTGAGTAGTATCAGTTGTAGTATTTTAAAGATAATAAATTCATTTGAGCTTCTATCCATTTTTTATAACCATTTATCCATCTAAAAAAGTGGATTGTATTTCTGATAAAAAATATAAGAATCGAATTAGCAACTATGAAAATCTAACTTTTGAGGTATAAGTAATAGCCAATGAAAGACTATTGTCGATGTGGGATAAGGGAATATGTAAGAGTAATGCTAGAACTACTTAATGAAGAAAAGATAATTGGTCAATAAAAGGAAGGTTAATTAACTCTTATTTGATTCTATAGGGTACTTATATTGTGATTTTTTCGGAACAACCCAACGCACTCCACCTTTAGGGTTATCCACATCGCCTTTATATCTAGGAATTATATGAATATGTAAATGGAAAACACTCTGTCCTGCATAAAGCCCATTATTATTTCCAATATTGTAAGCATCTGGCGCATGCTCTTTATCAATAGTTTCTTTTGCTTTTAAAATTAGCGTACGAAAATCGCGATTTTCTTCCTCGCTACAATCAAAATAATCAGCAATATGTCTTTTAGGTAACACCAAACAATGCCCTAAACTAACTGGGTAAGTATCTGTGACTAACACCGCAAGTTCCGTTTCTGCAATGATTTCTTTATGCTTCGGTTTACAAAACAAACAAGGGTTATTCGGGTCAAATTTTTTCTTTTCAGTCATTTTCTAGCAACCACTTACATCAACCCAACATGACGAATTTCATCGCCAGTCATTATTCTTTCTTGAATAACTCTCCAAATATCATCTTCCTCACGTTGCAAAAGGATTTCAACACCATGGGTTTTTTTAGTACCGTCATTAACATACACGCTTTCCAATGTTTTAAACATGATCTGACTATCGTTATGAGCCGACATTTTTAAGCCTTCATAACTTACACTGTCTAGTACCTTATCCTCAAAGTCTTTTTTTGAAGCACGCGCCCAATCATCATAGCTAATACTTTCAAAACCAGGCATACCAGTGACTCTAACTTTTTTTGAGATAAGAGCAAAGTGTCCATCAAAATCTCTATTGGTTGCGGTTAATGCAGAAGCATCTAGCCACTTTCGGACAATAACTTCAGCTACTGCTTTTTTTTCTTCAGACATTGTAAGACCTATATAAAATAAATTTGTAGATTTGCAAATGATTCTAACTAGCTTTCGTATAGAAACCAATAAACTCAATCATTAATTACTGAATGAACCGATAAAAAAGACACCCCCCTACTTTTTATATGTTTCTCTTATCACTTTCATCGTTCATTACCTCTATAAATAAACGCTAAATTTAACTAAATATGATGCTGGAGCTCAACAGAATAAATTAATATGTAAATCTCATCTTTCGAAAATACTCGAAAAATGGAATTACTAATCGGAAGCTTAACAATCATCAGGTCAGTTCTAGAAAAGACTGCTATATTTATTATGAAACAATTATAAATAACCCAAGTTTCTTTTCTTAACACGCAAACCATCGCGCTTTTAACAGGATTTTCTATGAAAATAACTTCGACCAATGTCTATGTTGGCCCTAATGTATTTGCCTTATTTCCAGTGATTCGTCACGTGATTGATATTGGCATTTTAGAAGAATACCCCTCTGTAGTTTTGGGTGAAAATTTCATTAATGGTTTGGTCGAAGCGTTACCCAGTTTGGAAGAGCATGGCTGTTCTTATGGAGTGCATGGTGGATTTTTACGTCGCTTGCGTGAAGATGAAGGAACTTGGATAGGTCATATCTGGGAACACGTCGTTCTAGAGCTACAAAGTTTAGCTGGGTCAGATGTTACCTTCGGTAAAACGCGTGGTACAGGTGAGCCAGGCCAATACAATATGGTTTACGAATATCGCCAGAGAGATGTAGGTTTAGAAGCTGCTAAATTAGGTAGAAACTTGTTAATCTCATTGGTACCAGAAGAGATTGCAAGTAAGCTAGATTCAAGCATTGAGGACGGCTTTGATTTCACTAGTGAACTGCATGACTTTATTCGTTTTGCGCAACGTAAGGAATTCGGCCCTAGCACGGGCTCATTAGTGCAAGCTGCTGAAGCACGAAATATACCTTGGATTCGTTTGAATAATTATTCCCTAGTTCAATTTGGACATGGCAAACATCAGCAACGCATTCAGGCCACAATAACCAGTCAAACTAATCATATTGCAGTAGAAATTTCTTGTGATAAAGAAGATACCCACAACCTACTAAATGATCTTGGACTCCCGGTACCAAGACAAGTAATGATCTATGGTGTACAACAAGCAATTCGTGCAGCGCATAAAATAGGTTTTCCCGTTGTAGTCAAACCACTAAATGCAAATCATGGTCGTGGTGTTTCCATTAACCTTAAAACAGATGAAGAAATTGAGATCGCTTTTGATTTTGCTAAAGCTCAAGGTACCAGTCGTGCAGTATTGGTAGAATCTTACCTTACAGGTATGGATCATCGTATGCTGGTGGTAAATGGTGAATTAGTTGCTGTTGCAAAACGAGTTCC
>JBALXO010000073.1:6307-9960 GCA_036960615.1 Cocleimonas sp. | reverse complement strand
CCGGGCTTTAGAATGCACGTAGCCCCAAGTGAGGGAGAGCCACGTGACGTATCAGGAAAAGTCATCGATATGCTATTCCCACCTAGTACGCCCAGTCGCATCCCGATTGCAGCCATAACAGGCACGAATGGTAAAACCACAACCTCACGCATGTTAGCCAATATTCTTAAATCTTCAGGTCATGTTGTAGGCATGACTTCAACCGATGGTGTTTATATTGATGGCAAGTTATCCGTAAAAGGCGACATGACTGGTCCTCAATCAGCACAAATTGTATTACGTGATCCTGCCGTTGATTGCGCGGTAATGGAAACTGCCCGCGGAGGCATTGCGCGCTCTGGGTTGGGTTATCATGAATCGGATGTTTCAGCGGTATTGAATGTACAGAGTGATCATTTAGGTTTGCGTGGTATCGATACACTGGAGCAACTCGCAGAAATTAAACGCATCGTCGTTGAAGTTGCTAAAGATACAGCGGTATTAAATGCAGATGATCCTTTATGTTTAAAAATGGCAGATCACACAAAATGTGAACATATTTGTTATGTCACCTTGAATATTCAACATGGGTTGGTTCGTGAACATATTCGCTCAGGCGGCAGAGCGGTAGTTTTGGAAACGGGCATCAATGGTGAAATGATTACTATTTATGATAAAGGTGCGCATATACCTTTACTTTGGACACATTTAATTCCAGCGACGCTCGAAGGTAAAGCAATACATAACGTACAGAATGCAATGTTTGCAGCAGCCATGGCTTACAGCATGAGCAAAACGCTGGACGAAATTCGGCATGGTCTACGAACCTTCGACACTTCGTTCTTCCAAGCGCCAGGCCGTATGAATGTTTATGATGAGCATTCATTCCGAGTAATTCTCGATTATGGGCACAATGCCGCAAGCATTGATTTAATGAGTCAGTTAGCTGATAAGTTAGAAATCGCTGGAAAACGTATCGTTGTAGTTGCTGGTCCAGGGGATCGCAGAGACGAAGATCTTGTCAATATTGGTAAAGCAGCCGCCGGGCATTATGATCTTTATATTTGTAAAGCCGATGATGATCGTCGTGGTCGTGATATTGATGAAGCACCTCAGATTATCGCAAAAGCATTAAAAGAAGCTGGAGTTGATGCAAGTAAAATTATCGTTATCGCTGATGAACAAGAAGCTATAGATCATGCTTTAAAAGCAGCTGAACCTGATGACTTAGTGCTAGTTTTTGGTGATGCTATTACTCGCTGCTGGAAGCAAATTACAACGTTCAATAATACCAACAATACAATTGTTAGTAATGAGAAAAGACCAACGGAAGATGTGCCTAAAGTTACTCCAATGATGGATAGCGGAGAACCTGATCCCTTTGTTTTAGAAGCGGGTATGACATTAGTAAAAGATGAGCGTGGTGTTCGTATTGTTGAAGACATTAGCGAAGAATCTGATTAATTATTTTGCTTAATTGTTCCGTTGAATTTTCTTGCTAAGTAAGGATCGTAAATAACATGTCAAATACTGTGCCCATTTCTGTGACTAGCTCCATGCCTAATATAAAACTGACTTTAGATGATAGTCGCCGCTTGACTGGAAAGAATCTTTTCATGGATGAGTCAGGTGCAATATTGGACGCATTCGTTAGCGGCATCGACAAACAGACTGTGATTGATACCTGGCTGAAACACTTAGCTCCTTTGTTAAAAGGTGTCGATTGGGCTGAATCAAGATGTGTTTATAGAATCTTTGAAGATGGGATTTCTGTAGGTTTTGCAGCACCTATTGACGCTTTATATACAGCTACCGATATCAATGAAGCAGCATGGGAAATGACATCGAATTCTTTATTAGGAAACGACGACAAGACTACTGACTTATCTAAATTGATCAATACCTTAAACGATTCCATTCAGGATGAAAATAATCCTCAATTACTCGAATTAATCAGTGCCGCCGAAGATAACAACATTGCTTATTTAGTTGATGATGATGATTTTTCATTAGGATTTGGCATTACTTCTAAAACATGGGACATTGAAACTTTACCCGATCTAAATAGCATTGATTGGAGCGTTTACAAAATAGTTCCAACCGCATTAGTCACAGGCACTAATGGCAAATCTACCAGCGTTCGTTTAAGTGCACATATTTTGCAACATGCTGGAATTCGCTGTGGAGTGACTTCGACAGATTTCATTAAAGTTGGCGACATTATAATAGATGAAGGTGATTATTCTGGCCCTGGTGGAGCACGAATGCTATTGCGTCATCCACAAACTGAAGCAGCGGTATTAGAAGTTGCCAGAGGCGGGTTATTACGTCGAGGCTTACCTATTCCTGAAGTTGATGTTGCCTTAGTCACCAATGTCGCAGAAGATCATTTGGGACAGTATGGTATTAATTCAGTAGAAGCCTTAACCGCAGCTAAAATGATGGTTGCCAAAGCGGCTAAAAAACAACTGATCTTAAATGCCGATGATAAAAATATCGTACGCTTTGTTGAACTTACAAATAAATTAAACAAACAACAGCATCAACAAAAAAATAAGATTAATGGTTTAAGTATAACTAAAATTAAACAAGAACCACTGGCAGAATACCTTCCAGAAAAAATAGTCTGGTTTTCATTAAGCGAAACTAATCCTGTTATTGTGGCAGCACGTGCAAACTCTCAAACTGTATGTTTCTTGAGCGATGATCATATCATTTATGCCATAGATGGCGCTGTAGGAGATAGTGAAAATACTATTATCGATATAAAAGACATCCCGATGACCTTAAATGGTGCCGCTGTGCATAATGTACAAAACGCATTAGGTGCAGTAGCACTTAGCAAAGCGCTCGGCGTTAAGAATCTGATCATTAAAGAAGCTTTATCACAGTTTAAAAGCGATGCTGAAGACAACCCTGGTCGTGGAAATATGTTTGAGTATCAGGGTGCAAAAATTATCCTCGATTTCGCTCATAACGTTCACAGTATGGATGCTATGGCTAAGACCTTGGCAAACATTCCTGCAAAACGTAAAATCCTGTTGTTATGCCACGCCGGCGACCGAAGTGATGCTGAAATCCAAGCAATGACAAAATCTTCAGTCGCAATGAAACCAGATTTAGTTTGGGCATGCGAATTGCCTAAATACCTTCGCGGCAGAGAAATTGGAGCGGTCCCTAAAATAATCACTACCTCGGTCATTGAAAGTGGCCTGCCCGCGAACTGTATTTTTCATCAAGATAGCCCCTTAAATGGTGCAAAAGATATTCTCAAACAACTGCAAACAGACGACTTAGTGTTTATGATGGCACTCAGCGATAGAGACGAAATAGTGGCTTTATTAAGCGCTGATTCAAAGGAAAACAACAATGATTAACTGCTCAACTGGCTTAACGCTTATTCGTAATGCCAATGTCTATGCACCTGAGCCTTTAGGTATTAAAAACCTATTAATTGGTGGCGGAAAAATACTCTCAATTACCGATGAAAACCTAGATTTACCAAAATCAATTGTTGATTACGATATAGATTTAGAAGGCCAAACCCTAACGCCAGGTTTTGTAGATGCGCATGCACATATCACTGGTGGCGGTGGCGAAGCAGGTTTTGCAACCCAAGTTCCTCCCGTACCTCTTAGTGAATTTACTGCTTTTGGCGTAACCACTGTTGTCGG
>JBALXO010000073.1:1554-6207 GCA_036960615.1 Cocleimonas sp. | reverse complement strand
CCTAAAGATTCTCTAGAGGATGGTTGGAGCGCAGCGCAAGCGCTGCTCTTAGCTAAAGAGCGCGGCTGTCCAATGCAACAGGTAACTGTTAGTTCAGATGGCGGTGGCTGTATGCCTGAATTCGACAAGTCTGGTGAATTGACTAAAATGGGATTTGGTCGCGCTGAAACATTGATAGAAACAATTAAATCGTGTATTTCCCAATCCATGCCCTTAGAGGATGTGCTATTCTCGCTCACCGCAAATGTAGCTCAACTTTTAAGACTCTCACAAAAGGGGAAAATTCAAGTTGGCGCAGATGCAGATCTAGTCGTACTAGATTCAAATTATGATGTTTGCAATGTCATGGCTTTAGGCCAATGGCATATGCTAAATAAAGATTTAAAAGTAAAAGGCACTTTCGAGTAGAGGTTTATATGGGTTCTAGAGATTTTGAGGCTAACCCCTTACGAGGTTTTGTTATCCCTATCGGGGGAGCAGAAGAAAGATTAAATGACCCCGTCATTTTAACTCGATTTGTAGAAATTTGTGGCAACGAAAATGCGCGAATCGCTATTATCCCAACAGCATCTCAGTTAGATGAGACTGGCCCTAACTACGAAAAAGTATTCAAAGATTTAGGTGCAGGTGAAGCAATTTCACTACCAATAAACACTCGTGAAGAAGCACAACAAGAATCCTATTTAGAGGCTTTACAAAGTTGTAACGGAATATTTATAACGGGCGGCAACCAACTGCGCTTATCAACTATTTTAGGCGGTACGCCAATTGCACAAGGTATTCGTCGTTTAAATGCAACGGGTGTTCATTTAGCAGGCACTTCAGCAGGTGCTGCCATCATCCCAGAACACATGATTGCTGGCGGATCTAAAGGCGCTTTACCGACACAACAGGGCGTTACTTTCGCACCCGGTTTAGGTTTGTTAAACAAAGTTATTATCGACCAACATTTTAGCCAGCGTAATCGACTCGGTCGCTTACTATCAGCAGTCTCGTACAACCCTTTCGCTTCTGGCTTAGGCATTTGTGAAGATACTGCCGCATTTATCGGCCCTGATAATATGTTAGAAGTTATAGGCAACGGTTCGATAACTGTTATCGATCCTTCAGGTTTAGAGCACTCTTCAATGGCTGAAGCTGAAAGAGGCGATTCATTGACCTTACTCGGTATTAGAATGCATATTTTATCAGAGGGTGCTAGATACAATATTGAAACTAGGGAAGCTAAACCAAAAACGAGTGACGCGTAAGGTTAATCATTTTTCTATTTTTTGTTTAAGCACAGTCAAGCCTTTCGCATATTCAGTTCCAACCATTTTATCCATCAATAATCCCATATAGCGCATCACTGGATTCATTCCCGCATCGGTATCGAAACCCCAAATTACTTGGGTTTTATCGCCGTTCGGTTTTAAACGAAAGAATGAACTTGCTGTGCCTTGAGCACCAAAGTCCATTTCGACATCGAGTGATTCATTTTCAACTGCTTTAGTGATCACCCAGCTGCCATTACCAACGCTCGGCTGGTCACTTTGCCAAGTCATACCCGCACCTTGACCTGATATTGGACCTGTAAATTGAACTTTCATATTAGGGTCAATGCTCGACCAAGGCGACCATTCACTAAATAATTTAGGGTCAGCCAGATAGGGATAAATTTTATCAACTGGTGCAGAGATATCCACGCTACGCTCAACATGCTGTTTTTGTGGTAAGAAGAAACTGGCTAACACCAAAATAACTAACAGCGACACTACTGAAAATAATAATCGTTTTAATAATCTCACGTTTGTCTCCTGTTTAACCTTTTATCATTATAGCTAAAAAAGCTAATACTTAAAAAAAAAGACACCCCCTACTATTTACGTGTTTTCATTAGATTTAATGGAAAACAGCTAAAAAGTAGGGGGGTGTCTTTTTATATATGTCTTATTGTAACTGTTCTAAATTCAGTTCTTCTTTTTCTAATACCGAATCCATAAGTCTTTTTTGTATACAAATATTCATCAGATACTCACCTTTATCTGAAATTTTCTCTTCAATGACGGCGTCATTCTCATAGAAAAATGAGCGTAATCGAGCCAAAGCCGGATGTAATATCAATTCGCCTTTAAACACTTGATCGGCAAAGTTTTGAGCCAAAACATCATAAAGCTCTGGTAATCCCTCACCTGTTAATGAAGATAGCCATATACGTGCCGGTTCGCCATTATGAGCATCTTCGGTATGCACTGATTGCTCAGTGAGATCTATTTTATTCATCACTTCAATTTGAGGCACGTCTTCTGCGCCTAATTCGTGAATCACGTTATTGACTTGTTCGCGATAGAAATCTCGTTGCGGATCGCTGCTATCAATAACATGCAAAATCAAATCAGCTTCGATAGTTTCTTGTAAAGTCGCCCGGAAAGCAGCAACCAAGTCATGCGGCAAGTCTCGAACAAAACCTACGGTATCGGCCAATACAATTGCCTGTTGATCCGGAAGATTTACACGACGCAAAGTGGGGTCTAAAGTGGCAAATAATTGATCTGCCGCATACACTTCTGAACCTGTAATTTTATTGAATAGTGTAGACTTTCCTGCATTGGTATAACCCACCAAAGATACAGTAGGTATTTCAGTTTTCTGACGTTGCTGTCTACCCTGCTCGCGTTGTTTATTAACTTTATCTAGACGTTTATTGATCTGTTTAATACGAGCGCTCAACAGACGACGGTCAGTTTCTAACTGAGTCTCACCTGGGCCGCGCATACCGATTCCACCTGCTTGTCTTTCAAGGTGAGTCCAGCCTCTTACCAAACGCGTCGACATATGCTTTAACTGCGCTAGTTCAACTTGCAGTTTACCTTCGTGAGATTGCGCACGTTGGGCAAATATATCCAAAATTAATGCAGTACGATCAAGCACACGGCATTCGAACAGACGTTCTAAGTTTCTTTCTTGGGCGGGTGACAAAGAGTGATCAAAAATCACTACATCAGCATCGTGTTCAATTACGGCTGTTTTTATCTCATCGGCTTTACCTGTGCCAACAAAGTAGCGAGAATCAGGAGATGTGCGTGAGCCAGTCACAAGTGTAGATGTGCGAGCTCCAGCGGATCGTACTAATTCAGTAAATTCGTTTATGTCTTGTTGTTCCTGACCGGAACGAGTTCTTGAGTTAAACTTGATTTGTACCAATATGGCACTCTCAATCAGGGTTTCACCCTGACTGAGTTTGTCAAATAATTCCAACTAGTGGTTTACTCTTCGTCTTCTACCGTTAATTTAATCGGACGCGAAGGAACGATTGTGGATACTGCATGTTTGTAAACCAATTGGCTTACTGTACTTCCTAATAAAATTACAAACTGGTCAAAAGACTCAACATGGCCTTGAAGTTTGATTCCGTTTACAAGATAAATTGCAACGGGAATACGCTCTTTACGTAAAGCGTTTAGGAAGGGTTCTTGTAGCATATGCCCTTTTGTCGACATGGTGTACTCCTGATTTATTATTGGGTTATTGGTTATTAATATATTATTTAGGGCTGTTATTCTAAGCTTTGCTAACAACAAAAAGTCACTTCAATCTTTGCTTAAAGAGGGGAAACAGCTACCTGCATCCTTGCAGATATCGGATAATAACAGGTTTAGTGTAAAAGTAAAAAATCAGAGCTGTTTTTTGCCCAATTAGCGATAAGAGGCGTAAATTTAACTAAAATTTTAGTTAAATTTAATCAAGCTTAAGAAAATCTAAAATTTTTAGCCGTTAGTCGATTATTCGGACGATGCTAGAAAAGCTGCAATATCTTTTGCTACATTTTCCAGCTCATAGGTTTTAGCACCGTATGGGGTGATATTTTTTTCTGATCGCATCCATGTCATTTGTCGTTTTGCAAGTTGGCGCGTAGCAATCACCGCTCTCTCAATCATTTCCTCATAATCCAAAGTACCTTCGAGGTATTGCCACGCTTGCCGATAACCGACACAACGTATCGAAGGCAAATCAGCATGCAGATCATCGCGCGCGTGCAAGGCTTTCATTTCATCAATAAAACCATCATCAAGCATTTGTCTAAAACGAATATCTGCCAACTCACGAATCCACTCTCGTTCTTCTGGAATCAAAGCTATTTTTAGTAAACGATAGGGTAAAGAATTTTCTTTATCTTGCTGATGTTCTATTTGATGCTGTGTTAATGATTTACCCGTCAGTTCAAACACCTCTAAAGCACGTTGAATACGCTGCTTATCATTTGGGTGAAGTCTTTTCCCCGATGCAGGATCAATCTCCAACAAACGTTGATGTAAGCCATCCCAACCGATTGTTTCAGCCTCAGACGTTAAACTCTCACGCAAGATTGGATCAGCCTCTGGCAAAATTGCTAAACCATATTCCAAGGCCCGGTAATACAACATCGTACCGCCAACCAGCACAGGAATTTTACCTGCAGCTGTAATCTCAGCCATTTCACGCAAAGCATCACGACGAAAATCAGCCGCCGAATAGGCTTTTGATGGATCGAGAAAACTAATTAAACGATGCGGAGCAACCTCCAACTCATCTGCAGTTGGTTTAGCCGTACCGATATCCATATCTTTATAAACCAATGCCGAATCGACACTGATAATCTCAATAGGGAAATGCTCCATTAGTTTAATCGCGAGA
>JBALXO010000073.1:0-1454 GCA_036960615.1 Cocleimonas sp. | reverse complement strand
TTATATTTTTTGGTTTTTTATCATCATCAGGGCGAAGAAGATAATGCATTTTAGATGATACTGGTTTAACCCCAGGGTAATGACTCAGGGGTTCACAATAGACTTGATTATTTTCATCAAGCCTAGCTAGCCTTACTCTATTTCTTCCTGATGACTTAGCTTCATACAAGGCATTATCAGCTCTACGGAAAAAGCTATCAGCATCATCTTCTGCTTCAATTTCTGACACACCGATTGAGACTGTAACGTTATATTTGGATAAAGACGGACTTATTTTTATGAATTCCCGAATAGAATCTCCAAGTACTCCTGAGTTTTCTAATGAAGAATATGCAATTACCACGAATTCTTCACCACCAAAACGATAAATACAATCTGTACTACGAATAATTGATTTCACTGTTTGAGCAAAATCAATCAGCACCTGATCACCCTGCTTGTGACCATGTGAGTCATTTATCTTTTTAAAGTAATCAAGATCGAGTAACAGCATCGAAACCTTAGAAGGACTACGTTTATAATTTGCCAATACTTCTTCAAGCTTTTCATCGAAAGACCGTCGGTTCTTGACTCCAGTTAGAGTATCTTCTGAAACTAATTTAAGTAATTTTTTATTTTGACTCTCAGAACACAGACTAAATGCAAAGCCAAACAAGCATACTAATATCAAACTAGGGTAAATACTCAATGCCTGATTCTTAGTAAGAACATCAAAGAATATAAATGTAATAGCTGACATAAACAGGATATTAGCTATTAATGCTTCCTTAGATTTAAGCACAAAATAAGTAAACCCCATTGAAGGAAAAGCCCAAAAAACCATACTCAGACCCTTCATATGCATAACCCATGAAACCGCAATCAAACAGATAGTTACGGCAGTAATATTTAGATATCTAATTTTTTTAGAACTATATGTTTGAGAGAAAATCGTAACCAAACTCAGCGCTATTATCAAATCAATCGCACCAATAGCATAATCTCCAATCGAGACTCGATAGAGTGAAAAAGGCAAGATGAGAAAACACGGTAATGCAGTACCAAAAAGCACGAGCTGGTCTTGTAAACTTCTTTGGTTGGAGCTGAGCAGTTTAAACATTAATTTTTATTATAATTACAACTAAACTGCATATTAATATATTGCACCTTAACTAAGGATTAATACATGCTCTGTATAAGCATCTAAATCTGCCTAGATTACAGCTTTAGATCAAGACAGATACTTATTGGCCGCGCATGAAGAGTTTGTCTAGTTGATCGATAGACATCTGCGTCCAAGTTGGTCTGCCATGATTACACTGCCCACTGCGTTCAGTCCGTTCCATGTCGCGCAATAACGCATTCATTTCAGGAATTGTTAAGCGATGATTCGCTCTTACAGAACCATGACATGCCATAGTCGATAGAATTTCGTTCATTTCTTGTTGAATGCGTTCACTCGATCCATGTTCCAA
>JBALXO010000072.1:10862-19583 GCA_036960615.1 Cocleimonas sp. | reverse complement strand
GTAGTCATATTGAAATCAATTAGGAAACGTTATTTTTATTATAGTTGTAGTGTATGAAAATGACACCCCCCTACTTTAAGCACTTTCCAGCATTGACCTTAAAACAGCATGGTTGAACTACAACGTTTACCAATGTCTATCAATGCTAAGCTTGAAACAAAGCATGATGATATTTACCTAATCTCGATAATTCCGCTAATCTTAATTTTTTGTATGGTTTTAAACCAGCTGTTACTATTCCAACGAGTTTCACCTTACTTAATAGGAAAACATGATGAGAAACACACTAACTTCTGCACTGGTTAAAACAATCCTAGTTACCAATATGGCGCTATTACTTACTGCCTGCGGTGGTGGTAGCTCTTCATCATCAACAACAGGGACATTAAATCTCGCGATTACCGATGCGCCAATTGATGAAGCTAAACAAGTGGTAGTCGAATTTACCGGTGTAGAATTACAAGGTCCTAGCGGACGTGTCGACCATGATTTTGTCGATGAATCTGGCAACCCAGTAACGAAACAAATTGACTTACTAGCGCTAACCGAAGGCGCTACAGAAGACATGCTTAAAGACATAACCCTCGAAGCAGGCGAATATAGCTGGGTACGATTAAAAGTGAATGCCGAAAATGGCATTCTTGACTCTTACATAATGTTGAAAGATGATTCTCAACACAGTTTGCATGTACCTAGTGGCAATCAGTCAGGTTTAAAACTTAATCGTGGTTTTGTAGTGCCAGCAGGTGGATCGGCTTCATATGTTATCGACTTTGACTTGCGTAAATCAGTACACAAGCCCGCTTCAGACAATCAGGATTACAAATTACGACCAACCTTACGCTTAATCGATCAAAGCAGCGTAGGTATTTTAACAGGCACAGTTAACAGTGAATTGATTACCAGCGAATGTAACGGAGCCATCTATGTATACAACACAGAAGATGCAGTAGACGACATAGACGGCACTGGCGACCCAATAACTACAGCCATGGTTAAAGGAGACGGCACAACACCTTACACTTACAAAATTGCCTTTCTGTCAGAAGGTGATCACAAAATCGCATTCACATGTGACTCAGCTAATGATGACCCAGAAACAGACGAAGCAGCGGCCGACGTAAGTTTCTCTGGCGAGACAACGGTAACTATCGAGAAAGATACAACTACTACACATGATTTTGAACCAGCTCCGGCTCCAGAACCAACAACTCCAATAGAAGAAGAAGTGGTTACAGAAGAACCAGCGGTATAACACAAACTAAATAATCTTCATCAATAAAAAAGCACCACTTTTCATACTGAATCGTGGTGCTTTTTTATTGATGAATGATTTCAAAAACTGTTTACTTTAAATAACAATTAGTTTTAATTGTTTAAGAACGATATACAGAATTTATGCAATGCTTAGTCACTCCTTGATAAAAGTGATTAAAAGTAGGGGGGTGTGTCTATGTGGTTAAATTAGAACAATCAAAACCACACATAAAACATTTCTAAAAATTAAGAATTACCCTTCTTCGTCGAACAAGTACTGATACCTAACATTGCATAGGGTGGTCACCAACCAAACAAACCAGTTAACATAGGTACAGCTCCTACAGCACCCCACCAGTTTTTTGCATAAACTCCCCACGCTATAATCGCTAGACCAGCAACAACTCCAATAACTCGTTCATATTTACCAACATTAACATTCATTTACCTCTCGCTTATTCACACACAAAACTAATGACCCTTCATTAGCGTAAGACTAATAAAAAGTCATTCGAAGCTAATAGCTGTCTTTAAACCAGCCTTTAGTAATACTAAAATCAATAACTAAGTACCGTCGTATCATCGGCGAATAAAGCTGGCCATGTAACATCCGAACCGCCAATAATTACGCCTTCGATAAGATCATCTTTAGTTAAACCGCCAACCTTCTTCATACACTGTGGACATACAATCACTTTGCCACCAGCCCGCATAAAACCAGCGAGCATCTCTTTAAACGACTCATCCGATACCTGCTTTTGTCCGCTAAGCGAGCTACAACTTGAGTGTTTGTGTCCATTAAGCGACGTACACATCAATTTTTCGTGACTAAGATTGTTTTTATCGGCAATTTTTACACCTTCAACATTAAGAAAGATCGTAACCGGAATATTCTTCTCCATACGAATCTTAGTGCTGAAACCAATCGCCATAGCGACTCTGTCAGTATTATCAGTGGTGATATTAACAAACAGTTTTTCGCCATAAGTCTCGGCATAAACACTATGCGAGAAGGCCATAAAAACCAGAGTGAAGACTACTATTAAATGCTTTATGTTTTTCATACATTACTCCTAATTATCAAAGGATATTCAGGATGAAAACTAGCTATAACTGGGCAAGATTCACCCTAATATAAAGAAACACTAAAACATTTAACTTGAGGAGACATTGATATAGATCAAGAAATTACATCTTTTTTATTAGTACGACTTTTCATGGACTAATTGAAAATAGTCATTAGACTCACAAGCATTCACTAAACTCAGGACAACGCTTGATGGCAACCATGAAAAAGAAATTCCTTACAAACCTTGAAGCACAACTTTATGAGACTATGAATGTTGCTAAAGCGGGAGCAAAAATTTCTGATGCAGATAAGTATCGCTGTGAGGGGTTTATGCAGGCTGGTGTTGAGTTAGAGCTTGTAACTGATGAGGAAATTCAAGCGCTGATTAAACAGGTCCATGAGACTGTTTTTGGTGAGTCTATTGTTTCGCGTCGCGGTAAAGAAAAATTGGGGCATTTACACTAGGTTCTGAATGACACTCACCTTTTTACGCGGTTTTGCAAATCTTCCCTTCGGGTAGTCGTCGCTTTGCTCCAACATTGTCTCGCCAAAGCTCGACTGACGCTTTTACTATTAAAGCGACAATAGAATTTATACTTAGCTAGGTTTCATTCTATGTCATCATCTCGCACACCTTTGACGTCTGAGGTAGCGCATTTCACACAAAGCGTATGTGTTGGGTTAGCTGCTAATCTTTTGAAGCCTATGGCTTGTTCACAGTAAAAACAGTTTCCGAAGTTTCCTGTTTCGATACGGCGTAATCCGCCTTCGATTTTTTCTGATAACATTTCTCTATCGCGCGATTCTTTGAGTATTGCTTTCTGGGTTTCCATTGATTCCAACAGCGAGAGTCTGCCGACATTGTTTTGTTCGGGTATCCCTTGATAGTCATCATCTTCGAATGCTGCTTCTAGCTCTTGATGTTTCTTGTGTATCAAGAGTAGCTTGTCTTTGCATTGCTGAATTTGGTCTGCGGTCATTGATTTACCTTGGTTTATCTTAGTTTGCCTAGACTCGAAGTCTGTCTGGACATTCAGAATATCTGGAGCATGCGACTATACTCTGATATTCAGGACATTGTTTATGAAGAACGTTTATGAAGGTCGTTCTTGCATCTCCTTAAGTTCTAACCTCTCGAAATAATTTCTTTTCAATCATCGTTCTAATTACCATTTTTGACTTATGTCATCTATTTTTTATCTTTTTAGGGTATATTTGAGAGAGCTTTATAGTACAAAAACATTAATTACAAACTATTAAGGAGCAATGATCATGGACACGAAAGAGATTCAAGAGAAGCTTCAAAGCGCTTATAAAAGCATGCTGGAACACATCGAAGAGCTGGTTGATAAAGATAAAAAACCTATCAAAGAGGCCTTTATAGAGGCTGAAGAAAAGCTCAATGAATGGCAAGAGTTAAGTCGTGAAGAAGTCGATAAAATTAGTGATGAGCTAAAAGCTAATATTAGCGACTGGGGTGATGCTTCTAATCAATTGAATGACAGCCTTAAAGAGACCTTTGCTCTTGATAAAGCTTATCTTGCAGGCAGTATTTGGAATTCTCTGTCGATTGTTGCGGATAAAACTAGGGTAGATTTTAACGAGTTTACAGAAGATCTGTTAAGGCATATGTCGATCGATACGAGCAGTCATTCGGAACAACAAAAAATCTGGTTTGATGATGGTTTAGTATGGAACGGCGACTACGAAAAAGCTTTGAAACAGCTTGATGAGATAAGAGCTAGTGTGCGTAAAAAGATTACTAAAACCAGACGCTATTGTAAGAATGTAACCGAAGAAACAAGCAACCAAGGTGAGCATGATTTAATGGCGCAGATGCATAAAGAAATAACCGAAGCGGTTAATGAATTACATCAACAATTGATCGGGGATAAGATTATTCAGGTTTGATTATTGTTGTAACTACTCAATTACATCTCGCCCTTCGGATCGTCGTCACTGTGCTCCAACGTTGTCTCACAATTGCTCGGTTGACACCCCCAGTTTTTTAGCACTTTTCAGGAAAAGTGACAGAAAGATGGGGGGTGTCATTTAGAATCTTAAATATCAGTCTGCACACTTCACACAACGTGTATTCGTCGGATCAGCTTCTAGTCTTGGATAAGGTATTTCTTCTTCACAGCAAAAGCAATTTCCAAAATTACCCAATTCAATACGGCGTAAGCCACCTTCAATAGAGGCCGCGTGAATTTCTCGGCGGCGCGATGCTTGCAGTGCCATTTGCTGGCCTTGCATTGCGTCCATTCTAGAAAGTCTGCCGACACTAGACTGATCGAGAACCACAGTGTCGGTTGCTGTTGCAAACTCATTTTCTAACTCTTGGTTTTCTATTTTTAGCTGGAGAAGCTTATCTTTGCATTGCTGAATTTGATCTACTGTCATTAGTAGCTTCCTTTATTATCTATAGGACAAGTGTATTAATTTTCCCTACTCTTCAGTTTCCGCTCTTCATTCTAAAATATCTAGGTGCTTTTCAGAATCACTGTCAGATTCGCAATATCGCGTGATATAGTATTTTTATGGTGCGAAGATGAGACAAATACTATTCATATTCCTGTTAACGTTCTCGAATAATTCAATAGCAGAATGGGTTGAATATTCGACTAGGACTAATGGTGATGTCTATTTTTTTGACGACACACGAGTGCACAAGAGTGCGAATCAAATTAAAGTTTGGAGCAGAATTCGATATAAGACCTCAATAATGGGGGCTTCGAGCTATCAGAGTTTGTTAAAAATAGACTGCTCAAATCAAGCAGAAACAACATTACAAAGTACGTTTTACTCTGATAAAGACTGGAATACTCCTGCTATGGCAACCAACATGAAAGAAAAGCCAAAGAAAAATATCAATAAAAACTCTGCCACGGAAAGGCTTGCTAAGCTCTTATGTTGCAAATAACCTAAGGAACTTATTGAGAATACATTCGCAGAGTGTTGTTTGCTAAAGCAAAAAAATGCTCGCCCTATTTACATAGAACGAGCATTAATTTTATTAACGACTTTGTTTTTTATTCTGCAGTAATTTTGTAAATTTCACCCTCATCAGTCGTTGCGTACAAGGCATTATCAGGTCCCATTACTAAACCGCGGAATCTTTTAGAGAAACCCATTGGCATTTTGATAACGCTCTTAATTGATAAACCGTCATTAGCAATATCATAGATATCAATACGCGATCCTGCTGGAGTGCCACCAAAAGCAATACCCATAATACCGGCGGTTAAACGTCCTTCGTAAATGCCCCAGTTTTTGCCTTTAAGGAATGCAGCAGATCCGGTTCCCTGAGAAAGACCATTGTTATTCCAAGCAGGTGGCATAAGATCTTCAAAGCGAGTATCACTCATAGGAGTATATGCAGCACGTACAGCAGGATCCACTTCATCCATTTGGTTAGGCTCATAGCCACAATACTGGTCCGGACATGCGGCTCTACCCGCAATTTTTTCCTTAGGATCCCAACCGGCATTTCCACCATTTACCAAAGCGGTAATTTCATCGTTGTGCCATGGTCCGTGCTCTGCAGTAAATGCTCTGCCGTCACTTGGACGAAAATCGATACCTTGTACATTTCTATGACCATAGGTGTAGATACGCTTGTCAAAGCCTGCAGGCGGATTGTTGTCTGGGTGTGCGTTACCATCCCCATCAATTCTGAGTACTTTACCGCAAAGTAAATTGCCGTCTTGAGGACAAACTCCTCTATGACGATCACCACCCGTTACCCAAAGGTAGCCTCCAGGTCCAACGCGTAATCTGCCGCCATTATGAGCGCCTGGCCCACCGAATGGTTGATTTGACTCGAACGGCTTATATTGAATATCAGTAACTATATCGGTACGACCAGAAACACTCTTCAGGTCATCACTGACCGTAAATTTCATTACAATATTTCCATTACACTTTTCGAAGTTTGTTTTACAACCCTCACCGCGATATTTAGTAGATGTTGAATAAAGGTACAGCGTACGATTCTTATCAAAGTTCCGATCTGGAACAACGCCTAACATGCCGGCCTGACCGTCACAGAAAAGGTCATCAGCAGAATCGCTGTAGCCTGTAGAACCCTTCATTCCGTATAATGGGTTTATATCACCAGAACTGGTTCTCACTGAAAGACCTTTACATTTTTCAGTATAAAACATTGTACCGTCTGACAAGAACGCCATATCCCAGGGGCTTTCAAGTCCTTTCATAAGCTCCGAAGATTTAATCGTCGGAACATTCATTCCGCCTTCTGCAGCATGGGCATTAGAAACAAAACCGACTAGCATCACAACAGATGCTGTGATCGTGGATAAGACTTTTACAAATTTACTCATAATATATCTCCTTGTGTGGTTGTGATTGATATTGTTGTTATTCGTATGTTGCGTCTTTTAAATAAGCAGCTAAATTGGCAATTTCTTCATCTGTCAACGATCTTGCCATCATGATCATCAAAGACGAATTGGGTCCTATTTTTATTCCTTTTCTGTATGTCTCTAACTTTTTCTTCGTATACGATACGTCCTGTCCAGAAATTTTTGGGTAACTGGCGACTCCTTTGCCTGCGGGTCCATGACAGTTGATGCAGCTTTTGTTGTACCTCGCCTCTCCTGCCTCTTTATCTCCGTCATCTTCGCAAGCAAAAGCGTAAACAGAAAAACAAAGAAGAAATAAAAAAAGTGTTGTTGTAACGAACTTAATGATCATAATTTGTATCCGGAAAATGATAAATTACCTATATTGCAAATTATATAGTTCGGTATTTGCGAGAAAGTATGTCTTGGGATGGCATTCCATGCAGCTGCTCGGTATTGCTGTTTTTGCGTTAGAACCTCATCCACAATCGCAGGAGTTCTCGCATCATTCGTCTGATGTGAAGTTTGGCTTGAATTGCCATTTGATACTTCTTGGGCTTGTAGTGAAATATTTAAAGCTAACATTGATTTCCTTATACTATTTATTAGTCAATGCAATGAACGTGCCATACATCTAGAGAGAGAAAATACAAAAAAGGAGTAATTTGACCAAGTAAAACTTAAAACCATGACTAAATTACTCAACCAATGTAATGACCATCAGACAAAAAGTCTCGCATAAAGGGTAAAAATCAAAAAACTCTTAAAAGGTACTCAATTGTAAAAAAAAGACTAAAACAGATTAAAAAGGCACCTCCTACCTTTTAATGGATTTTAGTAAAGCTAATGTGTTCTGAGGTTTTGCTTATATGATGATTCTCTTTGTTGTTTTGTATTTCATGCTAAAATTTAGTAATGACTTTTTTTCTTCTTTTAATTGTTTCTTTCACTTTATTTGATTTTAAGCTTGGTTCAATTTCTTGAACGATCAACTGACTCACGATTATTATCGCGATAGTTCTTCTGCACGTTTAAGTGTACTTATCATTGTTTGTATCGGGTCTTTTTTAATGCCGATGTCTTTGTCTGCAACTTTGGTAGCAATTCCTGCTATTGCTAGAGATTTGCAGGCGGATGCGATTTATGTGAGTTGGATTCCTGCGATATTTTTGTTGAGTAATCTGGTGATGTTATTGCCAACAGGTCGATTGGCAGATATTTACGGTCGTAAAAGAATTTACCTGATCGGTAGCATTGTTTTTTTAGTTGCTACGGTGCTTGCGGCATTTTCAACATCTATTAGTATGCTGCTGTTTTTCAGATCAGTACAAGGTGTTGGTGCTGCATTATTCTTTGGCACCAGCATGGCTATTATTACTAGCGTGTTTTTACATAAAGGTCGTGGCGAAGCTATGGGCTGGGTTGTGGCAGCAGTTTATGCGGGTTTAACCTGCGGGCCATTTTTAGGTGGCTGGTTAACCGATACGTTTGGTTGGCGATCCGTTTTCCTTTTTCAAGCACCGTTGGCATTAATTGGCGTTGTGTTGTTATTGACTAAGGTTAAAGGCGAGTGGCGAAGTAAAAATGCTTTAAAACTGGATATTGTCGGTGCTGTGCTTTTAGGTATAGGACTAATCACTTTGTTTATTGGCATTAGCAAGCTACCTGAACCGTACGCTTTAGTAGCGTTAGTTTTATCTGCCAGCTTTATAACTTTATTTTTACGTCACACCAAGCAATCCCCGAATCCTATTATTAAACTCAAGCTAGTGTGGGAAAACCGAGTGTTTTCGAATGCATTGTTAGCTTCATCATCGATGTATGGTGGGCAATATGGTTTAGTTTTTATACTTGGTTTGTATTTACAATATAACCAAGGTTTGAGTCCTACTGAAGCTGGCCAATTAATTATGCTACAAGCAATAATCATGGCGGTTTTGGCACCGATGGCTGGTCGGCTTTCTGATAATTACAAGCCGTGGTTATTGGCAGCGGCAGGTTGTTGTTCGGTAGCTATTGGTATCTCGCTAA
>JBALXO010000072.1:0-10762 GCA_036960615.1 Cocleimonas sp. | reverse complement strand
CCGTGGTTATTGGCAGCGGCAGGTTGTTGTTCGGTAGCTATTGGTATCTCGCTAATTCTATTTATTACGCTGATAGATTCTTTATGGTTGATAGCCGTTGCGTTTATATTTATTGGCATCGGTTTTGGGTTATTTTCGACACCCAACAACAGTGCTGCGATGGGTTCAGTAAGTAAGGAAAGACTGGGAATGGCTTCTGCATTATTAACTATGTCACGACTTATGGGCCAGATGTTAGGTACGGCTATCGTGACGTTATTGATGTCGGTAATGATTGGAGCAACTAAGATTACACCCGATAAATATGATGCTTTACAGGTGGTATTACTCGCAGCAGCTGGTGCGTCATTGTTGTTTTCAATAAGTGGGATTTATTTCTGTATGAGTAATAGAAATGAAAATAGTAGTTCGTATTAAAACCAATAAGATAAAATAATAAACCTATAAATTTTAGTGAATACAAGACAATATTAAAAACTTGTTGTAGTATTAATTTTATCAGACTGTGTGTTTAATCCCTCACAATCTGCATATGCAAGTTCAATAACTAATAAAAGGAGGTGATAATATGAAATGGGATAAACCAACATATATAGACTATCGTTTTGGGTTTGAAGTAACAATGTACATAATGAACCGCTAGCAAAACGACACAATTAAAAAGGAATGTTTAGGCATTCCTTTTTTTTTAGATTTTTTTGCTCTTTAGAAAGTCAGATACCGTAAATAGATGCATATAAGAATTTTAGGATCAGGTGCCGGAGGCGGCTTTCCACAGTGGAATTGCAATTGCAAAAATTGCCACACACTTCGCCAAGGAAATTTTCAAGGCCCTGCCCGCACTCAGTCTTCCATTACTGTGAGTAGTGATAACGAAAACTGGGTGCTGTTTAATGCATCGCCTGATATTCGTGCACAATTAGAATCTTTCCCACCGCTTCAACCAGCCAGAGCTGTGCGTGATACAGGCATTTGCGCCATAGTGATTGTAGATGCGCAGATCGACCATACTACTGGGCTATTAATGCTGCGTGAGCATACTAAACCTTGGGATATTTACTGCACAGAAGCAGTCAAAGACGACCTGACAACAGGCTTCCCAATCTTCAATATTCTTGGGCATTTTCGTGGAGTGAACTGGCACGAAGTAAAAACGGATAAAAGTAGCTTTGAGATACCCCAAGCTAAAGGTCTTAAATTTACCCCAATACCACTGAAAAGCGAAGCGCCGCCCTACTCCCCACATCGTCATAATACGGTACCAGGTGATAATATTGGAATGCTAATTGAAGATACTAATACTGGAAAATCACTGTTTTATGCACCAGGATTAGGCGTAATCGAAACCCACGTAAAAGAGACCATGGAAAATGCTGATTGTGTGCTAATTGATGGCACCATGTGGACTAATGATGAAATGTCTCACGAAGGAATCAGCGATAAATTAGCTAGCGAAATGGGACACCTTGATCAATCTGGCAAGGGTGGCATTATGGAAACGTTAAATAGACTTTCTAAACCGCGCAAAGTGCTCATCCATATTAATAATACCAACCCAATTCTCGATGAAACTTCAGCTGAGAGAGCTACACTTGATGCTAACGATATTGAAGTTTCTTTTGATGGCATGGACATCCACTTATAACGAGTTAATTTTTTCAAAGATGCTAAACCAAACATAAAATGACAGCTGAAAACGACAACTTACACCCTTGGACACGCGAAGAATTCGAACAAAAACTACGCGATAAGGAAAAGTTTTATCATATCAATCATGAATTTCATGTGCTGATGAATTCGGGCAAACTGGATAAAAAAGCGATACAGGGTTGGGTAGCGAATCGGTTTTATTATCAGTCAGCAATTCCAGTAAAAGATGCCGCGATAATGTCTAACTGTTGGGATAAAGATGTACGCAGATCTTGGGTACAACGCATTATCGATCACGATGGTGTTGGTGAAGAAAACGAAGGTGGCATTGAAGCATGGTTAGCGCTAGGTGAAGCAGTTGGCCTCACTCGAGAAGAATTATTAAGTCACGAACATTTGTTGCCTGGAGTGAAATTTGCGATTGATGCCTATGTTAATTTTGCCCGACAACAACCATGGGAGATCGCAGCTAGTTCATCATTAACAGAAATGTTTGCGCCTAAAATTCATCAGAAACGTTTAGATAAATGGCCAGAGTTTTACCCTTGGATTGATGCTAAAGGTTATGACTATTTTCGTAAACGTTTAAAAGAAGCCAGACGCGATGTCGAACATGGTTTAGGTATTACTCTAGATTATTATCAGACTCGTGAGCAGCAAGAAAGAATGTTGAATGTACTGCAATTCAAACTAGATATTTTATGGACCATGCTAGATTGTATGTGGATGGCTTATGTCGAAGATAAACCTCCTTACCATAACTGCTAACAATAACTTGTGAATGATAACCATGAATAAAGATGTCATACCTTCACTTTCTCGCATGTTCCGTTTTCAATGGGAAGAAGCACAACAGTGCCACGTAATTCTTTATCCTGAAGGCATGGTTAAGCTTAGTGGCAGCGCGGGCGAGATTATGAAACACGTTGATGGTCAGGCGTCTGTTAATAGCATTATTCAAACGCTAAGCGATTTATTTGATGGCGCAGATGTTGGGGACGATGTAGTTGCATTTATAACGGAGGCAAAATCAAATGGATGGATTGAGCTTAAATAATCCTAACAGCTTACATGACAGGACGACCCTTAACCCACCTCTATGGCTACTTGCTGAGTTAACCTATTCTTGCCCTTTGCAATGTCCTTATTGCTCTAATCCTGTGGATATAGCTAATTATAAAGATGAGCTTTCTACTGAAGAATGGCTAAAAGTATTGCGTGACGCACGCAAAATGGGTGCAACTCAATTAGGCTTTTCTGGTGGTGAGCCATTAGTGCGCAAAGACTTAGAAATTCTCATCGCTGAATCCCGCAAATTAGGTTATTACACCAATCTGATTACCTCGGGCGTGGGAATGGATGAAGCTCGTATTGCAGCATTCAAAGAAGCTGGATTGGATCATATTCAAGTAAGTTTTCAAGCTAGTGATGAAGAGTTAAATAATTTCCTTTCTGGAACTGACTCTTTTAAGCACAAGCTTGAGATGGCTCGACAGGTCAAAAAACAAGGCTATCCGATGGTGTTGAATTTTGTCTTACACCGACAAAACACCGATCAAATCGAAGACATTATCAAACTAGCTATCGCGCTTGAGGCCGACTATTTGGAACTGGCGACAGCTCAATATTACGGCTGGGCCAATCATAATAAAGATCAGTTGATGCCAACTCGCGAACAAATAGAAAAAGCAGAAAAAGTAGCGCACGAATACCAAGAAAAAATGAAAGATAAGATGCGCATTTATTATATCGTACCCGATTATTTTGAAGATCGGCCTAAGCCTTGTATGAATGGTTGGGGAAATGTGTTCTTGACAATTACACCCGATGGCACTGCCCTGCCTTGTCATTCGGCACGACTAATTCCTGAGTTATCATTGCCCAATGTAAAAGACCACAGTATTGATTGGATTTGGAAAGATTCACCCGACTTCAATAAGTTTCGCGGTTATGACTGGATGAAAGAGCCTTGTCGCAGCTGTGACGAGAAAGAAAAGGACTTTGGCGGCTGTCGTTGCCAAGCATTAATGTTGACGGGTGATGCAGCTAATACTGACCCTGTTTGCTCAAAATCACCCTTACATTCCAAGTTAGTGGATGAGATTCGTGTGATAGAAGAAAATGCAAAGAACAATATCGTCGAGAAGCCTTTAGTTTTTCGTAATATGCGGTCTTCTAAATCGCTGCTTTAGACAAATTTAAGTTAATATTAAACTTATTAGTTCTGCCATATTCTTTATTTCTTTCACGCCGTAAAAAATGTATTCCTATGCCTCTTTATCCTGAAATCACCAATCCAAAAAAATATGAGATAGAAGTCGACTCCCCTCATAAAATTTACGTCGAAGAATGCGGAAACCCTAAGGGTATTCCTGTCATTTTTCTACATGGTGGGCCTGGCTCGGGTTGTAACGAGAGTCATCGCCGCTATTTCAATCCTAAAAAATACCGTATCGTATTATTTGATCAACGTGGTTGTGGGCTCTCCACTCCAAATGGGTGTTTAGATAAAAATACCACTCATGATCTGATTGCTGATATTGAAACTATTCGGGTTAAATTGAAGATTGATCAGTGGCTAGTTTTTGCGGGATCGTGGGGCGTCACCCTAGCTTTGTTATACGCACAAACTTACAAAGAGCGTGTTTTAGGGATGATATTAAGAGGTTCTTTTCTCGCATCTAAACGCGATATGGATTGGTTTTTTTCTGAAGGTGTATGCAGATTATTCCCTGAGCTATGGGAAGATTTTAGTACCGGATTACCAAAACTGAATGAAAGTGAAACATTGTTGCAAACTTATCACCGCTGCTTATTCACAGACGATAAAGAATTAAATGCAAAAGCAGCTTTAGCATGGATTAAATGGACGGATTCTATTGTTACTTGGACCTTGCCTGTATCTGAAAACGAAGCATCAGATCAAGAAAAAGCAGCAGACAAGATGTCTAGCGATAAGATCGACAAGTTAATTCGCAGTGTCCGACTTGAAGTCCATTACGCAATTAACCAATACTTTCTTGAAGAAGATTATTTACTGAATAATATGGATAAAATTCAAGGCTTACCGACTATTCTTGTTCATGGGCGACGTGATATCACTTGTCCTTTAGAATCGTCATGGCGCATTCATCAGGCTTTAGCAGGATCAGAATTGCGTATACTTCCGAATGCAGGGCATCTTGCTGGAGAGCCAGATATGATTGAGGCGCTGGTGAGTGCCACTGATGATATGCTTGAAAAATTAGAGAGATAATAAATAAAAGATCCCCTACTTTTAGGCGTTTTTGCAAAAAATCCTTTCAGGTACTCCTATCTATGCTCCAACATTATCTCGCCAAAACTCGACTGAGGGTTTTGATTAGAACGAAGACAAATGGTTTTCATCAATTTTTTACTAAATCTTATGCCTTAAAAACTGATTAAAAAATCATCAAAATAAATAGCCTCATCATGAGGATGTGCTGAACTTTCAGGTGTGTTTCCACCAAAAAAAGTACTGAAGATGAGTGAGTCAATGGCGAGTTCCGGTACGTCACGGAATCTAATATTGGTGCAATCGACAACTAATTTATCATCGAGCCATATTTTTAGTTCGCCATCACGGTTACCTTGAGAAACACTAGTGATCTCGTCTGGTAACGTGTTCATTCTTATCTGTTGTTTAATTTTATAGAAACGCTCTGTGCCGAACCTAAATTCATAGTCACCTGCAGCCCATTCAGAGAGACATTTGCTCTCACCGTTTTCATCAAAGGTGAAATATTTATTACGTTTAATGACGCAAAGTTCATGATCTAAGCCATAACGCGGACAAGCTTTTTGGTTATAAGCGTCGTCTTTCATATCAGGATAATAGAGATAACCCAAGCCTCGTCCCATTTGCCCCCACATAAGGCGTGATGTCCAGCCGTTGCGACCGGTTGCTGTCGCGCCACCGCTAATCGTTTCGCCACCCATTAAACCAGGGAGCTTGCCACCGAAGAGTCCTTCGCGGTTAAACAAGAAGCCTTTTCTGAACATAACTTTATATTCAAGTGAGAGTTGCTCGTATGGTTTTTTATTATTAGCTTTAGGCAACTTCATTATCCATGTTGCACCTGTTAGCCACGAACCAAACCTTTCTTTGGGATACTTTATTTTTAACGCATGATTATTGTTTATATCAGCCACTTCTACACGCTTTTGAGTAACACCTAAATTTAATATATTAGCTTTATCACTCAAACTCTGCAGATTGGGCCAGTCTTTGATTAAGTGTTCACTGGTGTATAAACCATTATCATTGTTTTGAAAATCGAGACAGAAGATCGTTTGATCACTCTTATTTTTATGGCAAAAGTCAGCTTCTGCCGATTTTATTTCTGCTAATAACAAGGCAGGAAAAACCAAATAAACGAGGGATAGCAACACGACTAAGTAGAAGCTCATTGAGCGATTGAGAGAATTAATAGTAACTACCTTTGTGAACATATTAAAAGATCTGAATTATATCAAAAGAAGAGTTTTTGCGTTATTTTATGGGCATACAATGGCATCCTTAAATCCACCCAAATAGGAAATAATTATGCATCAACACGAAAAAATTAATTATGTAGAATTCCCCGCTAAAGATTTAGAAAAAGCTAAAGCATTTTTTACAGCGGTGTTTAATTGGTCGTTTACTGATTATGGACCTGAATACACAGCTTTTGAAAACGAGGGTTTGGATGGCGGTTTCTTCAAATCGGACAATGTCGTTTCTACCAACTCTGGTAGTGCTTTGATTGTATTTTTCAGTGACACTTTAGAGCAGACTCAAGCTAAGATTGAAGCTAATGATGGTGTAATTACTCAAGCTATTTTTGATTTTCCTGGCGGACGCCGTTTTCACTTTACTGATCCGAATCGCAATGAATATGCAGTTTGGTCTGATAAGTAAAGGCATAAAAGACACCCCACACCTTTTAGCCCATTTCTATACTTTTTTTACAAAAGATTAATCGTTGTAATAATAATCGTATTTCTTTTGTATATTAATCGTGAAGCGCCATGCCTCGTTATACGATAAGCCACTGTTTTTCGGAATCACAACTTTCACGTAAAGATTATCTTTATGTCTCTTTTTAAGCGACTTTAAACTCTTCGCGAGTTGACTTTTACTGACTGTTTTATATGAGCCATTAGGACTTGATTTAAAGCGAATGATTTTCTTACTACCTACTTTTTTATAAGTAACAGTGGAAATAAACTTACCTTTTGAAGAACGTGCTGGTTGCAATAATTTTTGATATTTACTATCTAAATTATCGTATTCTCCTTGTAAACTCAATAGTTGAGAGTTACCCGAATTTTGCTCTGTAGATAATTCTTTTATACGTTCGTCTTTCGCTATCAATTGCTTTTCAGCATCAGCCAATAAGTCTTCAAAACTCTTTAAAGATTCTTCAGATTTACTTACTGCGTCTTCGATTGTTTTAGCCGTTTCTTTAGATTCTGCAATGGTATTTTCTAATTTTTCTATCTCGACTACTTTTTCATCTAACTGTGTTTTTAGCTCAGTTTGAGCGGTCTTGTTTTCTGAGATTGCTTGGTCTTTAACCTCACTTTCTTTTTGTAACAGCGCAAGTTTTTCTTGTAGTTTGGTTTGCTCTTCTTTGGATGACTTTTGACTATCTGCTAATGATTTCTGACTATTTGTTAATGACTTTTCGTTATCCGCTAATGATTGCTCCCCTAATTTTACTGTTGCAACTAACGCGGCGAGTTTTTCGTCCATTTCATTACGATTAGTTTGTAATGCTATGGCTGCTAATTGTTTTTCATTTATAGTTGTTTTTAGTGAGGCTATTTCAGTCGAAGTTTCACCTTTATTCTTTTCTAGCTCTGTTACTTGGGTTTTACTAGCTTCGAGTTGTTTTTCTAAATAAGTTTGAGCTAGTACTTTTTCTTCAATCTGTGTTTTTTGAGTTTTAGTGAGTTGAGATAATGATTGTGTTTCTTTTTCGAGATCATCAAATGCAATTTGCAATTCAGTCATTGCGGCACTCGATTCGTCTAGTTGCTGCTCTCCACTAGCGACAATTTTTTTCTCATCAGCTAGTTCTGTTTGTATTTGATCTAGGTTTATTTGTTTCTGTTCAAGATTTTTTTGTGAAAGCTCTATCTCTTTTTGAGATTGTTCGAGTTTATTTTGAATTTCTACATTTTGTTGCTCTGCGTCTAACAGTTTCTTATCAAGACTAACAATTATTGCTTCTTTATTAGTTAACTGCTGTTTTATATTGATCAATTGCTTATCAGTATTTGAGAGTTTTAATTCGCTGGCAGATAATTGCTGACTGGTGTTATCTAGACTTTGTTGTTCAGCCGCATACTTTTCATTGAGCGCAATAAGTTTATTTTCTATTGATGCCAATGATTGTTCTTTGCCACTCAGTTCTAGCTCTTTTGCACTTAGTGTTTGTTCTTTAGTGCTTAAGTCTTCAGATGCAGAAGCGAGCTTTGCTTGAGTTTGTTCAAGTGCGGTTTTTTCTTCTTCAAATTGAACGTTTAATGCCGACAGCTTTTGTTGCATCGCACTGAGTTCGTTTTCGAGACCGATATTTTTTTCTTGTCGATTATCCGCCAAGCTGATTGCGGCTTTTTGGGCTTCGATACTCGTTGTAAGTTTTGATATGAGTGCCCAATTATTTAAGATCACCGCTACCGTAACCAATAAAAAGACCATCACGATGACCATCATAATGTCGGTAAATGACGGCCAAAAGCTTTCCTCATTTACATTATGATTTTCAAATTGGGTATTCGCGCCAGGGTAACCGTAATTCATTTTACGACCTTACTTAGCTGCTTGTTTATCGTTGTGAGGATCAAACCCTGTTTCAACATCGAAGTCTTCATCGATATCAACAATCTGTTTAAAATCAGATTCCAGCTGCTCCGCTTGCTTATCTTTGGTTGCATATTCAGGCTCAGATAAATGAAAGCCTTTGCGAATTAAGTCTTTAATTTCACCAATATTATTACTGTTCACTTTGCTGTGTAAGTCATCTACGGCTATTTGTAATCGATCACCAACTTTCATAAAGTTTTCTTCAAGCAATAAGACTTTATCCGCGGCTTTGTTTAAAGCCTCTGTTAAAAGCGTTACTTCACGAATCATACCGTCTTCTGAATGCGTCACTTTAGGGATTAAATACATGCTGGTCATATCTTCTATGTGCGTGAGCATTTGAATGCGCGCGTCATTTAAACGAAGGTAAAAGTAAGCAAATACAAAGAAACAGACAATAGCAGTAATGGTCGAACTCAGTGCAGACGACATGCTGCCAATGATACTACTCATTTCTTTGACGCCTTCAGGCGATGTAAGCAAACCTGCCGCACCAATCAGTGCCATCGACAATGAAACCACGGTGCCAAATACGCCCGCTAAGATAAGCGTACTGTGGACGAAACGAATGAGGGTTAAACGTGAATTTTCATGAGCATTGGCGCTAGCTGCTAAAGCTTCTTGATTGATGGGTGCGTTTTGTTTTGCAACCCACTCCACAGCTTTGTAGCGAGTTACAGCGATAGATTTTTGAGGTAAACGTGCAATTGGATCTAATGCATTTTCTTTTAAAAGGTCTGTTAACTGCAGTAGAATTCGGTGTTGGATAACATAACGAAATAACACCATCACCATCCGAATCATGCCAATAAAGAATAGTGCAAATATAATACTGTTGATGACTAAGCCAACTTTGCTGATATCACCCGCAAGATAGAGTTTTTCTATTGTCGCAATATTAATAAAAACCAGAGCAGCTATTATTAATAAAACTAAAACAACCTGAATTACTGTGCTTTTCGCACTACTTTTACCAATATCCATGTGACCAACCCCAGTCCTTAACTTCCCTTAGCTGAGTATAATGACATGCTCAGCTAAATTGCTCAAATATTAGTCACTTGAATTTTTATTATCAGTTACATGCAAATATTAATATCGGCGCAAGCATTATTGTTTATTCAAAGACTAACTAACCCAAGTCAGGATTTCATCAGGATGTTCAATTGCCCCATCTGCGCCCCAATTAATTGGAGTTTGTGTAACATCGATATAGCCGTAACTAGCGATTAAGGTTTTCATATTAGCTCGATTACCGGCTTCGATATCGCGTTCGGCATCACCAACATAAATACATTCAGTGGCTAATTTCTGACATTGATTGGCGGCGTGATATAAAGGCTCTGGATGTGGCTTACGATTCGGTAATGAATCACCTGAAACAATACTACAAGCGCGCTCAAATAGGCCTAACTGTTGTAATAAAGGATTGGTTAAAAAAGCAGGTTTATTCGTCACTATCCCCCAACGAATATAGTTTTCTTCTAAAAAACCTAACACTTCGTCCATTCCTTCGAAGAGTTTTGTATCCAAACACAGGTTTTTCTCGTATAAGTCTAAGAATCGAAGGCGACGACGCTCAAACTCTTCAGGATTTTGTTGTTCACCAAAGCCAAGGTTGACCATTGCAACGGAACCATGTGAGACAAAATCACGACAGGCTTCGTTTGTTAACGGTGCTTTATCCTCTTCAGCTAGAAGAAGATTGAGTGCATTGGTCATATCTGGTGCGGTATCTAACAAGGTTCCATCGAGATCGAAAAGAACGCAGGTTATTTTTGAACTTGTGTCTAATTTAGCCATCTTATTTATTAACGTAAAAAAATTGAGGAAATTGTCTGTGAAAGTTACAGCATTAGCAAATAAAAACTGGGCACCATTCTACACTACATTATTAGCCGTATCTCTTTTCGCTATGATGCTTTTAAGCACAAGTGCACAAGCGTTTACTGATCTTGATGGGAAAACGGATAGCATCAACAATCACATCGGCAAAGACAAATGGACAATTGTAGAAGTATGGGCATCTGATTGTCACGCTTGTCGCATGCATATGCCTGATATGGTTAAGTTTGACGGGAAATTAAAGAACGCACGCATCTTGGGAGTTTCTTTAGACGGACAAGCAGGTATTGATGACGCTGAAGATTTTCTAGCCGAATATGATGTGAAATTCCCAACGGTTGTGACTAACCCGATTGAAATGAATATTTGGATGGAACAGAGCATTGGCGAATC
>JBALXO010000071.1:13937-19837 GCA_036960615.1 Cocleimonas sp. | reverse complement strand
GGAGGTTGTTGTACTTGATGAGTGGATGGGAAATAATGAATAGAAAAGACACCCCGCCACTTTTGATGGCATTTGAGACACCCCCCTACTTTTGACTCATTTTATTCGCCCTTCGGGTCGTCATCATTGCGTTCCAACGTTGTCTTCGCTGCGCTTCGGCTGGCTGTTTTCTTTTTTTGATTGGGTAGAATAATGAATGTAAAAACCGAGAGGCGTTAGAAGGCATTTAATCTTTAAAAAACATCAAAAAAGTAGAGAGTTGTCGTTTAAACTCTCCACTAATAATACTAACCGGCTCAAACACTTGCCTAATACCTACACACCTACTGTTAAAGACTGGCTTTCTCTGCTGCTGCTTATTCTGCTGTGGGGTACATCATTTATGTTTACCGCTGTCTCGCTGCAAAGTTTTAGCCCTGTGGGTATAGTCTCTCTTAGAGTGTTGATTGCAGCGATTATCATAACTCTTTTTATGTTTACCAAGGGTTTGCGTTTGCCTACCGACCCGTTAGCTTGGGCGGTGTTTTTGCTGTTGGGCATTATTGGTAATCTGCTGCCGTTTTTTCTGATCTCTACAGGTCAGAAGGAAGTTAGCTCGGGTATTGCGGGTTTATTGATGGCGTTTATGCCGTTAGCGACGATGATATTGGCACATTATTTTGTGAGTGGGGAAAACCTCAACCGCTTTAAAATACTTGGTTTTGTATTGGGTATTACTGGTGTGGCGATTGTGCTTTGGCCGTCGATAGTAGGAGCTCACAGCAACTTACTGAGTGGGCTACTGATTTTACTCGCCACTTTTAGCTATGCGATAAACTCCATTTTGGTGCGGCGATTGCCCTCTTATAACCCTGTTGTAATGACGGCTGGGGTGATGATTATTTCCAGTATCGCTATAATGCCATTGTGGCTGTGGCAAGACTTACCATGGCAACAAAGCTATTCTATAAAGGCCACCTTATCCTTATTGTGGCTAGGTATCGGCCCGACTGCGTTTGCCTCCATTATTTTGTTTGCCGTTATCGGTACGGCAGGTCCATCGTTTCTTTCGAACATTAATTACGTGATTCCTGCAGTGGCGTATTTTACTGGCGCGCTTATTTTGAGCGAAGCAATTGAATGGCACAGCCTAGCGGCGATGTTATTGATAATTTTAGGGATAGCACTAACGCGCAAGCGGGTTGCTGGTTGAATATGACTCTTTAGGCTTCCTAGAAGCCAGCCGAGGGAGGTTGAAACAACTTATCGAATCTAATCAAACATGTACCTTACTCACTATTTAAATGACACCTCCCCACTTATTGGCTGTTTGCATTTATTGGTTGGGAAAAATGTAAATAGAAATCACAGACACAAAAAAGCCCGAATTTAATCGGGCTTTTTTGTGTCTGTCGATATAATCGACGATTATCAAACTGAAAACCTAGTTAACTTGTCTTTTTTTCGAAGCCTAACCAATAATCTAGCGATAACTTGCCGGGGCCAATAACAATCAAAGCTGCTGCGACACCTGCCCACCACATAGCAGGGTTAACCCAATGCGACCATGTCGGGAACACTGCCAATTGGATAAAGACAGTCATACCAAGGATACCTAATGCAGAAAGTCTCGTGAACAAACCAACCATTATCAATGCTGGCAATACAATTTCTAGCACGCCAGCTGTGACAGCAAAGAACTTGATATAAGTAACGGTAGTAGAGCCATCCACATACTCTAGTGTCTTAGGGTCACAGAGTAAAAGCGCGCCTGCTCGAGGCTCTTCAGGACAGAAAAATTCATACATAAACAGGTCATATACACCAGGATCAGGTTTTAAAAAACCATTCCATTTTGCCATCCCCGAAGCAAAGAAAACGCTAAAAATTTGCCAACGTAAGCCCAGCATTGCAAGCGGTTTAAACCATGTATTCAGCCATTCAAATACTGAGATATAAATAGATCGGATTGCATTCATTGTGTATTCACTCGATTAAATTTTGTTTTGTTGTTGTAGAAGTTGTGCGTTTAGTAACTCTGCAAATAAAATTGATACATCAAAGCTTTCATCCGTTGCCAAAGCTTGATTCGTTGCAATATCAAAGTCCGCAGACTGCTTAAGACTTTGTATAAAAACAGCTTCAACTGCCGACAAAGGCTTAGCTTGGACTTGTAAATCTCTCTGCCAAAAAATCACTGAATTATAATGTGATTTCAGCTCAATTTTTTGATCTTCTTCAAGCTTCCCAAACCGTAGCTGTCCCCACAACTCAAAGATGTCGAACTCAAGAATAACCACTCGACTAGAGTCAACTAGAGTTAGTGGCAGCTCAGCTAAATCTTCACCTTGCTCAATCATTTCCTGAACAACGGTCAGCGTTAAAAACGATTCTCCATTCTCATTAAGTGATTCTAACCAAGCTTGATCTAAACTGCAGATGTCGGATACATAAGGGAATTGATCAATAACTTCAGTAATATTTTGCTGGAGGAATTCAATAAAGCTAAGAACTGATGGCTCTGAATCGCCTACAACACAGCCATCAACACATGCATCAAAACCATAACCTATTAGCGTTGCAGAAGATGGCGGTACAACATTGACATAAGCACCTGCCACTTGAGAAAAATAGTCTTCTCCCCACAATTTAACCAAACTCGGAAAGTTACTTTCAAGTGCGCTAACGCTGGCTCTGATAAAACCATTTCGGTAGACACTTAAGAATGCTGCAGGCCTGCTATCTTCGAGGTAAGAATCCAATTGGCTCTTTTCACCGGTTTGCATAAACTGCTGGAATTCATTTAAATAATCACTATGTGAATAAGTATCAGCTGGCATAAATCAACGCCTGTTGAGACTTATTAGTTATTTTGGGAGAGTTCATCAGCATCGAATAAGCTCGGTTCCGCTCGTTCATTAACTCACTGAACTCTGGCAGATTATCATCCCGTTCTAATAATACGGGCTTAGGTCCAAATATCGAAAGGGCTGTTTCTAACAAACCCCAAACTGCTTCGTCTACCGGGGCAGCATGGCTATCAATTAACAAATCATCTGGAAAATTAGGGTCGGCATCAAAACCGGCAATGTGAATCTCTCCTACTTTATCAGGATCTAAAGATTCTAAATATTGTTGAGGATTTAAAGCTGTATTACGGTAGCTAAGGTATAGATTATTAACGTCAACCAGTAAGCCTGCTCCCGTTCGAGATGCGGCTTCCATCAAAAAATCTGCTTCGTCCATTTCTGAGACAAAGTCTAAATAATTGGTCGGGTTTTCAATCAGGATTGTGCGACCAATAGCATCCTGATAACGATTAATCCCATCACAAAGGCAATTCAGTGCCTGATGCGTTCGGGGTAAGGGTAATAAATCTGAAAAATAGGCATGCTGACTTGTTGACCAAGTCGCGTGCTCAGACACCATCACTGGATTAAAGCGTTTAACCAGACTGGCAACCTGTGCCAAATGTTTGGTAGTGATATTTGCTGGCTTCTCGTTAAAAGAGCCGAGAGAGCCTGCGACGCCATGAAAGCTTAAAGGAAAGCTATCGGCAATTGCCTGTAAATAACGAAGTCTTGGCCCACCTTGAACGAAGTAGTTCTCAGTATGTACTTCAAACCAGAGTCCTGATGCAACGCTGGATTGAGAACTTGAACCAGCTAATGAGAGTGCCTCCTCATAGTGCTGTGGTTTCAAATTTATCCCAGCGCCTGACAGTGCTGACAGTTTCGAATCAAATTGGGCCAAATGACTTTTCATTATTAAGAGATATTACGCTTTAATTTCAGTCTTAGAACCAGCGCCATTAGGTGTTTGAATGAGCTCACAGCTACCTTTTGGTGCATAAGTCCATGCATTAGCCTGGAAATCACTTGTAGATGTACCCTGACAACTTGTACCTGGACCTGCTGCACAATCATTCTCAGCTGTTAATGCGATACCGAAACATTTGTCTTTGCGGCCTGAAATCGCAGCGCCCTGCACCCAAGAATTAAAGCTTTTCTTTACACTGTCAGAAGCATCTGCAGAAATAGTTAATTGGCTGTTAGGCTTTGCAACTGAAACTGAAGTTAAAACGGCTAGTGCAGCGCCGGCGAGTAGTGCGGAATTCATAGAATTTTTCATAATAATAAGTCTCTTAGTTAGTGGTTAATAGTAAACGACATCATGGGATGTCTAGTATGTATTACGCCCCAACTACCAAGTTAGATCAAATCTATAAATAAAAGCTACTTTTTAATCTAAAGATATTAATTTCTCGATTTAACAAGATAAAGGTGTCGGCAAAGTAAAGGGGGTAGATCATAGACACTCCTCCACTTATTGACTGTTTTCCATTTTTTTGGTTCCCAAAAAAATGGAAATGTAGATCGTGAATACTAACAATCCCATATTTCATTAGGGTTTTTAGTATCAATATTCCAAGTAGTTCGTATAACTAAAGGGCATGTAAAGAGATTACTTGTTTGGTGAGCAACAGACTTAAATCTCGACCCGATATCCTGTGCGTGGGAAATGCACGCAAACGGTTCCAACTTCGTCATTGGTGTGCTCTATTGATATGGTATCCGCATTTGCGCTACGGATTGTCCCTTCTACTAGTTGTTCACCGCTTTCCATATCTGGGCCAACTGATACCTTTGCACCTACGGTTAAACCTTGTGGGTCATTGTCAGCAACTTCGCTGACAGTCGTGGACTCTGAGCTTAATCCTATTGCCAAAGCTTCTTTTGCATCAAGGGCAGTGGATGTGCCATGACCCATATCTCTGACGTTTTTCTCCCAACGCTCTAAGTGTGGAAATTCAGATAAAAATGCTGGACCACCTTCCCAACGACCTCTTATAAACCAGACGACATAATAGAATTGCGCATCAATTACACTCACTTCTGAGCCGAGTGTAAACGATCGACCATCGCTAAGATTACTATTGAACCAAGAGAACGGTGCTCGCAACTGTGCTACAAGATGTGGCAATTCACTATTGGCTTGTTTCAGACGTTCAGCCCAATCTTCACCAAAATAGAGTTGTCCACGATCCTTTGCAAAATCCTCATCCAGACTTTCTCCTGCGGCACCCAATACTAACTTAATCGCCAAGCTAAATAGATCGCCACCGGTCCAAAGACTCAAACACCACATCAATCCCGCATTTGCTGCTGAACTATCAGTAGTTGAAGGATAACGTCGATCTAACTCACGAATTATGCATTGGCTATCACAGAAGATATCAGCGCCAATTTGCATAACGGGTGTTCGTCGATAACCTCCAGTAAGAGGTGTAAGGAAAGGTTTGGGTGGCAATCGCGGTATTTCCACATCGTGCCAACTAAGTCCTTTAATACCGAGCACCACACGTACTTTTTCAGCTACGGGGGATTGTGGATAGTTGTGTAGGATGATGTCTGAAGAGTTGACGGACATTGTCGGTCTCCTTATTTAGGTGATATTAGTTTATCCGTTAGTAAGTTTTGATTCTATTGATGAATCGGTTTAATTGACCGTTTTAAGACACCTTCCTTTTTTGAGTGTTTCTAATGAAGTTAATGACTCACATATATCAAGAGACCAAAATGTTGTTGATACTTATATAGCAGATACACTCATGCACGGTCGTATTTCAGTAGGTTTAGGTATGGCAATGTTGGATAAATGAGAATGTGCTTTGCAGCAAGTCTCGATATTAAATTACCCAATGCTGTGATGTAGGACAATTTATTTTCTAATAACATCATATTAGTAACCCGTTAATTCCAGAAACCCTTTGCCTTTATGCGTCCCGTTAACAGTTACAGTGCCTTCATAATAAGCTATTGATGCAGGGTTCCATTGATCGTTCTTTGTTGCTTTAATATTAATATCTAGACTCTTACTTTCGATCTTTAGCTGCCAACTTAACGGCAGTTTTTTATTAC
>JBALXO010000071.1:6522-13837 GCA_036960615.1 Cocleimonas sp. | reverse complement strand
TCTAGACTCTTACTTTCGATCTTTAGCTGCCAACTTAACGGCAGTTTTTTATTACCAACCTCAGTTAATTTAACTGCATTCAATTCTATATCTGATGGCTTAAGCATTGTGGTTGAACCATCAGCATTTATATATGTGCCAGTAATATAATCAGGCTGACCTTGCAAGCGCATGCGAAACGCCATTATTTTATCGCCATTATCAAGATGAAGTGATAGCCAGTCCCAACCCAATGTTGCTTGGTCGAATAATTGTGAGGTCCATTCTTGATCAAACCAAGCATTGCCTTTAACGGCAGTCTGCTTGTCATTAGCACTGAGATTGGAACTAATATCAGGAGATGTCATCGCCTCACTCATAGTCAAAACTCCATCAATTTTAATAAAAGGGGCACTATAATAATGTGAAGCGTGCTTCCCATTCCCTGATTTTATACTGTAACCATCTTGTCCTTGTAGAACGTAAGGACCAATATTAGATAGATTGAGTTGAACATTAAGATACGAAATCTCAGCACTGTTATCGATTAGTTGAGCATTGAAGTTCAACTTCGCAGGTAACAAATCAGCAGTAGTGCTTGTCCATTGCCAATCATCAATAAACAATTTAAAGGGCAACTGGTCTACACCCGCATTACCCACATTGCCACGTGCAAACTTCTCTGAAAACCAATGTTTTGATTTACTATGTACAGAAGCATGCGCCATGTATAGGTGCTCATTATTCCAGTTAGATTCTGTTGTTTCAGACTTGTTATTAGGGTTTAACCCATTGCCATCAAAGCTATCAATGTTTGGATTTCGGAATCGGAAAAGCGTCCACTGCAAACCATAATCATTGCCTTCTTTATCTTGCAAATTTGCTGTCAAATACCACCATTCAATATCAAATGAATCATGGGAATAATGGTCTTTGGGAAAGCTTATTTTATAGTTTGGGTCGGCAACTTCGCCTAAACGTTCTGGGTCAGTATTGACAACAACTCTTCCAAAAGATTGAGGTGGCATTGTAGTTGCAGTACTATTTTGGATATTTGGATTATTGCTTTCTCGACTTAAAAATAGAGCCAAAGCAAGTCCTGTAATAATAATAAAAAGAATAGAAAGCTTGGTTAATTTACCCATCGGATATCCTCAATGAGTGGTCTTCTGCCCGCGCGAATTATGGGAATAATAATCACGATGGCAACGACCAATAAACTAGTGGCATAAATCTGTAGTATCTTCATCGGGCTAATAATCAAGGGATAGGTCCATGAAAACGCTTGATAATTGATATCGAAAATGAGGATCCAACTTAATAGAATACCGAAGGGGGTAGCAAATATTAGTGCAACAAAACATAGTAATAAATACTGAAATAAGGCGAGTAACTGTGTTTTTAATGCAGATACACCCATGCTACGAATCAACATATTTTGCGGGCGAATATCATTCATTAGCACAATAATAGCGCACGCTAGTGACAAAGCAGCGACCAGTAGTGTGACCACATTCAATCCATCTGTGATAATAAAGGTATCGTCAAACGCTTTCATAGACAATGCCAGCAGGTCTTCGGTTTTTAGTAACTCCTCTTCAGGATCAAGTCCTGCTGTTCGCATTTTTTCTCGCAGTAAATCAATATTACTTTCAGCACCTTGCAGTGCGTACAGACAACATATCGATTTTGATAATTCAAACATATTTACTGGCATCAATACTTGTGCAGAAGGGTTGCCAAAATCATAAATGATACCCAATATTTTATACGTCGATAATTTTCCTTTTGAGGGGTGCGGAAGCTCGATTTCATCATTAATCTTATAATCAAATCCAAAGGCAAATTGTTGATTTACCAACACGCCTTTTCCTGAGATAAATTCACTCCATAAATTCTCATTTTTACTTTTTTCATAAAATGCCATGGCCTGCTGTTTTGACTCATCAGTAGGGTAGCTATATTGCTGGACTTGTTTGCCTTGAAAAGAAATAGACTTTTCTAATCGTTGATAAACATTCACGCCAGTGTCTTTAGCTAAATCACTGATGTTGGGTTCACCTTCGTTATAAACATAGTAGTCATCTGACAAACGCTGCTCAAGCCAAGCTACAGTTGCTCCCCGAAAACTGTCTACCATCAAGTTCATACCAATATTACTGGTGGCAGCGATAAAAAATGCACAGCAGGCAATTTTGGTTTTTCCTGACAAGGCTAAACTTTGCTTTGAGCTAACTTGTAATAATGGAAACCGTGCAGGGATAAAGCGTTGAATAAACGACAACATGCTTGGGTAATTTGCGAGCAGTAAACAGCAGCCGGATAGAATCACTAGTGCCGTCGCGAAGAGCAGCAACCAAAGCGCTTGCGCATAGTTTAAAATTACAAAAGCGACAGCTGAAAAAACAACGAAACTAAGCCAAATAATGCGCCTCCAAAACCGCTGTTGAACAAACGTTAACGGAACATCTGCGCTTTGTGCCAACTGATGATTTAATTTATTCAACGGAATAAACGTTGCGCAAATACTACCAACTAGACAAATACCAGATACTTGAATGAGTAGGCCTATAATCGAGACTTTTCCAAAGCCCACTTCTACGGAATACAAATTCTCAAGCGTTGCTTGAACGGTAGGAGAGGCTAATTTGGCTAATTCAATACCTAATACAACACCAACAAAACTGGCCACCAGAGTAAGTAATACAATTTCAAGCAACTGTATAAAGAATAGTTGCCGTCTTGAAATACCTAACTGTCGACAAATTTTCAGCCAAGTTAATCTCGAGTTTATGAGTAAGTTAACAGCATTGACTACAATAAAAAGACACACTACAAACATCAACAATGCCATTGCCATTAGGTTTAAGTGGAAGCTGCTGGTAAGTTCAGAATCTTGCTCACCGCTACTAGGGCTTGTCAGTTGAAGATGGCTTGGCAATGATTGCTCAAGAGCATCTTGTTTAGCTTTTGATAACTCGCCAACTACTAATAACATTGATAATTCGGCGTTTGGGTAAAGACGATAGAGTTCAGCAATATCCATAATAATGTCATTGCCCAATGCTGCGCTTTCAAAGGACTTTAGCTCTGATAGAGGCTTTCCTACTTCAGTAGTAAATGGCTGCATCGAGTTTTTAAAAGGACCAAGTTCACCTAAATTATTGTTACTTTTCTTAGCGTCTTCTAATTGTTCAAGCAGTTGTTCAAGTAGCTGTGGATGCAGGATGGCTGTGGACTCATTAAAGCTTAATTGTCTAATCAATCGATTGGTTTCAGCCGATGCTGCATTTGATGGGGAGTTAAGTTTTGCCAAAGTATTTCTCTGTTCTGACAAAGCTACTAGATTTGAAAAACTGGGGGAGGTCAATAATGAGAAAGTATCGATACCAGTAAAATCTATACGTCTTTGGGTAACTTGGGTGCTTTCACTTTTCTGATTGGCAGCATGTTTATTTGTATAAATATGTTGCTTCGTTTGCGCAACTGCAATCAATTCGCTAAAGCCTTTTACCCTTAGTGCTGAGTAATCTTGCTTGGTGAGTTTTAACTTGGATGAATTAGAGGTAATGGTATAACTGACGTTTGGAACAAGAAATTGTTGCCCACTACTGTAACTCTGTTTAGCGCTGCTATTAATCACCAATACAGCACTTAAGCCCGCCGCCGCAATAATCAGCGATGCCATTAACATGAATAGGCTAAATTTGCTGTTGCGATAGCTTTTCAATAAAACGGAAAGAAATGGCCAGTAGTTCGTATTAAGCATATTAAATTTGGGTCAGCTTGCCATCGTCTAAATACCATTGTTGTTGAGTAAGCAAAGCCACTTTCTCGCTATGAGTAACCATCACCAATGCGGTGTTGAGCTGCTTACAAGTATCGACCAATAACTGACTCACTAGATCCGAATTTTTACTATCTAGATTACCTGTAGGTTCATCAGCTAATAGCAGAGGTGGTTGATGCGATAAGCCACGCGCAATGGCAACTCTTTGTTGCTCACCACCAGAAAGTTGGTTCGGGAGTTTATTTATGTGATCCTGAATACCCAGCGCATTCAGAAGTTCCTGTATATATTCATGCTGAACCTTGCCCGTTATTTTGGCAGGCAACATAATATTATCCATGACCGTAATACAATCAATTAAATTAAACTTTTGGAAAATAAGGCCAACTTGAAATTGCCTATATTGGTCCGCTTGTTTTTCAGTAAATTTAGTAATCTCTTCATCACTACCGGACTGATTCGAATGCGTCAGAAGTATTTCACCGCTATCAGGTTTATCGAGAGCAGCTAAAAGATGCAGCAGCGTTGATTTACCCGAACCTGATGCACCCTGAATACTGATGCTGTCACCGGCATTTATGCCTAAATTAACATTCTTAAGAATGGTGCGTTTCTCACCCGCATCGGTATAACTTTTCTGTAAGTTTTTAAGGACAAGCATAAAAAGGGTTCTAATTTTTTATTGGTATATTGAGTATAAGGCAACTTTGCGCCGAAAGATTATTGATGCAAGAAGCTTCCAATAGACTTAGAGAATCGCGGTAGGTATTTATTTGAAGAAATACAGTAATGCGAATATCAGTAAAATCATAATAGAAATAACAATAACAGGGTATTTGATGCGCTCATGTAACCAAGTTCTTTTTTTAGACACCCCTGTACTTTTTGCCTCTTTAGGATCCCTAGAATCCAAAGAGGCAGTAGAGTTTCTTTCCGTAAGGAAATGCCGGGGAATGGTAGAAGCAACGCGCAAGATTTCATAAACATACATGAAGATTGAAATACCTTTAACTCCTCAGTTTTTACTCGTTACACTCGTTTTTGGGGTTGGCGTCGATACGCTCCTTCATTGCCTCGCTTTCGCTCGACTGACTGTTTCCATTTTTTTGGTTGCCACTGACTAACAGCCAAGCCACCTAATATCAAAGCAAAAGAAAGAAGTTTGATTAGAGTGACACTTTCGTTATAAAAAATAACACTACCAATCAAACCAAATATTGGCGTCAGTAGTGTGAATGGTGCCATTGTTGATAATGGATATTTAATTGTCAGTCTGTTCCAGACCCAATAACCTAACAATGTAGTTGGATATGCCTGAAACAAAATTGAGAACCAGACTTGTGAATTAAGTTGCGCAGGTAAGTCTAAAAAAGGTTGGGTTCCATTAAAAATATATGCAAACAGAATGAGTGGCAAAGGCGCAAACAACATGCCCCACACACTAAATGCAAATACATGTTTAGTTTTAGATTTCTTCACCACTAAAGCCATTAAACTCCAACTAAAAGCAGCAATCATAGTTAAGGGTAAAGCTCTTAACGGAACAGAGCCATCTGTTAGCACTAAACTCATAAGAAGCCCCGCAACGGCAAGAGCCGCGCCGAAAACTTTATTGGGAGTGATTTTTTCCTTAAGTAAAAAGTAGCCAATAACTAAGCTGGATATAATGCTCATATCCATCAATAAGCCAGCCATTCCTGCTGACACACCAAGATTGATAGACCAGACCATCATGCCCCAAACGCCTAATCCAAAAATTAGTCCATAAGCTATTAGATAGCGAGCTGCTTCAGGAGGTCTGCGAACAAAGAAAATGGCAGGAAAAATAGCAAAGGTAAAACGCAATGCAGTTAGTAATATAGGGTCGGTTTGTATCGCTCCTAATTTGATTGCTGAGAAGTTAAATCCCCACAAGCACATCAGAGCCACGCTGATGCATATATCTTTTTTCGTCATGAAATAGCCTTCCTATTTAAGTACACGGTAATAAGTTTGGTTATTATCGATTGATCTAAAATAAATAACAGATACAATATATTTAAATAAAAAGAGTACAGAATTAGAGTTAGTTAGAACTAGGTTAAATTTAGTCTATGAAATATAAAGACATTGCTGAACAAATAATTACTGATATCCAAAGTCAAAAATTAATACCTGGGCAACGTCTGCCGTCGTTGCGAAAAGTAACAAAACAGTTGGGTGTCAGTATGACTACCGCGCTTAACAGTTACCGCAGTCTCGAAGAAATGGGATGGGTTGTAACCCAACCTAAGTCGGGTTTCTTTGTTTCAACACCTGTTAGCCAGGGTAATATCCCAAAACAACCACAATTTAGAAGTAACTCAAGACGCATATCGACTAGTAACGAACTCAACAATTATCAAAATGGTGACCCTGCATCTGGTCCGTTTGGAATTACCCATCTATGCCCTTCACATGTTCCACTTCTCTCATTGAAGCGGAGCATCAAACGAACAGTTCATAGGGACGATAAACTGTTACACACTTATTCAGACCCACAAGGTATCCATGAACTTCGCCAAGCAATCACAGATCATTTTAGTGTTAATGGATTTACTATGGCTACTGATGATATTTTCATCAGTGGTGGCTGTATGGATGCGATACGCGTGGCTTTATTAGTTACCACCAAACCTGGAGATGCCGTTGCAATAAGTTCGCCGTGCTTTAACGGCTTGCTCAAATTACTTGCCAGTATGTCGCTCATGGTGGTTGAAATACCTTGTAATGCTGATGGAGTAGATTTACAGCAGCTTGAACAGAAATTCAAAAACAAAGAAGTAAAAGCAGCCTTGTTCAGTAGTTCTTTTATGAACCCACACAGCATCAGTTTGTCTATCGCCCAAAAAAAGAGCCTTGCTGTTCTGGCTAATAAATATCGTGTTCCTATTATCGAAGATGATGTTTACGGCGAATTGGGGTATGAAAGTACCTTTCCATTACCTATAAAGTTCTGGGATACAAAAGGTTATGTACTTTGGTGCTCCTCAGTATCGAAAACCTTAGCTAATGGCTTACGATTAGGTTGGTGTTCTGCGGGTCGGTATTTAGAGGATTGCGTAGATATTTGTGCTACTGAGCGATTTGGCCAAAACGGGCTGATGCAGGCCAGTTTGGCGGATTTTATACATTCCGGACAATACCGAAAACACCTTCAAACCATTCGTAAAATAATTTATACCAATGCCTGCGCTTATCGACAATTACTATTACTTAATTTACCGAAAGGTTCAGCCATCAGTACTCCTAGTGGTGGTCTTGTTCTTTGGGTACAAGTGCCTGATTTGGACGATATCAAACTAAAAGCGTTTACTGATAAGGCACAAATCGATATCCGTTTTGGCGCTCAGTTTACTACAAGAAAGCTGTATCGTGATTGTTTTAGACTCAATGTTGGCTGGGAACTTTCAGATATGTATGATCAAGATTGCACAATAGAAAAAGCCTTACTCAAGCTTGCAGCTGGCGTACACGGCAGTCTCAAATAAGTAGGTTTGAAAGTAAGATTTAGATTTACCAAGTTGC
>JBALXO010000071.1:5057-6422 GCA_036960615.1 Cocleimonas sp. | reverse complement strand
AATGAGTTAACACATGAGTAGAAAGATTGAATTATTAGCCCCAGGCGGTGATGTTGAAGCGATTAAGGCGGCTGTTATTGCAGGTGCCAATGCGGTTTACTGTGGCTTAGATAAATTTAACGCTCGCAACCGTGCTTCTAATCTTTCTTTTGATGAACTAACAGGCGTCATACAGTTAGCACACAAATACGACTGTGAAGTATTTTTAACCGTGAATGTGGTGATTCTGGAACAAGAATTACCTACCTTAATCAAACTACTCAATAAGTTAGTTAACTCCGGTCTCGACGGCATCATTGTGCAGGATTTGGGTGTTTTCAATCTGGTGAAAAAGTATTTCCCGTCGCTCGACATTCATGCCTCTACCCAGCTTACAACACATAATGAAGGACAAATTAAATTCTTAGCTAAAGTAGGCGCGTCACGTCTTAACTTATCGCGTGAATTAAATATTGACGAAATCAAATCTCTAACTTCTCTAGCCCATGAACATGATGTGTTGACTGAAGTGTTTGTACACGGAGCATTATGCATCGCTTTTTCTGGGCAATGTTATTCAAGCTCAGTAAGCGTTGGTAACTCGGGCAATCGTGGTAGTTGTAGCCAAGCCTGTCGGGATGAATATGAACCCACTGCGACAGGCAATCGCTTTCCGCTTAATTTGAAAGACAACTCTGCTTATTTTGATCTGCCACAATTGGTTGAAGCTGAAGTAGATTCTTTGAAAATAGAGGGTCGAATAAAAAACGCTCACTATGTTTATACCGTAACTGACACTTGGCGCAAGTCGATAGATACCTTTGTTGAGTCAGGTAAGTTGGCGCCTGATGATTCGAACTTACATCGTGTATTTAACCGTGATTTTACGAACTCGTTTTTACAAGGCAACATGACTAAGGATATGTTTATCGACAATCCTCGTGACCATAGTGTGACGCACGCGGTTGAAAAGAGCAGTGCCAAAACAGTAATACAAATCCAAGAAGTGAAAGACGGTTTATTCGTTAAGAAAGATCAACTGGGCGAAGAACTAGCAGAAAAAATTAAGTACTTAAGTATCGCCAAACAACCTTTGCGCATGAAGTTTTCTGGGCAGTTGAATGAGCCATTACAGCTGACAATGACAATTGGGGACAGTACTCCAGATTTTAGTAAGGATTATAAAGTACACAGCTTAAAATCAGAATCAACTTTACGTGCGACTAAAGAATTAGCCATCAACCAAATTGTTATCGAAAAACGTTTTAAAAATTTCGCCAGCGACGATTACAATGTTCAAGATCTTGATTGCAGTGACTTAGGTGATGATTTGAGTATTCCCTTTAAAGAACTCACAGCACTGAAAAACCACGCAGCGTATCTATT
>JBALXO010000071.1:0-4957 GCA_036960615.1 Cocleimonas sp. | reverse complement strand
TGGATTGCAGGTCCTTTCTTAAATACCACTAATTCTTATGCATTATTAACACTACAAGAAGAATTAAACTGTGCTGGTGCTTTTATTTCAAACGAGATAAACCGCATTCAAATCAAAAACATTGCTCGTCCAAAAAACTTCAAGATGCTCTACAGCATTTATCACCCGATCTTAATGATGACCAGCCGCCAATGCTTCTTCCAACAAACCGTTGGCTGTAAAAAGCCCAGTATTGAAGATGGATGTATGCTGAAATGCACAAAAGCCACGACCATCACTAATGTAAAAGGCGTGTCATTTGCGGTCGATAAACAAAGAGGCGGCTACCCAAGTATTTACAATCATGAGCAATTCTTAAACTCAGATATCGTCAATGATCTAGGAGATTTGTTCGATGAATTCTTTATTGATCTCACTAATATAGGTGCAGGTTCTAAGCAAGAACACGATAAGACTGAGTTGATTACACTCTTTGAAAACCTACTGAATAGTCAGACTAGTGATAATAATAGTAGTAAGAGAGAAGCAGCAGAACAGCTAAGCGAACTCGTTACTTTATCGACAAACGCGCAATACAGTCAGGGCTTGTAATGCCAGTAATTACATCAACACTGCCAGTACTATACTCATTACAAAACTGCCCATACGCGATGCGCGCAAGATTAGCTATATTGCTAGCACAGCAAAAAGTACAAATTCGTGCGATTACGATGAAAGACAAACCCGTCGAGATGTTGACTGCATCGCCCAAGGCCACCGTACCTGTGTTAGTTATTGAAAACGGTGATGAAGACAAGGTCGTCGATGAAAGTTTAGATATCATGCTTTGGGCACTAAAGCGCAATGATCCAGAAAACCTACTCTATTCGCATGATCCAAAAGCTCTACCAGAAATGCTAGAAGTAATTAAAGAAAACGACGATGAATTCAAACCCAGCTTAGAAAAGTACAAACGCGCCAAACGCTTTCATGGTGATGATCTAGAAGCTTGTCGTGTTGAATGCGAACCTTTTATTCAAGCCTTAGAACTACGCTTAGCACAGCACGAATTCTTTATGGGCCCAACTCCTAGTTTGCTTGATTTCGCACTACTCTCTTTTATCCGCCAATTCTCAAGAGTTAACAAAGCTGAATTCGCGCATGAGCGATATACAAACCTGCATCGCTGGTTAAGTCATCATCTGCAAAGCCAACTATTTTCCAAAGCGATGTTCAAATACCCACTGTGGTTAGATAGTCGTGAGGAATGTTTATTCGGTGCGTGATACTTTTACGTTCATCAAGAAAATACTTAAAAGACACTCCCCACCTTTTTGACTGTTTTTAATCTTGGTTAAATTAAATAAAATCTCTGCCACAAAAAAGCCCGACTTTCATCGGGCTTAAATATTAATAAACTAAGTAGCAACCCTCAAATTACAAGGGTTGCTATTTTACTTAGTATTAACGATTAGCCATCGCAAATGCATGCTCTTCCATTGAAACAGAGCCATCATCATTCATATCCATCATCATGAACTCTTTAGCAGCCATTTTTGCACTCATTTTCATGAACTCATCTTTGCTGATTTTTCCATCAGAGTTAGCATCCATCACTTTCGCCTCTAATTCAAAAACGCCGCCTTCTGCCATACCTGCTGCTTGAACTGAAGTCATTGCTACTGCTGAAACTAATACGCTTGTTGCTATAATACTTAGTGCTTTCATTTGTAAATCCTCATTAAATTTAATAAAAATCATCCTTAGTTATAAGTTAAAGATGGTCATCCGAATGAATGACGAGGAAATAATATTGAATAGAGTTAAACTCGTGATAACGAAATTATTGTTATTAATGGAACCTTTTATAACTAAAATAACTCATTTATAACAAAACTATAAACTAAGCTATATTACGATATCTGTTATTGTTATTAACAGGTAAGAACAAAGGAAACCAGAAAGACATCCTTGGGCTGTAGTCGTTGTATTCGCTTCGCTACGGATAACATATTTAATTATTTAAAGTGTCATTTATGAGTAAAATTGTAGTCGTTGAAGATGATCCGGCAATCTCAGAAATGCTGATCTATCATTTGCAAGGCCTTGGTTACGATGTCATTCATTTTGCCGATGGCTTAAGTGCTAAAGAATATCTCATGGCAAATGAATGTGACCTTGTATTACTCGATATCATGCTGCCTAAATACAATGGTTTAGACCTATGTCGCGAACTTCGACAACAACAAGCCCAATTACCCATCATGCTCTTGACCTCTCTAGATAGTGAAGCAGACAGAGTCGTAGGCTTAGAACTTGGAGCAGATGATTATTTGACCAAGCCTTTTAGTTTGCGCGAATGTCAGGCGCGAATTAAAGCACTACTTCGCCGAAGTCAATTGCCTCCCAAAAAAGAGAAAAGTCAATATTCAGCTAATATTCAATTTGAAGAATTAGAGATTAATGAAGATGCTCGTTTCGTTGCTGTCGATGGTAAAAAAATAGAACTTACTGCTAAGGAATTCGACTTACTTCTCTATCTTTCTCAGAACAAAAAGAAAGTTTTTTCTCGGAATCAGTTGTTAGATTCAATTTGGGGCTATAGCCATGAAGGCTATGAACATACCATCAACACGCATATTAACCGTCTAAGAAAAAAACTAAAACGTGGCGACGACAAACCCGATTTTATTCAAACGGTTTGGGCGGTGGGCTATAAGTTTTTGGACGAAGACTAATGTTTCAAAGCCTCTACAGCAGACTCGCTTTAGTTTTGTTGGGCGTATTTTTAACCATGGGTATTTTGCTATTCTGGTTTTTTCAACAAGCCTCAATTGTTACTCAAAACGAAGCAGCACAACGATTACATAAAGATATTGCATTTAACGTAGTAAAGAATCTTGGTGATACTGATGGTGACCAGCTTGATCCGGAGCGAATACAAGAAGCTTTTCAACATATGATGATTATTGGGCCAACACTTGAGCTTTATATTATCAATAAAGAAGGTAAGGTAATAACCTATAAAGCTGCTGAGAATAAAATAAAGCGACGAAAAGTTGATCTGCAACCTATTATATCCTTCATTAATGGGAATGATGAATACCCTATTTTTGGCGACGATCCACGCTCTAAAAACAAAGAAAAAATATTTTCGGCTGCTAAAGTTTATTCCAAAGATAATCAGATTGTTAATCAAGCCTCTGATGATGAAGGCATTTTTATTGGTTATCTCTATGCCATTATTGGTGGCGAAAATTACGACAGTATTTTCACCTCTTTACGCTCAGGTAATGCTTGGAAGATTAGTTTGATTGGTGTTTCTAGTGGACTTCTATTTCTATTACTCGCTTCCTTATTGTTGTTTTATGCACTTACGCGCCCCTTACGGAAGTTAACTAAAGAAATAACAGCATTTAAGGATTCAGGTTTTAAAACAGTGTCTGGAAATCATGGTTTGGAGATTAACGAGAAAGGAGAATTCAGCCAACTGAAGAACTCCTTTTATCAAATGGAACAACGCATTGTTACTTTGATTGAACGTTTAAATAAACAAGATGAATTGAGACGAGAATTTTTGGCGTATTTATCTCATGATTTACGGACACCATTGGCTGGCATGAAAGCCTATATCGAAACCGTAGAATTAAAAGAAGACTCAATGCCCTTGGCGGAACGTCAGGACTTTTTAAAGAAGGCACTCGTTAATGGCGATCGTTTAGAGGGCATGATTAATGAGTTATTTGAGCTAACTAGACTCGATAGTAACCAAGTTGCTGTCAATACAGATGAATTTGCCATTGGTGATTTACTCAGTGATATATCCATCAGCCTTGAGAATAAAGCTAATAGCAAAGGGATTACATTAAGTATTAAATGTGAAAACCATCAAGCTCAGGTGTTAGGTGATATTGCCAAGATAGAACGTGTAATTCAAAACTTGATTGAGAATGCAGTCAGATATAGTGAAAAAGGCAAATCAATCGTATTACACACCAGTGAAATCATCCAAGGTGAACTGTTGGTGAAGGTCATAGATTCAGGTTCTGGTATCGCTGCAGATCATTTGCCTTTGATTTTTGAACCTTACTATCAAGCATCAGATCAACAAACCCTTAAGCATAAAGGAGCCGGTTTAGGCTTGGCTATTTGTCAACGACTCTTAGCTTTGCAAGGTGTTGAATTATTGGTTGAGAGTCAATTAGGCGAAGGAACCGTTTTTTCTTTTAGCCTTAAAACTATTGATCATAAATGATCAATAGTTTTAAGGGAGTCAGATTCATTCTTTAGTTTTTAAAACACAACCACCTTTTATGGGTTTTAATAACAACCCACTCTTCTAGCAATCATCACTCTTCTCCAACATTGTCTTGCTATAGCTAGGATGGCTATTTCCATTTTTGGATTAATTAAAATATAACTGCGTGTAAAATCTATTTCTTAAGAGGTATAACGGAAGGGGAATAGAGACCGCTTACCAATATCTATATAGTATTGATTTACTAACAAAGAACATCACCGAATTGCTTATGACCAAAACATTCACTCCTAAATTAATTATGATTGATGTTGACGGCACCCTAGTTGACTCTGTACCGGACTTATCTTGGTGCGTCGATGAAACCATGAAACAAATCGGCCTACCTGCACGTGGAGAAACAGCAGCCCGCAACTGGGTTGGTAACGGAGTCATTCGAATCGTTCAACGAGCTATCGCAAACGACCTAAATGCACCACATGATGAAATGCTATTTGATAAAGCGATGCCAATATTTCGTCAGCTCTACGCTGAAAACACGTCTAAACGCAGTGTATTGTATCCAGGAGTTGTTGAAGGACTAGATTATCTTCAAAACCTAAAAACCAAACAGGGACTAAGAATCGGCTGTATCACGAATAAAGATGAACAATTTACCCATCCCATTTTGCATGACCTTGGGCTTTGGGATTACTTCGAAATCGTCATTAGTGGTGATAC
>JBALXO010000070.1:3927-20556 GCA_036960615.1 Cocleimonas sp. | reverse complement strand
AATACAAAAGCCCGCTAGCGTTCTACGTTAGTGGGCTTTTTTGTTTTGGTTGAGAGTTAGTCATGAGAAAGCTGGCTGGTTCGATAATATTGTAAAACAATGTTAGAGGTCCTTTTTACCGACGGACTTTCCTGCATCGACTTTCAATTCATAGATATATTATGTATGTGGCGGAGAGACAGGGAGACGAACCCTGAAAGGACTAAAATTAATAGACAAAAAAACACCCCTACCTTTTTACTCATTTTATTCGCCTTATGTTTTCTTGATTGAGTTCAACGTTGTATTCGCATCGTTTGTTTTATTTAGTTTGCTGAGTTTTCTTACGGGCCTCCATTTCAGCGCTAGCTTTGATTTTTTCTTCCATGATTAGATCCCGTTCTTTGTCCTTTATTGTCTTTTCTTCTTTTGCGCGTTTTGCTTTTAACATTAACGCAATAACTGTTACAAAGACAAATGCTGCTAATACGTATAAATATTCCATGATTTTTATTTCCTTGAACTATATTTAAGTTAATTATAGATGAAAATGACTAATTCGTTAAAGGATGATCATCATGGTAGACCTAGCTAATCGTGCACAAGTATTAGAATTACTTGAAGCATGCGAACAGCAAAAAGATCAATTAACCACTAATGAATTTGAGATGTTCAGCCAACTCAAATTGAAATATCGTGAAGCCGATGACGGCTCATTCGATGACAAAATTTGCTTAGAGGTGATGCTTAGAAATATTGGTATTCGTAAAAGTGTGAATATGAATAAAAACGAAGCTACTCGGATTATTGAAGTTGAAAAAGAATAAACGTGCGAAAAGGTGAGAGGTATTGCTTTAAAATCTTTTCTTGAACAGGTTGAAGATATACAAAAGGGTCATCTTGTCGTCAATACCTGCCTCGACGGGTAAAAGCTTTTATAGATTCATTATTGGTTTATTTTGAAACGTTAGGAAATAGCTAGTAAGGAAAATGGTCAAAAAGGTGGGGGGTGTCATATACTTCATTAAAACCACTATATTCAAGAAAAAGAGAATAAATGACTACTTTAGATAGCTTAAAAACAATAATTGGATCAGATAATGTTCTGACTGATAGTGATTCACTGCAAACATACGGTAAAGATTGGACTAAAACGCATCAGCCAGATCCATTTGCGATTGTATTTCCTTCAAGTACTGAGCAAGTCCAAGCGTTGGTCAAATTCTCCAATCAAGAATCAATCTCTCTAGTACCTTCAGGGGGGCGAACAGGTCTTAGCGGAGGTGCAGTGGCTGCGAATAAAGAAATCGTCGTCTCTTTCGACAAGATGAATCAAATCCTTGAATTCAATGCAATTGATCGTTCAGTGCATTGTCAAGCAGGCGTCATTACCCAACAGTTACAAAACTTAGCCACTGAAAATGACCTGTTTTATCCGGTAGATTTTGCCTCATCGGGTTCGAGCCAAATTGGCGGTAATATTTCTACTAATGCAGGCGGCATCAAAGTTGTTGGTTATGGTTTAACGCGCAATTGGGTTCTAGGTTTAACGGTAGTTACAGGTGCAGGTGAAATTCTTAAACTAAATCATGGTCTCGTTAAAAACGCCACGGGCTATGATTTAAGACATTTATTTATCGGCGCTGAGGGCACACTCGGTTTCATCACCGAAGCCACCATGAAGCTAGCGCGTGCGCCACAAAATTTCAGCGTAATGGTGTTAGCGGTTAACGATATTCCTGATCTAATGAAAGTGTTTAATGCTTTTCAAAATAGCCTAGATTTAAGTGCATTCGAATTCTTCTCTGATCTGACTTTACACTACATGCATACCGATAAAGGCTACGCAAAACCTACTGAACAAGAAGCACCTTTCTACGCCTTGTTAGAATTTGATAATGATAACGAACAGCGCGAAACTAAAGCGTTAGAAACGTTCGAATACTGTATGGAACAAGGCTGGGTGGTCGACGGCGTTATGTCGCAAAGTATTGAACAAGCTAAAACACTATGGAAGCTTCGTGAAGACGTATCTGAAACCATATCCGTTTACACACCTTACAAAAACGACCTCTCGGTCACCATCTCAAAAGTCCCAGAATTTTTAGATGCGGTCGATGAGCTAGTACAAGCCAACTATAGCGAATTCGAGGTGCTTTGGTACGGCCATATTGGCGATGGAAATCTACACTTAAATATTCTTAAACCAGCAGATATGGATGCAACAGAGTTTAATAAAAAGTGCTCAGTAGTAAACCATCAAGTATTCGAAGTGACACAAAAATTAGAAGGGAGTATTTCTGCCGAACATGGCGTCGGATTACTCAAACGTGATTACTTACAATACTCTCGAAGCCCAGAAGAACTTGCGTATATGAAAGCAGTCAAAGCAGTTTTTGATCCAAATGGAATAATGAATCCTGGGAAGATGTTGAAATAAAAGCTGATGAAGCTTTAATCTAATGCAAAATGACACCCCCTCCCTTTTTGGCAGTTTTCAGGAAAGTGCCAAAAAGGGAGGGGGCGTCATTTAATATCGAATTATTTTACGGTTAAAGCTTATTTACTAAACGTAACCACTTCACCTTTACGCTCTGCACTAATTCCAGTCATATCAAATGTGTGTGAATCACCATCATTCATAATTTTCAAATGCTGTGGTCCACAACTGATTTTATAGCCTTTAATCACACCGCAATGAATCACTCCCAACTTTTCATAATAGCCTTCTTTCACTTCTACTTTTTCTGCCGCTTCTGACATTTGGACTTCCTTATATTCATGACTGATTTCATAGCTTAGACTTTGTAGTAAGTTTTACAAGGAAAAGTGCTAAAAGGTGAGGGTGTCATTTAATCAATAAAATTGTATTCAAATTGTATACATAATGTGTTACTTTTAATGCTCTTAATATTTAGATGAATATTTTAATGAAACCGAATAAGAAAGAACTCTGTTATGAATCGCTTAAGCACCGGATTTTAACCTTGAATATTGAGCCAGGAATCGTTCTTGATGAGACAGCCATTGCTGTCGAATATGAATTGTCACGTACGCCATTACGCGAGATTTTTCAGCGTCTGGCTGGTGAGGGTTATGTAGCGATGGAAAATAATCGCAGCACCAAAGTTGCTTCGATGGATATTAATAGTATGCGCAATTTCTTTCAGACTGCACCGTTGGTGTATGCATCGGTGGCACGTTTAGCAGCTGAAAATTCAACTGTCTCACAGCTTAAAGAGCTTAAAAAAATTCAAATAACTTTTTTAAAGTCGTGCGAGCAAGGTGATGTCGAAGCAATGTCGATGAATAACCATGCGTTTCATGAACAGTTGGGTGAAATGGCTGGGAACCCTTATCTTAAACCGAGCTTGAAGCGTTTACTTATAGATCATACGCGTATCAGTCAGATGTTCTTTCAAGCTAAAAACGCCAAAGAAGAAGTCATTATCAGCAAGGCGAGTCACCATCACGATCTAATGATCGAAGCGATCGAGAAGCGTTCACCTGCTGATATTGTCGAGCTAACTATGGCGCATTGGGAGCTATCCCGTGACCGTATGGAACAATTTGTGCGACCCGATCCTTTACCAATCGATATAAATAGTTTTAAAGCATCGAATTTTTAAACATATAGAACCAAAAGAAGAGTTAAAGAATGAAATTTGAAGGAATTTACACACCGATCGTAACCCCTTTTTATGATGATTTTTCCATCAATAAAGGTGCGTTTGCAGAAGCGGTTGAGTTACTTGTTGAAGCGGGTGTTCACGGCATTATTATCGCTGGAACGACAGGCGAATATTACGCCGAAACCTATGAAGAGCGCATCGAGTTAATGCAGTTAGGTAAAGATCTCATTAAAGATCGTACCGCTGTAATTATGGGGACAGGTGCGATTCGCACTGAAGATAGCGTTCAATATGCAGAAGAAGCGAAGCGTATTGGCGCAGATGCCTTGTTAATTGCCACACCGCCTTATGCTTATCCAACATCACGCGAGATTGCATTACATGCCTTGGCGATTGAACGTGCTGCTGATTTGCCAGTGATGCTCTATAACTATCCTGGGCGCATGAGTGTCAGTATGGATGAAGAAGTGTTGGATAGACTCGGTCGTAATCCTAATTTTTGTGCGATTAAAGAAAGCTCGGGAGATATTGATCGTTTGCATTTGTTAGCACGTGATTACACTCATATTTCACTAGCCTGCGGTATGGACGACCAAGCACTGGAATATTTCGCTTGGGGCGCTAAATCATGGGTATGCGCTGGTTCTAACTTTGCGCCTGAAGCGCATATTGCCTTGTATCAAACTTGTGTTGTCGAAGGTGACTTTAGTAAAGGTCGAAGAATCATGTCGGCGATGTTGCCACTGATGCGCGTCTTAGAGCAGGGCGGAAAGTTTGTGCAATGTATCAAACATGGTTTGACCTTGCGCGGCATTGACTGTGGTCCGCCACGTAAGCCACTGCAACCACTGAATAAAGATGACAAGCGTGAGTTAGCAGAAGTTATTAAAACGATGAATACGACTATTGATGCAATACTTAATGAATCAAATGCTAATGAAGACAGTACAAAAGCCAATAAGGGGAAAAAGTAATGAGTGACCTATTAAGCAGAGAAGAGTATCAAGCGATTGCTGATGATCTTGATTTTCCTCGTACAGCGTTTATCGACGGTAAGTTTCAAGCAGGAAAAGGCAAAGTAATGCCCACGATTAATCCTGCAACAGGTAAGAAAATTTGTGACATTAGTAGTTGTAATGAAAGCGATGTAGATTTAGCCGTACAAAAAGCACGTGAAGTGTTTGATCAGGGTCATTGGTCTAAATTGCACCCTTCAGAACGCAAAGAAATGCTGATTAAGTTGTGCAAGTTAATTCATCGTAATCGTCGTGAATTAGCCGTAATGGAAAGTTTGGATAGCGGTAAACCCATCAAAGACTGTGAAGAAATCGATATTCCAGAAACAATCGAATGCATAAAATGGCATGCCGAAGCCGTCGATAAAATTTACGATCAAACCGCCCCAGCGGGTGATGATGCGATTGCAATGATAATTCGAGAGCCTGTTGGTGTAGTTGCCGCAGTCTTACCGTGGAACTTCCCCTTGATGATGATGGCTTGGAAAATTGGACCAGCATTGGCGGCAGGCAATTCCGTAATTGTTAAGCCTGCTGAGCAAACTTCACTAACTGCATTGCGTATTGCCGAATTAGCGATGGAGGTCGGTTTCCCTAGAGGCGTATTACAAGTGCTACCCGGTGATGGACCAAGTGTGGGAGAGCCATTAGGTATGCACATGGGTGTCGATATGGTTAGCTTTACAGGGTCAACTGAAACAGGTCGTCGATTCTTACGTTATTCCGCTGACAGTAATCTTAAAAAAATCGTATTGGAATGTGGCGGTAAAAATCCTGCTGTCGTTTTAGAAGATGCAGAAGACTTAGATTTAGTTGCAGAGCACGTGGTGAATGCAGCTTTTTGGAATATGGGTGAAAACTGTACCGCTGCTTCACGTTTGATTGTGCATGAATCAATTAAAGATAAATTGATGGAACGCATCGTGGCACGAACACGTGATTGGAAAACAGGTGATCCACTTGATCCCGCAAATCATTTAGGCGCATTGATAGATAAAGAACATTGTAAAAAAGTCTCTTCTTATTTAGACACGAAAAATAAGGCACTTATTGGTGGTAAAGCCTCAGGAGCATTTGTTGAACCGACTATTTATGACGATGTTGATAGAGACGATAAATTAGTCACTGAAGAAATATTTGGTCCAATCATGTCTGTTCTAACGGTTAAGTCTTTTGAAGAAGCTATGGAATTGGCAAACGACACTAATTACGGTCTTGCCGCGAGTGTGTTTAGCGCAAATGGTAAGAAAGCTATAAGAGCGGCACGTGCAATTAAAGCAGGAACAGTTTCTATCAATTGCTATGCCGAAGGTGATATTTCGACGCCATTTGGTGGATATAAAGAGTCCGGATTTGGTGGGCGCGATAATGGCATCCATGCGCATGATCAATACACAGAATTAAAAACTATCTGGATTGATTTATCAGATCCAGCTTCGGGCGATGCTATTAGTTAGAAAAGGCTAATTAGATAAATTAAGTTATATCGAAAAGAGGTAACGGCGTCCTATGAAAATCAAAGAAATCCATATTTATCAAGTTGACCTGCCTGTTAAAAATGGTCCATACACAATGGCTAACGCTCAAGTGTATAGCCTTGACTCAACGTTAGTAAAAATAGTTGCTGATAATGGCTTAATTGGTTGGGGCGAAACATGTCCTGTAGGACCTACTTATCAACCGCAACATGCATTGGGTGCACGCGCTGCACTAGAAGAAATGAGTGCAGGTTTAATTGGTGAATCCCCACTTTTGATTACTCAATTGCATCATAAAATGAATAGCCTATTAAATGGGCATGCCTACGCTAAAGCCGCAATTGATATAGCCATACATGATCTGTCAGGCAAACATTATAAAATGCCTGTTTGTGACCTCTTGGGTGGAGCATTCACTGATCGCGTTCCTTCATACTATGCAACTGGTGTTGGTGCACCAGATGATATTGCGCGTCTCGCACTTGAAAAGAAAAAAGAGGGCTATCCCCGACTGCAAATTAAAATTGGGGGTAGACCTGTTGAGTTAGATATAGAAACGGTCCGTAAAGTATGGGAGAAAACGGGACCAAATATTCGCTTAGCAGTAGATGGTAATCGTGGTTTAACAACACGAGATACCTTACGCCTCAGTCGTGAGTGTGTTGATATTCCCATTATTCTAGAACAGCCTTGTAACAGCATCGAAGAAATTGCGGCGATACGCTCGCAAGTGAATCATGCCATTTACCTTGATGAATCAACAGACAACCTAAATACCGTGATCAGCACCATGGGATCTGGATTGTGTGACGGATTTGGAATGAAAGTGACACGCATTGGTGGGCTTGCACCTTTTAAAACATTTAGAGAGCTCTGTGAAGTACGAAAATTACATCACACTTGTGATGATGCATGGGGTGGCGACATTATCGCGGCCGCTTGCACTCATATGGGTGCCACAGTTTCTCCGCGTTTACTGGAAGGTGTTTGGTTAGCAGCCCCCTATATTGAAGGTAATTACGATCCAGAAAATGGAATCAAAATTGAACATGGACATATCAAGGTTCCTACTGGACATGGTTTGGGTGTTGTTCCTGATGAATCGTTATTGTCTAGCCCCGTAAAGTCTTATACATAGTTAAAGTTAGAGAAAGATAATGTAGGTAAAAAATAATGTCTGAAGAAATAGATTTCAAAAGCCGTCGCGGTGGTCGTGGAGCAAGACGTAAATTAAGAGCAGATCGAACGACTACAATGTTGCCTGCGCTTAAACGTAACTTACCTTTGACGGAGCCAATGAATGAAGAGCAGGTGTTACGTATTGATTCCGCTTCGATGGATATTCTAGAAAATATCGGCGTGGTATTTCGTGATGAAATAGCCTTAGCTGATTGGAAAGAAGCGGGTGCAAAAGTCGAAGGTGACCTGGTTAAGTTTGATCGTGGCATGATTCGTGAGCTTATAAAAACGATTCCGTCGTCGTTTACTTATCACGCACGTAATCCTGAAAATAATCTACCTTTTGGTAATGATCATTCGATGTTTGTGCCGATGACAGGTGCACCATACATTCGGGATTTAGAAGATAAACGCCGTTACCCCACCTTGGATGATTTAGCCAATTTTCATAAATTAAGTCAGATATGTCCTGCAATGCATTCATCGGCGCACCATATCGTAGAACCGATGGATCATGTGGTGGCACATCGCCATTTACGCATTACTTATTCTTCAATGAAATATTCTGACAAGACCTTTATGGGTATGACCACATCAGGCAAAAATGCCGAAGATGTAATGGATATGTGTGAAATTCTGTTTGGCAAAGAGTTTATGGAAACTCATCCAGTCACTACAGGGAACTGTAACGGTAATTCACCCTTAGTTTGGGATGAGACAATGCTTGGCGCGATGCGCGCCTTTTGTAAACGCAATCAACCTGTTCTTTGTTCTCCCTTTGTTTTAGGTGGCGCCAATACTCCCGCATCAACCGCAGCGGCAGTTGCTCAATTAAATGCCGAAGCGCTTTCCGCACTAGCTTATACCCAAGTGATTCGAAAAGGCTGTCCTGCTATTTATGGTCATTACTTATCGACGGTTTCCATGAGATCAGGTTCGCCAATGGCTGGCACGCCTGAAATCAGCTTAATGAACTTTATGATTGGCCAAATGGCGCGTCATTATGATGTGCCTTGGAGAACTTCGAATACCTTGGGTGGCGCTAAAACTTTTGATGCACAGGCAGGATATGAAAGCGCAACAACAATGATGGCAGTGCTTCTTTCAGGGGCCAATTATATTTGGCATTCAGCGGGTTGGAATGAAGCGGGAATGCATTGCTCGATGGCTAAGTTTGTTGTTGATGCAGAGCAATGTGCGATGGGTTATCGCATGATGCAAGGCATCAACTGGGATGACTTTGATGAGGCCTTAGCATCGGTTTCAGATATCGGACCTGGTGGTCATTACTTAGGTCATCCACATACGCTTTCAAATTTTCAAGATGCTTTCTTTATGCCCAAGTTATTTAACAATGATGCAATTGAACAATGGGTCGCTGATGGTAGCCAAGAAATCACTGAGCGCTCATTAAAAGAAGCAAAAGCGATGTTGGGGGCTTATGAAGAGCCAAAGTTAAAAGAAGATGTGAACGAAGAGTTATTAGATTATATCGCTCGCCGCGAACGTGATATTCCTGCGGTTGATGCATTGAATACCGAACACTAATTATCAATACCATCAAAAAGTGGGGAGGTGTCTTTTACCCATTCTTTAATAGTAATTGGACGATAAAATGAAACTAAAAGGAAAAAAAGCATTAGTCACAGGTGCCGCTGGTGGTATTGGTCAAGCAGTGGTTGCACAATTACAGGCCCAAGGTGCAGTGGTTTGTGCAGCTGATTTGTCATTGAAGGATTCACTGGCAGATTATAAGATTGAAGGTGATCTAACCGATGCAAGCTATTGTGATTCTTTGGCAAATAGCGCTTCTGAATTAATGAGTGGTTTAGATATCTTGATTAATAACGCAGGTCTCATGCGTCGTGGAGTAATTACTGATGCGACAGATGAAGACTTTCAATTATCCATGGCAGTGAATGTAGAAGCGCCTTTTCGATTATGTCGAGCAGCGATACCATTAATGGCAGAAGCAGGCGGTGGTGCAATTGTTAATACCTCATCATGCTGGGGAATTCACCCAGGGCCCGGGCATCCCATTTACATCATGTCAAAATCTGCGATAGCTTCACTAACACAATGTTTAGGCCGTGATCATGCACATCAAAATATTAGAGTAAATGCAGTTTGCCCTAATGAAGTAGACACTCCGATGTTAAGAACGGGTTTTGCTATTCGAGGACTTGATCCTGATAACGCTATAAATGAATTAAACCAAAGCGTGCCTCTTGGACGTATAGCTTCTGCGGGTGATATTGCAGATGTCGTGTTATTTCTTGTTTCTGATGAGTCGCGCTATATGTGTGGTTCTTTAGTAGAAGTGAATGGTGGGAAGCCAGTTTCATGAGCAATACGTTGAATAAAGATACAAGCAGTTTCCAAGGAAAAGTGTGTCTTGTGACAGGTGCAAGTTCAGGCATAGGTTTAGCTTGTGCACTGCATTTGGTGGAACAAGGAGCGACGGTTTTTACCGCACAAAGAAGTACTGCAAATGGACCGTTTGAATCGATCAAGGCTGATTTTGAAGATCAGGATACTCCTGAACGTGTTATTCAATCCGTAATAAAAAAAGTAGGTAAGTTAGACGTATTGGTAAATAACGCAGGGCTAATGCATGAAAATACTGTTGAAAACATGCCTTTAGAAGATTGGCAAAGTACCATGATGGTAAATCTAACCGCGCCTTTTTTATTGATAAAACACGCGATTCCTTATTTACGCAAAACATCTGGTGCTATTGTAAATATTGGCTCGATTGAAGGTTTAGCATCGAATCCTCAACATCCTGCTTATTGTGCCTCAAAAGCAGGTATTCATGGGTTAACTCGAGCAGTCGCTGTTGATCATGGTGATGAAGGAATTCGTTGTAATGCTGTTGCTCCAGGATGGATTGATACCCCATTGAATGTGGATTTCATAGAATCGATGTCTGATCCTAAAAGCTTTAAACAACAAATCGGTAGCATTCACCCTATTGGTCGAACAGGAAAACCTGAAGAAGTTGCCAAGCTCGTTGCTTGGTTAGCAAGTGATGAAGCATCCTTTATCACGGGTCAAGTCATGACTATTGATGGTGGTAGAACGGCCAAACTTAGCTTACCTTGAACTGCATAAATGAAGAAAGATAATGACTCAAATTAAAAGACAGCCTTATGATCCCGGGCCTGCCGCATGGAATTCTATCTTGCCTAATGGACAGAAATATCCGCAATTAGAAGAAAATATAAACGCCGATTGGGTAGTTATAGGTGCTGGTTTTGCTGGTTTGGCTGCAGCTAAACGTCTGCACGAACTTCATCCGAAGGATTCTATCGTTATTTTAGAAGCGCGAACAATTGCCGAAGGCCCAGCAGGACGGAATTCAGGTTTTATGATCGACTTACCACATAACTTATCTGCACAAGACTATGTGGGCGAATTGAATGCTGATGTTCTTCAAACCCAGATGAATCGCCATGCGATTGATTTCTCTGAGAATATCTCTCAAGAGTATGGTTTCAGCGCAGAGTCCTTCGTAAAAAGTGGGAAAATCAATGCCGCGGCGACTGCTAAAGGCGTCAAGCATAACCTCGATTATGCGAGTCATCTAAAAAGCTTAAATGAAGCATGTGAGTTATTAGATGAACATCAAATGCGAGATATTTGTGGGAGTAATTACTATCAAGGTGGCTTGTTTACTGCAGGAACTGCAATGATTCAACCTGCGTTATTCGTTCGAGAGTTTGCACAAGGCTTAGCTAAGAATGAAATCTCTATCTATGAGAACTCTGCGGTTATTGAGTTTGAAAAAGAAGCTTCGAATTGGTTAATCAAAACAGAAAAAGCCGCAATATCTACGCCCAAAGTTATTCTTGCGGTGAATGGTCACATTGAAAGTTTTGGCTATTTTAAACGTCGTTTAGTACATATTTATCTTTATGCTTCGATGACGCGTAAATTAACGACGAGTGAAATCAAAGATTTAGGTGGGGAAGCAAACTGGGGTTTCACACCTGCTGATGCGATGGGGACTACGGTTAGGAAAATCTCAGATATTGGAGGTCACCGAATCGTGGTTCGCAACCAAATCACCTATAACCCTAATTTCACCGTTGATAAATCGAAGTTAGATAAGTTTTCAAAATTGCATGAGTTAGCTTTTTCGGCGCGATTTCCTCAATTAAATGAAGTTGATATGGAGTATTTCTGGGGAGGAGCTTTATGTTTAAGCCGCAACAATGTGCCAGCATTTGGTGAGATGGAAGACGGAATGTATGCGGCATGTTGTCAGAACGGACTTGGTACAGTACAAGGTACTCTTGCAGGTATCCTCGCCGCAGAACAAGCGTCAGTAGTTGACTCAAACTATCTGCAGCGAGTCTTGTCTCAAGCGCAACCTAGCCGATTACCACCTGAACCTATTGCAGCGATTGGCGCTAATGCTGTAATGAAATGGGGAGAGTTTAAAGCTGGTAAAGAGTTGTAGAGCTATATTTTCTGAAGACAGTTAAACAATTTGGGGGGTGTATATTTATGCATCTCATCTAAAATCTACTTCCTATTCTTCTTCCAGCGCTTTTTACGATCAGCCTTAGTCGCTTGCTGCTCTTCCTTTTTCTTGATAGCTTCACTTTCTGCACTAAGCACTTCCTGTTCAAAGTCAGTTGGGTTTTCTAGGGTAATTTGACCCAACATACCTAGCCGGTATTCATTGATAAGAATCTTACAGGCTTTGTCTAACTCTATTTGTCCGCCAGCGCGTAAACACCCTCGTTGACGTCCGATGGTTTCGATAAATTCTATTTCCGTAGTGGGTACAGCATCGAGCTCATAGCGTGCGAGGATTGACTCAGGATAATTTTTAATCAAGAATTCAGCTAAGTAGAATGCAGCATCATCACTGTCAAATGCAGTATCTTTAATTGCGCCTGTAATAGCTAAACGATAACCACTATGTTCGTTATTGATGTTGCCCCATAAAAGCCCGGGGGTGTCGAATAACACTACACCATCATCCAGTTTAATTCGTTGCTGTTGTCGGGTGACTGCTGCTTCATTTCCCGTTTTAGCGACAATTCTGTCTTTTAAGGTATTAATTATTGTGGATTTTCCAACATTGGGTATGCCTACAATCATCGCTTGTATTTCTTTATCACGAGATTCACTAATAGGTATCATTTTCCGACAAAGGCTTGAAATTTGTTTGATTTTGTCAACTTGGTCCCGATTAAAACATAAGGTTTTTATCCCTTTATCTCTCTCGTAATAGGCTTGCCATTGTTCTGTTAGTAAGGGATCAGCCAAGTCACTTTTATTGAAAATCTTGATTGAAGGCTTATCTTTTCGAATAGAAGCTATCATAGGGTTTTCACTCGAACCCGGAATACGTGCATCTAAGACCTCAATCAATAAGTCCATTTCAGGAAGTTTTTCACGTATCTCATTGCTAGCTTTGTACATATGGCCAGGAAACCATTGGATTTTCATTGTTTTTCCATTTTTAGGTATAGATTGTGTTGGGTTTTAAGATTGGGATGAGTGTAAATGAAATCTTACATGCTGTGTAAGCAATGTACGGCGAATAATATTTACTTTTTTAGTAATACCTCTCATCTATATAGATTATGACTTTATTTCTAAATATGTTATTTTTAACAAAATATAATAATAATAATACGGTCAATAAAAATGCTTGAGGCAGTTAAAGAGGCTCTAACAAAAGAGATTGATGTTAAAGAGGTTCTAACCAAAGAAATCCATGTTAAAGAATTCCTGGCAATGGAAATTGAATTAACGAAGCTTAAAGAGTTACTCTCGACAGAGATTAAAGTTAAAGAATTTCTAGCAATGGAAATTGAATTAACCAAACTCAAACAGTTACTAACTACTGAAATTAAGCTGAAAGAATTTTTAGTTCAAGAGATTGATCTAACAAGTTTTTTATCGAATAAACCAGCGCATGATTTAGATGCAGCATTGGTAGATGCGGATATGGCTAGAGAAAGTCTTACCATAGATGTTACAGGTGTTTCATCAAATTCAATACCATCCGTTGAATTTGCTCCTAAAAATACACAATTAACAGCACAGCTTGCGGTAAAAAAAGATCTGCCCGCTTATGATTTTTCTTTAATCGACACACTCATAGCAGAGCATAAGGAAATACGATTCATTTATAATCGCTTAATGTCATTAACGATTGAAAAAAAATACGCTAAAGTCGCAAGTCAACTCGAATCATTTAATGGTGAGATTCGTGAGCATTATCAAAAAGCAGACACTAGTCTTTACGCTTATCTTAGAACCTATGTTCAAATAAAATACCCGCAGCGTGAGAAAGCTTTTGCCCAATTGAGTTTGGAAATGAAAAATAATTCAATTGAAATCTTTTATATCATTAGTCAAAGCCCAAATATTCCACTAACTGAAAAGACATATGATGCTTTTATGAAAGAGTTTATGGCTGTTGGTAAGTTAATGAATGAACGTATTAATCGCGAAAAAGAATTGCTGTTCAAAATGTATGAGCAGACCAATGTGGTAAAATCTATTAGCTAAGTTTCACTTGTCTAATATTATAAATCGATATGTCCCTACAAACGAAAACGCTGATCAAAGGCTTTAAAACCAATTAAGTCACCATCCATTTTTTTAGTCAGTGCAATACATTTAAATCGTTCTCCCATCTCAGAAGGCAAGCTCAAAGTTCGCACTTGTTGTGCCAATTTATATCGCTGTTCTGAGTCTTTAGTATTGGCGTCAGCTGGTTTTTTTTCTAAGGCCTGCATGAAATAACTTTCTAAACCTGTATTCGCTAAAAAATGCACTTGAGAAGTAAAACCTGAAACTTTCAGCCCAGCCGCATCTGCACCTTCGGCGACGGCGGTAAAATCAACATTCGCAGTAATATCCTGCAAGCCCGGATACTTAAGTGGCGCTTCATTGACTAAGTGCTGATAATGACAAATTAAAGTGCCTTTATTACGATCAGCTAAATAATATTCACTGCGTGTGTAGCCGTAATCAATCAGTAGAATCATTCCTTTAACTAGCGAATCATTTAACGTTTTTAGCCAAGCGTTGATATTGGGGTTAATCTCAGAAGTGTAGGGGGTATCTGTCCGAATATTTAAATCGCTGACGTGTTGCTTGAGTTTTTTATTCGCAGGTTTTAATTGCTCGACGAGTTTATCGTCTTGCCAAATCACATGGTGCTCATAAACGTCTTCACCATGTTGAGTAAATACATCTACCGGCATAGCGTCTAATACTTCGTTACCTAATATTGTTCCAATAAAATTTTCTGGTACTGAGCTAACCCATTCAACACGTTCTAATAAATGCGGCACATGCTGTTGCAGCGTTTGTTGTTGACGTTGAATTAAATCAGGACTGAGATCCAGAATGTAATAACACTCAGGTAATTGATTTTGTATTTCTAATTCGAGCAAAATATCACAGGCCATTCTTCCTGAACCTGCACCGAGTTCTAAAATACAATTGTTCTCATTAGTGCCTAAAGTTAGAGCCACTTTTTGCATTGCATCAGCGCATTGATTAGCCACACATTGTGAGAATAATGATGAAATTTCAGGTGCTGTAACAAAGTCGCCTTGTTGCCCAATTTTATGTGTCCCAGCAACGTAATAACCCAAATTTGGCTGATACAAAGCCATTTCCATATAACGTTTGAAGCTAATGGAGTTAGAATCTGAATCTAATATCTCTTGACGAATGACGGCAACCAGCTTTTCACTGTGGGTTAAGGCATCTGTCGATGGTTCTGGTAAACTTTGGGTATGATTCATAAGGATGGCAGTATATGCAAAAGTTAGCGGGTAAAGTAGCCCTAGTCACAGGCGCAGCGAGAAGAATTGGTGCGACGACAGTAAAGATGCTACATCAGCATGGCGCGACAGTCGTGGTGCATTACCGAAATTCTAAAACGGATGCTGAACAACTTTGTGATGACTTGAATAGAATTCGTCCTGATTCTTGTTTTATTCAACAAGCTGAACTCGCTGAAATAGATAGCTTGAATCAAATGGTCGAAGCAGTGATTGAGAAAGCAGGGGGTTTAGATATTCTCATCAACAATGCATCGAGTTTCTTTCCTACTAAGGTTGGTGAGATAACAGAAGATCAATGGGATAATTTATTCTCAAGTAATCTTAAAGCACCATTGTTTTTATCTCAAGCCGCAGCTCCTCATCTAATTAAATCTCAAGGCTGTATTGTTAATATGGTCGATATTCATGCCGAACGACCACTAACAGAACATCCTGTTTACTGTGCTGCCAAAGCAGGTTTGTTAATGCTGACTAAATCACTAGCCAAAGAGTTAGGTCCGAATGTCCGAGTTAATGGTGTCTCGCCCGGAGCAATTCTGTGGCCAGAGACAGATGGTAATAGCGCTGAAGTAACTTTAGAGCATCAAGTCTTGTTAGATAAAACTAGTTTGAAACGTGAAGGATCGCCAGATGATATTGCTCAAGCGATTTACTTTTTGGTAGCTGAAGCGCCATATATTACAGGGCATATTATTCCTGTTGATGGTGGCAGATTGCTTAATCAATAAAAGTTTACATATTTGAAAGTGAAAACAGCATAAAAGTAGGAGGGTATCTTTTATTTATACCCTAATTGAGTCGAAATCTCCTTAGCTGTATCTGTCACGTCATCCACCCATGATATTTTGCGTCTCTCTATAGGTGCTGAGACCGATAAACCACCGACAACACTTCCTGTGCTGTCATAGATCAATGTTCCTATACAACCAACATCTATTTCTGCCTCTTCATTATCAAGTCCAAAACCTTGCCTATAAGAGCTTAAGCATTCATCAAGAAATACTTCTGGGTCCGATAAAGTACTGCGTGTATAGGCAGGCAAGTTTGTTCTAGTGGTGTAGCTAATTATGTCGTCTTTGCCTGCTGCTCCCAAAATCATCTTACCTACTGCTGTTACATGTAATGGTGCTCTGCTTCCGATCAGCTGTTGAACATGTAATTTTCTATCTGGTACAGCCTTTTCTATATAAATTAATACATCACCTTCACGAATGGTCAGATTCACGGATTCGTTTAGTGTATCTCTTAGCTTTTCCATAAAGGGTAAGGCGATTGAACGCAAATCAATATTGGTATGTAAACGGACATTCATCTGTAGGAGCTTCATACCTAAACGATAATGCCCAGAGGGTTCTTTCTCTACAATCCCATTATCAATTAATGAATTTAAAATTCGATGAGTAGTAGAGGTATGTAGACCTGTTTCTGCACTAAGCACTTTTAGTCTAACAGGATCAGGATAACGTGAAATGGCATCGAGTAATGCCACTGCACGATCAATAACTTGAATGCGAGG
>JBALXO010000070.1:0-3827 GCA_036960615.1 Cocleimonas sp. | reverse complement strand
AAAATATGTTTGATTTAAATCCCGTGTTTATACCAGGCCCAACAAATATACCGGATCGATTACGCAGAGCCATGATGGTTCAAACACAAGATCATCGTGCTCCAGATTTTGTTAAAACATTTGCTCCGGTGCTTGAAAATACTAAAAAGGTATTTGGTACAACGACAGGCGAGGTGATTACTTTTCCTGCTAGCGGCACCGGTGGATGGGAAGCAGGTATATGCAATACCTTATCGAAAGGAGATAAAGTATTAATTGCTCGTTATGGAATGTTCTCGCATCGTTGGATTGATCTTTGTCAACGTCATGGACTAGATGTGCATATCATAGAATGTACATGGGGCACTGGTGCACCAGCAGCTAAGTTTGAAGAAGTATTAAGTGCTGATAAAAATCATGACTTCAAAGCAGTGATGGTTACTCATAACGAGACAGCTACAGGAGTTAAGAGCGATATCGCAGCTGTCAGAGCAGCGATGAATGCTTCAAATCATCCTGCATTGTTGATGGTTGATTGTGTAAGTTCATTAGCTTCAATGCCTTTTGAAATGGACAAATGGGGTGTTGATGTTGCTGTTTCAGGTTCGCAGAAAGGTTTTATGTTGCCAACTGGAATGGCAATATTGGGTGTTAGTCAAAAAGCACTTACTTGTATGGAAACAGCAGACCTACCAAGAACATTTTTTGATTTTAGAGACATGATGAATGCCAATGCTACGGGTGGTTTCCCCTATACACCGCCTCTTCAATTAATTTATGGCATGAAAGAAAGTTTAGAGATGCTTTTTGAAGAAGGTCTTGAAAATGTTTATTCACGTCATCACCGATTAGCAGAAGGCGTTCGCCAAGCAGTTGCTGCTTGGGGTTTAAAGCTTTGCGCTGAATCAATTGACTTATATTCTGATACCGTCAGCGCAATTTATGTTCCTGAAGGTTTCGATAGTAATTTATTGGTAGAGCATGCTTTTAACACCTATAACATTTCATTTGGTATTGGTTTAGGTGAAATGAACGGCAGAGCTTTCCGCATTGGTCACTTGGGTGCGCTAACAGATGTAATGGTGTTATCCGGTCTTGCTACTATTGAAATGGCAATGAAAGATTTGGACTATCCAATTGAACTAGGTACAGGTGTAGCTGCAGCACAAGAATATTTAAGAAATACTGCTAACACTGCACCATAAAGGAATAAAATTATGACAGCTTACAATGACCCAGCCGTAGATGAATCGGGTAATTTAATTATTCCTACGATTGATGATGTTTTAAAAGCACATGAACGTATTAAGCCATACATTCATAAAACGCCTATTTTGACATCAGAGTTTATGAATAAACTCACTGGTGCGGAGCTGTTTTTCAAATGCGAGAATTTCCAAAAAGCGGGTGCTTTTAAAGTTCGTGGTGCATCTAATGCAGTTTTTGGCTTATCGGATGAAATGGCTGGCAAGGGAGTTGCAACTCACTCTTCAGGTAATCATGCGCTGTCATTATCATATGCAGCAGGCCGTCGTGGAATCAAAGCAACAGTGGTTATGCCGCGTAGTGCACCTCAAGCAAAAAAAGATGCTGTAAATGGTTACGGTGGAACGATTGTAGAATGTGAACCTTCTACAACTTCAAGAGAGGAAACTTTCGCTAAAGTAGTAGCAGAATCTGGTGCAGACTTTGTTCACCCATACAATGATCCACGCGTTATTGCTGGACAAGCCACTTGTTCTTTAGAGTTACATGAACAAGTTGAAAATTTAGATGCGGTTATCGCACCAATCGGTGGTGGCGGAATGATTTCAGGTACTTGTTTAACGCTATCGAATATTGCACCTGATATTGAAATTTATGCGGCTGAACCAGTAAATGCAGATGATGCTGCACGTTCATTTAAAGCAGGACATATTATTGCTGATGATGCTCCGGATACTATTGCAGATGGTCTGAAAGTGCCACTTAAAGACCTAACATGGCATTTTGTTAGTAACCATGTAACCGACATCTTAACTGCAACCGAAAAAGAAATTATTGATGCAATGAAGCTCACTTGGCAACGTATGAAAATCGTTATAGAACCAAGTTGTGCAGTGCCGTTGGCCACGATTATTAAGAATCCAGAAATTTTTAAAGGTAAGCGTGTTGGTGTCATTATTACCGGTGGTAATGTTGATATGGACAAACTTCCTTGGATAAACAAATAACAAAATCAATCAAAATACATTAATAGAAATACAGTGGAGTAAAATTATGAGTGCAGTACTAGACACAAATTCATTAGATGTTGGTTATGATATACCAGCACATATCGGAATGGACGAATCTGAGATTCAAACACCTTGTTTGGTTGTTGACTTAGATGCCCTAGAAAAGAATATTCGCACAATGGGTGACTTCGCAAAAGCTCGAGGAATGCGTCATCGTGTTCACGGTAAAATGCATAAGTCGGTTGATATCGCTCTGCTTCAAGAAGAATTAGGCGGATCATGTGGTGTTTGTTGTCAGAAAGTTTCTGAGGCGGAAGTGTTTGCCCGTGGGGGTATTAAAGACGTATTAGTTTCAAATCAAGTAACGCAGCCTGCAAAAATTGACCGTCTTGCAAGAATGCCAAAATTAGGTGCAAGAACAATTTGTTGTGTTGATGATATGGATAACATTGCAAACCTTTCTGCAGCAGCAGTTAAACATGGAACTCAAATCGAATGTTTAGTTGAAATTGATTGTGGTGCAGGACGCTGTGGCGTCCAATATGGTCAGCCAGTGGTTGATTTAGCTAAAGCAATCGATATTGCTGAAGGTCTTAAATTTGCTGGCATTCAAGCATACCAAGGCGCAATGCAGCACGTTGAAAGTTTTGAAGGACGTAAAGAAGCAACGGGCAAAGCGATTGAGATGGTTCGCACCAGTGTTGAAATGCTTACTGCTGAAGGCCTTGAATGCGATATCGTTGGCGGCGGTGGAACAGGTTCTTATTACTTTGAAAGTGATTCTGGCGTTTTCAACGAGCTTCAATGTGGTTCATACGCGTTTATGGATGCTGACTACCAAAGAATTAAAGACGAAGGTGGCGAGAAGATTTCTGAGTTCGAAAATGCACTGTTTATTCTGACGACAGTTATGAGTCATACAAAAGTTGATAAAGCCATTGTAGATGCAGGATTAAAAGTTCAAGCAGTTGATAGCGGACTTCCTTACATCTTCGGTCGTGATGATATTGAATATGTAAAATGTTCAGACGAGCACGGTGTTGTTGCTGACCCAAGTGGCGTATTGAAAGTAAATGACACGCTTAAATTAGTACCTGGTCATTGTGATCCTACTTGCAATGTACATGATTGGTATGTTGGCGTGCGTAACGGTAAAGTTGAATCTTTATGGCCTGTATCTGCTCGTGGCAAAGCATTCTAAGAACATTCTTTAATTAAACTTGGGCGATGGATAAATTATATTCATTGCTCTTAGAGTCAGTCTTAAGAGATAAATACCATGAGTAATACAGATCAGAACTTGTCCGAGAATCCAGGCATCATCATTGTTTCAGAAGCAGACTGCCAAGAATTGATCAGCCGTGAAGATTCTTTCAAAGCTGTTGAAAGTGTTTTTGGTGCAATGGCACGCGGCGACGCATACAACTTTCCTGTTATCCGTGAAGCAATCGGTCATGCAGACGCACTTTACGGCTTCAAATCTGGTTTTGATAAAGCAGGTATGTCACTCGGTGTTAAATCTGGGGGTTATTGGCCAGGAAACGCTGCAAAAGGATTAATAAACCATCAATCATCAATCTTATTATTTGATCCAGATACGGGTAGATTACAAGCATTGGTTGGTGGAAATTA
>JBALXO010000069.1:0-21239 GCA_036960615.1 Cocleimonas sp. | reverse complement strand
CCATACGAAGGTGTTAGAGCAGCGAGAGCGAGAGCATTTGTTGCCGTGCCGCTTACGGCTGGATAAACAACAACCTCAGTTTCAAATATTTCATTGAGTTTATGTTGGAGTTTTAAGGAATATTCGTCTTCGCCATATGATTTTGCAATTCCTGAATTTGCAGCAATTAGAGCATCCATGACTTCTGGACATGCGCAAGAAGTATTGTCAGAGGCAAAGCTATTTTTTATAGAAGTAGTAGACATAATCTGAATAAACCTATCAGAAAAATATTAATAAAATCAGTGTCGCTAAAGCGATAACGGCCATAATTATAAAGAAGCTCCCGATACGAGTTTTGGTGTTTTCTTCTTTTATATTATCTATGGCTTTCTGGCGTAATTTAGAGATGTGTTTTTCAATAGGCAGACCTTCTAGTTTACCTTTGTAAGCGGCAATCCCACCTTTGACATTGATCAATGGAATTAATAAATCAATATTCGCTCTGGCAACTAAAGCATTCTGTGTGGGGGAAAAGTAGTCCACATCCTTTTTTTCAACACGTTTAAAAAAGTCATCACGACAGGTTTCATGCATAGCTAGATAACTTTCTTTGAGCATTTCTCGGTTACGTTTCAAAGAAATTTGCAACTCATTTAACGAAGCACTGTTAGCGGGTTTCATAACACGTACTAAATAGTCTTCACCTTTAATGTTAACCTTGACGGTACCCGCAGGTGCGTTTGCTGATTCATAATATGGGTCATCGCTCATGGTATTGCTCGCAAATCATGATAGGTTCACACAGGTTTGGCTAACTAAAGGCATAGTATTGTCATCAACTCTAACCGCAGTTAACTGACGACCCCAGACACAGCCGGTATCAATTGCTGTGACATTGTCATCATGATAATAGCCTAAGCTCGACCAATGACCGAAAATAATTCGAAGTCTAATATGTTTACGATTTTTTAATAAAAACCATGGGATTTGTTTAGCAGAATCAGGGTTTTTAATTTTTGGTACGCCATTCAGTTTGAAATCTAAAGAGCCGTCTTTGACATTACAATAACGCATGCGCATAAAGGCATTTAAAATATAACGATGACGGTCGTATGAGGTCAAATCATCATTCCATATATTGGGTTTGTTACCATAAACCTCTGCTAACCATTTTCCCGTGTCATTGCCACGCAATGGAATTTCGATTTCTTTGGCGTATGAGGTAGCTTGCTTTAAAGTCCATTGAGGAGAAATTCCTGCATGTGCCATGCAAACGCCTAATTTTTTATCAACATGAAAAACAGACTGATGTCTAAGCCAATCAATTAATTCTTCGCGGTGCTTAGATTTTAAAAACTTTTCCAATGAAGGGCTGGCCGGAATAGCACCATAATGCATTGCCATTAAGCTGATGTCGTGATTGCCTAGTACTGTAATGGCAGAATCTCCGAGGCTTTTAATAAATTTAACAGTTTTTAGGGATTTTCTGCCACGGTTTACTAAATCACCAACAAACCAAAGTTGGTCATTTTCGGGAGTAAAGTCGAGCTTTTCTAGCAAATATTGCAAGGAATCATAACAGCCTTGAATGTCTCCAATTGCGTATATAGCCATTTTTCAAAGATACTGATTTTTCAAAGTTATGATCTTACATTCTTTTCAGTTAAAGCACATTCTATTAGCTAAGTTTTCTTACGTTCTACAATAAATACCATTGATATTTTGTGGTCTTATCTGACTCCCATTATTGCAAGGATTACGTTATTATTCACGGTTACCATTTCCAACCCCATAGCAGAGACATCTTATGAAACTCATCACCGCCGTAATAAAACCATTCAAGTTAGACGATGTAAGAGAAGCATTATCAGAGATTGGAATTAAAGGACTGACCGTAACCGAAGTGAAAGGTTTTGGGCGTCAGAAAGGTCATACTGAACTTTATCGTGGTGCAGAATATGTGGTGGACTTTTTACCAAAAGTGAAGATTGAGACTGCAGTTTCTAATGAGATCTTAGATCAAGCGATCGAAACCATTATCCAAGCAGCTAATACGGGGAAAATTGGTGATGGCAAAATATTCGTACAAAGTATTGAACAGACTATTCGTATCCGAACTGGTGAAACGGGTCCGGAGGCGCTGTAATGTCGAATGATTTTATGAGAACCAAATCTCCTATTGTTAAATTCTTATCTTTATTTTCATTATTATGTTTCCCATTTATTACACAAGCAGATGAATTAAACGGTGCCAATACCGCTTGGATTCTGACTTCAACCGCCCTCGTTTTATTCATGACTCTGCCTGGATTAGCCCTTTTTTATGGCGGCTTAGTTGGCAAGAAAAATATCCTATCCATACTTATGCAATGTTTCGCAATAGCGGGTATCGCGAGTATTTTCTGGTTAGTGATTGGTTACAGCATTGCGTTTGATGAAGGAAATCCCTTTTTTGGTGGCTTCAGTAAGATGTTCTTTAGCGGCATTACTCAAGACACATTAGCGGGAGATATCCCTGAATCTCTATTTGCCCTATTCCAAATGACATTCGCGATTATTACACCTGCCTTAATCATTGGTGGTTTTGCCGAACGCACTAAGTTTTCTGCCGTTTTACTTTTCTCAACGCTTTGGTTGTTATTCGTTTACGCTCCTATTACTCATTGGGTTTGGGGTGGCGGTTGGCTTCAACAAATGGGCCTACTTGATTTTGCTGGTGGAACAGTAGTTCATATAACTGCGGGTGTTGCTGCTTTAGTGGCAGCTATAGTTATAGGGCCACGCAAAAACTTCGGTAAATCAGCAACGCCTCCTCACAATATGACAATGACTATTACTGGAGCAGGCATGCTGTGGGTTGGCTGGTTCGGTTTTAATGGCGGCAGCGCACTTGCAGCAAATGGTGACGCTGCAATGGCAATGTTAGTCACGCATATATCAGCTGCTACTGGCGCTATTACATGGATGATCTATGAGTGGATCAAATTTGGTAAACCAACTGCGTTAGGTACTGTGACAGGTATGGTTGCTGGACTGGGTACCATTACACCAGCTTCTGGTTTCGTTGGTCCTGCTGGGGCACTAGTTATCGGTTTTGTTGCGGGAATAGTTTGTTTCAATGCAGTTATTATCATTAAACAAAGGTTTAAAATTGATGATTCTCTAGACGTTTTTCCTGTTCATGGTGTGGGTGGAATAATTGGAACTTTGATGGCAGCCGTTTTCGCTTCTACAGAATTGGGTATTTTCAGTGGTCAGGGTTTTGCTGATGGTATTACATCAATTAGCCAACAATTCGGAGTTCAAGCAATCGGCGTAGTTTCTACGTTCGTTTACACAGCAGTTGTGTCTTATGCCTTATTAAAACTAGTAGGTTTAATGACCAATGGCTTGCGTGTAGATATAGATCAAGAAACTCAAGGTCTAGACATTACTGATCATGAAGAGCGTGGTTACGAACTTTAATATCTGTTGATTTAAGGTCTAATTAACATTGGGAGTTTTGGCTTGTAAGCTAAAATTCCCAATTTTTTGAAACAAACATTTTATTATTCCATTATTTTCCGCATACCTATCTGTATAAGGCATACAAGCCATTTATCTGAAGAATGTTCATTGAAGCTATAGATATGGTTTACTTACGTAATAATAATTAATGGAATTTTCTATATTTACTATGAATCAATAATGATTCGGTGGTGACTGTAGGATTTGATTAACATGAATAATCATAAAAATAATAGTGGCTTTACTTTAATTGAAATAATGGTGACTGTGGCTATTGTAGGGATATTTGCTTCGGTTGCTTTGCCGAGTTTTTCTAGACTAATTGAAAGCAATCGTATTAATACTGCAACTAATGAACTTGTAGCTAATTTATTGTTAACAAGAAGTGAAGCGCTCAAAAGAAGAAACGCGGTGACACTTTGCCCAAGCTCTAATCAAACTAGTTGTAATACAACTGATTATTCTGCTGGATGGGTAGTCTTTTTAGATTGCGATGCAGATGGTGTAATAGATATAAGCGGTACAGATGCAGATGGTGATCCTCTAGTAACGGGCTGCGTATCAGATGCTTCAGATGATATTATTAAAGTTGGTGATGGTTTTGATTCTATAGCGATGACGAATGCTCAAGATCATATTACGTTTAACTTTACTGGGAGGCCAGCAGGTGTTTCTACTTTTAGTGTAGGTAGAACAGGTGGAACTACAACAAAACAGGTAAGTATTAATTTAGTAGGTAGAATTAAGGCTACTACTATCCCTTAACAATTTATTACCTTAATGCTCTAGGCAACACAAAAGAAACATTCTCTAAAATACCTTGATTATCAGGCATAATTTCTGCTCCAAAGCTTGCTAGTTTAGCATTTACTTCCTCTACCAGTATTTCTGGAGCTGATGCTCCGGCAGTTACTCCAATATTTTTGACTGTATCGTCAAACCAATCTTCATTGATATCTTCGGCTCCATCAATTAAATAGGCAGGTGTACCTCGTTTTTCTGCTAATTCTTTAAGTCTATTAGAGTTAGAACTATTAGGTGAACCCACAACTAAAATCACATCACTTTCGTCTGCTAGTTTTTTTAAAGCGTCTTGACGATTTTGTGTTGCGTAACAAATGTCATCTTTTTTAGGTCCCACGATGCTTGGGTATTTCTTACGCAGAGCCTCAATGATTATAGCCGTATCATCCATAGACAAGGTTGTTTGTGTTACAAAGCCAAGTTTCTCAGGGTTTTGTACCTCTAAAACAGATACTTCAGCAGGTGAGTCCACGCGATAAATATCACCACCAAACTTTTTATTGTATTGACCCATAGTACCTTCAACTTCAGGGTGACCTTTGTGTCCGATAAGAATAGTTTCTCTGCCTTCCTTGCTATAACGCAAAACCTCCATGTGTACTTTGGTCACTAACGGGCAGGTGGCATCAAATACATTTAGGCCACGTTCTTTGGCTTTGTCTTGAACAGCGCGTGAAACGCCATGAGCACTGAAAATCACCGTGGCATCATCAGGTACTTCGTCTAATTCATTGACAAACACAGCACCTTTATCACGAAGGTTATCAACTACGTAACGATTGTGAACAACTTCGTGCCGAACGTAAATAGGTGCACCAAGCAGCTCAATTGCTCGATCAACTATTTCGATAGCGCGATCAACGCCAGCACAAAATCCACGTGGGTTGGCAAGAGTAACTTTCATAACAATTTTCTTACAGATAAAAGATTAATTGTAACAACTGCGACGATACTTTTGTTAAAATTTGTTGATAGCGTTAATTAATAAAGGATTCAAATGAAAATATTGCTTATTGGCAGTGGCGGAAGAGAACATGCACTAGCATGGAAATTAGCCCAAGCATCTAAGGTTAAAACAGTGTTTGTAGCTCCTGGAAATGCAGGCACGGAATTAGAAAATAAAGTCGAAAATGTTGATGTTGGGGCTGAAGATATTAATGGCTTATTGAAGTTCGCACTAGAAAACAGTATTGATTTAACCGTGGTTGGTCCAGAAGCACCATTGGTTGCTGGCATTGTTGATCTATTTGAAGCAAACAGTTTAAGATGCTTTGGTCCGAGTAAAGGTGCAGCGCAATTAGAGGGATCTAAAGCATTTTCTAAAGATTTCTTTGCGCGTCATAACATTCCGACAGCTAAATACGCTAATTTTACCGAAATTGATGAGGCCGTTGCCTATATTAAGCAAGAAGGTGCGCCTATCGTTGTAAAAGCGGATGGTTTAGCCGCTGGCAAGGGAGTTATTTTAGCTGAAACGGAAGCTGAAGCGATCTCTGCTGTTAAAGATATGTTGGCCGGTAATAGTTTTGGTGAGGCCGGACATAGAGTAGTTATTGAAGAATTTTTAACGGGAGAAGAAGCAAGCATCATCGTTATTGCTGATGGTAAAAACTATTTGCCAATGGCCACATCTCAAGACCACAAGGCGAGAGACAATGGTGATAAAGGTCCAAATACAGGAGGAATGGGCGCATATTCACCTGCACCTGTTGTTACGCCTGGAATTAGCCAAAAAATAATGCAAGATGTTATTGAGCCAACAATGAAAGGTATGTCTGATGAAGGCTATCCATTTACTGGTTTCTTATATGCTGGTGTGATGATCGATGCGAATGGAGACTCTAAAGTATTAGAATATAACGTACGCTTTGGTGACCCAGAAACCCAACCTATTATGATGCGCTTACAATCTGACTTGGTCGATTTACTTGAAGCTGCTCTTGATAAACGTTTAGATCAACAATCCATTCAATGGGATGAACGCTCTGCAGTAGGTGTGGTTTTAGCTGCTGGAGGTTACCCAGATTCTTATGAAAAAGGAGATGCGATCTCTGTAATTCCTGATGAGGATGATTCTAGTAAGACTTTTCATGCTGGGACGATGAAAGACGGTGAAGTAATCGTTACCAATGGTGGAAGAGTTTTATGTGCAGTAGGCCTAGGTTTTAATGTCAGTGAAGCGCAAAAGTCCGCTTACTCATTGGTCAATAAAATTCATTGGGACAATTGTTATTATCGAACGGATATAGCTTATAGAGCGGTTGATAGAGAATAGAACTAAGTTATTTTAAAAAGGTCTATATAGAAACTCAATAACTCTTTAATTCAAAGAGTTTGAGAGTGTTTATTGCAGGGATACTTTGGTTAATAGTATTTAATGTAAATGTTTCTAACTATGTAGGAGTTAAAAATGAGCATAGTTAAATTATCAAAAACTAAGTTTTCAGGAATCACATTAGCGTCAGCTGCAGCAGCAATATTATTATCCGCATGTGGTGGAGATAAAGCGGCCAAAGTAGTGGCACCAGTAGCAGAAAAAGTTGCAGAAGTTAAATGTTCAGGCATTAACTCATGTAAAGGCACTAGTGCATGCGCAACTGCTACTTCAGCTTGTCAAGGTCAGAACTCTTGTAAAGGTAAAGGTTGGATTAAAGCCACTAAAGCCGATTGTGAAGCTAAAGGTGGAACAGTTCTTTCTTAAGTTTGCGTCTGATTCAACCTTTAAATCGTAAGTGTATTTGTAACCAGAATATATCGGGTTATTGATTACTAACAGTAATCTTAATACATCACTTTATCTAGGAGATAAAATCATGAATTCAGTATCAAAAATGTCAGCAATCACTTTAGCATCTGCAGCAGCAACTCTACTACTAGCAGGTTGTTCAGCTAGTTCAAGTGCACCAGTAGCAGCGCCAGCAGCAAAAATTGCTGACGTTAAATGTTCTGGTATCAACTCATGTAAAGGCACAAGTGCTTGTGCTACAGCTACTTCAGCATGTAAAGGCCAGAATGCTTGTAAAGGTCAGGGCTGGGTAAAAGCTACATTAACAGACTGTACTTCTAAAGGTGGGAAAAGTATTGGCAGTATTAGTGCTTAATTATTAATTAGTTACGACTAAGTTAATAAAATACGCCCGAGCAATCTTGTTGTCTCGGGCGTTTTATTGTCTTAAGGTTAAAAAATGAAATATAAATCACTCGGTTTTGGCTTAGGCCTTCGCAAAGAACATTATCATTCGATCTTAGATGCTCCAGAAGATGAGCAGCCAGAGATAGATTGGTTTGAAGTACTTACAGAAAATTATCTTGTCGAAGGAGGTAAGCCACTTTATTTTCTCGATCAAATATGTGAACGTTATCCTGTTGTAATGCATGGCGTTTCAATGTCGATCGGAAGTACTGATCCCATTGATATAAATTATTTAACTCAGGTAAAGCAATTAGCAGAACGGACCAATTCCCATTGGATTTCAGATCATTTATGCTTTACTGGATTGGACGGCGTTAATGCGCACGACCTTCTACCGTTGCCATATACTGAGGAGACCATCAAATTTGTTGCAAATAAAATCAAACAAACCCAAGATTTTTTAGGCCGTCGTATTTTGATCGAAAATGTATCAAGCTATATTACTTATAAGCAATCTGGTATGACAGAATGGGAGTTTGTAACGGCAATAGCAGAAGAATCTGATAGTTTGATGTTGCTAGATATTAATAATATTTTTGTTAGCGCTTTCAACCATGGCTTTGACCCTATCGATTACATAGACGGAGTTCCGGCAGAGCGCGTTCAGCAACATCATTTAGCAGGTCATACTCAATATGAAAATTATATTATTGATACGCATGATCATGATGTCGTAGATGGAGTTTGGGAGCTTTATGCTGAATCAGTAAAGCGTTTTGATAGTGTTTCAACAATCATTGAACGCGATGATAAAATTCCTGAGTTACCTGAAATGATGAAAGAGCTTCAAATGGCTCGTAATATTTACGCAGCAAATAAAGATAAATCACCACAGGCAACAGTCAATGTCTGAGTTACAGCGAATCCAACAAAGCATGATGGCCTTTTTATTAGAAAAAGATGACGGTATTGAAGCAGATGTCGTTGACAGTAAAAATATAAATGCTAAGGATCGTTTAAATATTTATGGCGATGGCTATGGCTTTCGTCTGCATGATGCTTTATCTGAAAATTACCCAGCGGTGCATACTTTACTAGGTGATGAAGATTTTTTTCGTGTTGCTTATGAATACATGGACAGTTTTCCTTCCAAACATTTTTCACTACGCTTTTTAGGCTCACATCTTGAAAGTTTTTTTACGGATAATTACGCCGATCTTCCTTTTTACGCTGAAATGGCTCGTTTTGAATGGGGATTAAGAAAAGCCTTTGATGCGAAGAATCAAGATCCTATCGGCATCGAAGTATTACAAGAAATTCCCATAGAACGCTGGGGAGAATTGCGGTTTACTTTTCATGAATCAGTTTCACGAATGGACCTTGAATGGAATACGCCACAATTATGGGCAGCTATTGAAGCCGAAAGTGACCCTATCCCACCAGAAAAATTAGAGTATCCTTTTGCATGGTTACTTTGGCGTAAAGGCTTGGTTAATCATTATCGTTCATTAGATGTAGATGAAGGTTGGGCTTTAGATTCTGCCTTAGCAGGTGTTGAATTTGAGAGTCTTTGTCAGGGCGTTTGTGAATGGATTGACGAAGAACATGCACCTGCAAGAGTAGCAGGATTTCTAGGCGCTTGGATTAATGAAGGCTTATTAATTGATATCCAGTATGACTAATCTGAAAGCATATTAGTGAAATAGAAATAGCTAAAAAGTGTGGCGTTTTTTTAAATAGCCTTTAAACAATAAAAACCCAGCGATTACTATTGCTCCAATAAAACCATATAAGTGTGCATCATTCGCTACAGGAACTCCGATCATTTCAGCGCTTGCTTGGCTACCACCAGTGAAATAATCCCAGATTATTTTTGCACTGATTATTAATGCGACGGAGATACCAGTAAACAAATCGTCGTCTAAAATAGCGCAGACGGCAGCGACAAAATACAAACCATAAAGAACCCCAGAAAATCCATAGTAACCGCTTAATTCGGGATTAAAGAAATATAGACCGAGTCCAACCACCACAGTTAAAAGAACACTGGATAGAATGAATGTTTTTGAGCTTAGGCTGTCTATAAATAACATTCCGAGAAGCCAGACGCCACTCAGATTAAGTAGTAAATGAGGAATGTTTGAATGCGTAAAATTACCAGATAGGATTTTCCACCATTGACCTTGGTTTATATCGTTGCGGTTGAAAAATAGATTACTCTGAAACCATTGGCCGATCACGAACAATAAAGAGAGTCCTAAAATACTAACCAGAAGCGCTTTATTTTGTTTTATTGATTCTTGTATTGGCTTAAAAAAGCTCATAGTTTGTTTGTTTAGTAATGATCGAGACACTAAATAGAGTATATTTATCGAGTATGGCAAAATGCCGTATTAATATGCGTATTGTTATAGCATGAAAGATAAGCCTTTCTGTTATAAAAATTAGTATATTGCTATTTACTTTGCGTTAAAATAAAAAATATTGTTATGTTGTAATTTAAAGGGGTAAAAATGAACACAATTAGAAATACAGCAGATTCATTATCATCAACAAGTCTGATTCTAAAGCAAAAAGGATTCACCTTGCTGGAAGTAATGGTAGTTGTGGTAATTATTGCAGTTATGGCTGCTGCTGTTGGACCAGCGATACTTGGAAATTTAGAAAAGGCTAATTTTGAAAGAGCTGGATTAGATATTAAAACAATATCGACATCTTTAGAATTATACAAAGCAGAAAATTATAGTTACCCAAGTACTGACCAAGGTCTAGAAGCATTGGTAGCTAAACCATCGGGTGATCCAGAAGCAAAAAGCTGGAGACAGTACATCAAGAAAACACCGATTGATCCATGGGGTGAACCATACAAATACTTAAGTCCGGGTGTGCGTGGTGATATTGATGTTTATTCGTTTGGTCCTGATAAAGTCCAAAGTGACGATGACGTGGGTAACTGGGACTCCGTTAATTAGTAGGCCCTAGCAAGCCTCAAACTTGACATGAGGAAACCTAATAAAGGCTTTACCTTAATAGAAATCATGGTGGTTATAGTTATCGCCGCGGTACTTATCAGTGCTGTTGCGCTTTCGTTTCCACCCGTGGGTGATAAATTACTTAAGGAAAATGCAGATCGGTTTTCCGCATTAATGTCCTTGGCTCAAGATGAAGCAATCCTGCAGTCGACTGAGTTAGCCGTAGAAATCACCCCTAACGGCTATAGTTTTTATCAAAATGAAAGTAATAGCTGGGCTACTTTTAGTGATCCACCTTTTATAAAACGCCAATTGCCTGCTGAAATTAGCACTAAATTATATATTGATGGTATTTCAATCGACCTAAAAGATCGTGATGAAGATAAACCTCAGGTCGTTATTTTATCCAGTGGTGAAATGACGCCATTTACTTACACACTGCAATTTAAAAACCAATCAGAGATCAAACTGAAAGCAGATGCCAATGGAGAAATTGAAAAGACTTTCTCGCAACTAGAACCTGCCACACAATAAAATGCTTATTCGACATAAACATCGCACTTATACAAAGAAGCAACGAGGTTTTACCTTGTTGGAGGTTATGGTTGCCTTACTAATTGTTGCTGTGTCTTTGGGTGGTGCTGTTAAAGTGATTGGCAATGCTGCGGCAAATTCATCACGAATGAGCAATAAAACCTTTGCCAATTGGGTCGCTTTAAATCAAATGGCAGAATTACGCATTAAAAAGGACTGGCCTAAATTCGGTGAGACTAAAGGCGGAGCAGAAATGGCTGGCCGTGAATGGGCATGGCTACAAAAATCTATAAAAACTGATGATGATAATATTAGACGTATCGAATTATCAGTATGGTCTGAGGATGATAAAAAGTCTTCACCTTTTGTAACAGTCGTTGGGTTTTTACCAAAGCCATGAACACTAAAGTAAATACAAATAACGTTAATCGCAATCAAACAGGTTTTACCCTGTTAGAGCTATTGGTAGCGATGGTGATCTTTTCTTTGATGTCGGTTATGGCATACGGTGGTTTATCTAATGTAATTACTGGAAATGATGTTATAGCAACACAAGAAAAACGTTTAAAAGAATTGCAACGTACCATGATGTTTTTTGAACGTGACATACGCCAATTAGTCCCAAGACCGAGAAGTACAGGGTTTAGCGAATCTGCTAAAGCATTCGAATATGGTTTGGATTCTGATGGTTTAATGGAATTTACCCGTGCTGGGAACCCCAACCCCATTGCTGCTGCAAGAAGCTCATTACAACGCGTAAGATACGATTTAGAAGATAAAGTACTCACTAGAAAAAGCTGGGCGTTGGTTGATCATATTGATTTAGAACCAACGAGTATGAATTTATTGAAAGACGTAGAATCAGTAGAACTTCGATTGTTAGATAAAAATAGAGAGTGGCAAATCAATTGGAAGGAACAAAAGTTTATACCTCTAGCCGTCGAAATTACTATCGAACATAAATACTGGGGAGAAATTAAGCGTTTGATCGCGGTTCAGTAATAGTTTTTGCAATATCTTTTCTTACTCTTTAAAATCAATGTAGTATTTTTTAAGAATTAACTATTTAAAGCGCTTCTCTGAAATGACAGTAACCCCCAATTTTGGATGCATTGTTTTTATGTCATGACTAAAACCTCCTTTGCTAAAATCGTTAGTTATATTAAGCAAGAAAAATGATCCTTTAACTAAATAATCGCTACTAACAGAACAATTCTAATAGGTAATCAAATGACTGAATCAAAAAATGGAATATTATTGGTTGTTATAGCAACGATAGTTACTTCCGTTCTGATTTTAATGACAACTCGTGAGGTTACAGTACCTTCCGGAAATCAACAGATTGCAGCAGTTGAAAAGGAAACAGCGCAAGTTGGAACTATTGAAACTAATAATGAAAAGCAACAAATGGACGCTGCAGCTGAGGTTACCGCGCAGTCAGTTGATTCTGTTGCTGTAGTTGAACAAGTTGCTGCTCCAGAATCACCAGTTGCGTCGCAAGCACTAATTACATCGTCTGCACCAAAAGGACCGTTCAATAAAGCTTCGGTTGGTACAAACCAAGAAACCAAAGTTGAAGTCAGTGCTACTCTCAATAATATTACTGCAACAGCCACTCAGCACGAGTTACTTAATCATATAATCCAACCTATTTGGATGGACCAAAAACTTGGTGATTTTAAAAGTTTAGAGCAGGACGGTGTTGTCTTTAATATGATGCCAAGCAGTCCAGATGGATTACAAGGTGAAAATCCGACAAAGGTAGTTACTAGCAAAAGTGATAAATTTGCTCCGACTTCAATCTCAGGTAATTATAATTATCAGCAAATGCCGATGTATAACGGTGGTTATTATATTGCTCCGATGCCAAGTTACTTAATGCCATCAATGTTGCCGGGAACCCCTGTTATTAATAACAAAAAGTAGAAGAACATCAGTGTCTAGTTACAAAGTGATTGGATGGCTTTGATAAATTAAATTTATTTTTAACGCGATATTTGTTTATAAATACGGTTAAATTAAGAAAATAAAATCTAAGGAGAATAAGTATATGTATATCTTTCGTTGGTTAATGAAAAACCCTGTCATTATCCTAGCTTTATACTTTTTAAGCATTATAGCTGTTTTATATAGCATGACTGGGGGCAATACATCAGATAAGAACGCTGATGGATCTCTAGTGAAAAAAGGTAGTGTTTCCACTTATTTTGAAAAACATGGCGTGGATTTGTCAAATGCTCCGACTATTGAGCCATCATCTTTAACGACTGCCTTAGTTACAGGAGATACTCTTGAAGAAGCTAAAAACACAGAAGCAAATCAAGTTGCTGCAAGTGAAGGTTCTGATACAACAACATCGGCAAGTGCAGAAGATTCGCAAGTAGTAATTGATGAGGAGCCTTCTACACAATTCAGTGAAATGAGTGAAGAAGAGTTGTTGTTAATGGCACGAGAGGCTTATTGGAATAATGGTCTTGAAGAGTCTGCTCAAATTTATCAGCAGTTAATAAACCAGAGTCCAGCGGTTATTGATTATAAAGGTGAGCTTGGCAATGTTTATTGGCGTCAAGGTTTCCCTGAAAAAGCAGCAGAATTGTATGCTGAAATTGCACTACCAATGATTGAAGAAGGAAATTCAGATAGAGTAGCCAATATGGTTGGATTCATTGGTTTGTTCTTCCCTGAAAAAGCGACTGAAATCCATAATATATTGCAAGCAGACCAGTAATTATAAAGACACATGGGCTTTTTTTAAGCCCATGTGTCTTGTTTAGATGTTCTAATTATCGAATTTAAGTTTTATTATCTATGGCTTAATTTCCATAGCTTAGTTCTCGTAGCCCAGTTTTCGTAGTCTAGTTTTGATATATAAAAGACAATAACGTCTATTCCATTTTCTTGTACTCTTTAGTCGCTTAAATAATCTCCAGTATGGGGTTTTTTAGCCTCTTTTATCATCAGTGTTTTTATAGTATTGCTTCGGTGTAAGCCGAAGGTTTCAAAACAAAAAAGGATTTGTTAATGACACCAGCAAAGAGAATGCAAAACCGCTTAGAGCTTTTGCAAAAACACCTTAAAACAGAAAGTCCTGTTTTAGTGTCAGTCGTTAAACAATATCGCGAACTAGATAAAGTCGCTCAAAAAATGGGTTTGTTGCAAGGCGATGAGTCTTACGCCACTCAGATTTCTTGGTGGCCATTAGTTTCCGTTTTGGGTACTTTTTCTGCGGGTAAATCTAGCTTCATCAATTCTTATTTAGGTGTAAATGTTCAACAGTCTGGTAATCAAGCAGTCGATGATCGTTTTACTGTTTTAAGCTATGGCGGTGACTCAGACGACGTTCGTACATTGCCTGGCATTGCTTTAGATAGCGACCCACGGTTTCCGTTCTATCAAATCAGTGATGATATTGAATCGATTACTCAAGGCGAAGGCTCCCGCATTGATAACTATCTACAAATGAAAGTTGTGCCAAGTGAAAAACTACGCGGTAAAATTCTTATAGACTCACCTGGTTTTGATGCTGATGAACAGCGTAAAGAAACACTTAAAATCACAGACCATATTATTGAATTATCTGATTTAGTCTTAGTGCTATTTGATGCCCGTCATCCTGAACCAGGAGCAATGCAGGATACCTTAGAACATTTGGTACGTGGTTCGCAACGTCGAAACGATAACAGTAAATTTCTGTTTATTTTGAATCAGATCGATACCTCTGCTAATGATGACAATATGGAAGATATTGTTGCCGCATGGCAAAAAGCCTTAGTGCAAAACGGCCTGAGTTCTGGACGTTTTTACGTCATCTTTAACGATAAGTTAGCGAATCCAGTTGAAGATAAAGCGGTCTGGGAACGTTATGTTAACAAACGCGATACTGACTATGCCGAGATCACAAAACGCATGGAAGATATTCACGTAGATCGTGTTTATCGTATTATTGGAAGTATGGAGTCACTCTCAAATCAAATAGAGCAGCAGGCTGTGCCGCAAATTCAAGCAGCCAAACAACGCTGGAAAAAACGTGTAATTCTTGCTGATTTAGTCGTTTTTATTCCGTTACTTATTGGTTTATACCTGCTTACAGTCTTTGCCGGTTATTGGCAAGGTTTCAACTTCAACCCACCTTGGTTAGAGACAGTTCAAGCGAGCACTCCATTGACTATTGCCGCGATCGCTATACCATTATTACTGTTCTATTTTATACATCTCTTCATTCGTGGAAAATTAGTCAATGGCATCGCTAAGAAATTAAATACAGAAGATAATTTCGGCAATATCGCCAATGCTTTCAGAAAAAATACACGTTGGAGACACAGTATTTTTTCTAGTAAACCAACGGGCTGGAGTATGAGAATACGTACCAAATTAGATAGTATCCGTAGTGATATTGATCAATATGTACAAACCTTAAATGATCAATATACTAGTCCGTCTGGTAAATCGAATAGCGATGACGATCAAAGGAGTTTTTGATTAGTTAAGATTAATCAGGCTTAATTAAAATAAAAAATAGGCAAAAAAGTAGGGGAGTGTCTTTTTAGTTATTAACTAACTATAAAAAAGACACTCCCCTACTTTATTGGCCTTTGTGTAATGTAAATTTATAACTTTTAATTCGGAACAATTATGACTAAGTCTCAAGAGCTCTTTGCAGCAGCCCAAAAAAAAATCCCTGGTGGCGTTAACTCTCCAGTTCGTGCATTTAAAAGTGTCGGCGGCACGCCTCTATTTATAAAAGGTGCGAAAGGTGCATACCTCTTTGATGCTGATGATAATCGCTATATCGATTACGTTGGATCGTGGGGACCAATGATTGCAGGCCATGCTAATCAAGAAGTTATTGATGCATTGAAAGCCGCTGCTGACAATGGTTTAAGTTACGGTGCACCTACAGAAGTAGAAGTGAGAATGGCTGAAAAAGTCTCTGAGTTAGTGCCTTCTGTTGAAATGGTTCGTATGGTGAGTTCAGGTACCGAAGCTACGATGTCAGCGATTCGACTTGCACGCGGTTTTACTGGGCGAGACGATATTGTCAAATTCGAAGGAGGTTATCATGGTCATAGTGACTCACTGCTTGTAAAAGCAGGTTCAGGCGCTTTAACGTTTGGTGAGCCTAATTCTCCGGGTGTTCCTGAAGACTTTGCAAAACATACGATTACTTTGGATTATAACAACCCACAACAAGTACGAGATTTGTTCGCGAAAATGGGCGATAAAATTGCCTGTATTATCGTCGAGCCTGTTTCAGGCAATATGAATTGTATTCCACCTGTGCCTGATTTCTTAGAAACTCTAAGAGAAGTCTGTGACGAACACGGTGCGTTATTGATTTTTGATGAAGTCATGACGGGTTTTCGTGTTGCTCAAGGTGGTGCACAATCGGTTTACAATATAAAACCTGACATCACCTGTTTGGGTAAGATTATTGGTGGTGGCATGCCAGCAGCAGCTTTTGGTGGCCGTAAAGACATCATGAGTCACTTGTCACCATTAGGCCCTGTTTATCAAGCAGGCACATTGTCAGGCAATCCTTTGGCGATGACAGCAGGACTCAAGACCTTAGAGATTATTTCGCGAGATGGTTTCTACGAAGATTTAACTAACAAAACACAAATGTTTGTAAACGGCATGGTTGCTGTGGCTAAAGAAAATGGTATCCCTATGACGAGTCATCAAGTCGGCGGTATGTTTGGTTTGTTCTTTAGTGCTGAAGAAAATATTACTAATTTTGAGCAAGTTTCACGATGCAATGTCGAGCAATTCAACCAATTTTTCCATGGCATGTTAAAGCATAATATCTATCTTGCGCCTTCTGCTTATGAAGCAGGTTTTATGTCGGTTGCACATACTGAAGATGATATAAAACAGACTTTAATTGCTGCAAATATTGTCTTTGCCTCTCTTTAATGGTTTTTTATAATCTTTTAAGTTCTTAATTAATTTAATAATTTACGATTTATCGGGAACTTATAAGGAAATTAGCACTCTTACCTATTGAGTGCTAATATAGGCACATATACTGAGTAATAATTATCAGGGGAAAAGATATTATGAACACACCAGCAATTAGAAACGACAATGTTTCAACAGCAATGACCATGCCAGTACTTTCAGGCAGTCTTGAAAGCTATATTCAATCAGTGCGTGAAATACCTGTACTGAAAAAGTCAGAAGAACAGGCGCTAGCCGTAAAACTTCGTGACAATGACGATCTTGAAGCTGCTCGTCAGCTAATCATGCATAACCTACGTTTTGTTATTAAAGTAGCGCGCGGTTATAGCGGTTATGGTTTACCACTAGCAGATTTAGTCCAAGAAGGTAATGTAGGCTTGATGAAAGCGGTTAAACGCTTTGATCCTGAAGTAAACGTACGTCTAGTATCGTTTGCGGTACATTGGATTCGTGCAGAAATTCACGAGTTTATTCTTAAAAATTGGAAAATCGTAAAAGTTGCGACAACCAAAGCACAGCGTAAATTATTCTTTAACTTAAGAAGTAAAAAGAAAAGATTAGCGTGGATGAATGTAGCTGAAGTTACGGAAATCGCAAACGATCTTGGCGTAACGAATAAAGACGTTATGGAAATGGAAAAGCGTATGACGGGCCAAGATATTGGCTTCGATTTATCAGCAGATACTGATGAAGATAATACTTATTCGCCAAACCAGTACTTACAATCTGAGCAAGTTGATGATCCATCTGAGTTGTTAGAATCATCAGATTGGGATTCACATACTAGATCATTATTTACTAACGCGATGTCTACATTAGATGAGCGCAGCAAAGACATCTTGGCATGTCGTTGGTTGGTAGATGAGAAAGCTACGTTGCAAGATCTTGCGGGCAAATACGGAGTATCAGCAGAGCGTATTCGACAGATTGAAAGCAATGCGATTGATAAATTGAAATCAGCTGTTGTTCTAGCTGCTTAAATTTAACAAGTAACGCTTTATATAGTCTTAATAAAGACACCCCCCACCTTTTACCTGTTTCTATAAACAGCTAAAAGGTGCGGGGTGTCTTTTTTTATGAGCTTTTTATATAGAAATTTCAGTATTCAAGTGGGAAATTACAGTTAATTAATCGCTAAAAGTTCTCGTGTCACAGTTATCAAATAACAGTTTTCTGTATTTCTTACGGTTCGATTCCAGCTTATTGTATTCAGAATTTTTGTAGCCTGATTTCATTTTGTCACTGTAATAATCGAATCTCTTTTTATAAGACTTACAACGCTTTAAGCCTCGTTTTTTCTTATAAGACTTTTTGTCGATAATGCTTCCATCTTCAACAATGATTCTTACGGTTTGTTGTTGGCTAACTGTGTTTTCTGAATAGACTCTTTGTTTATAATTATTTTGAGGCTCACCAATATTTTGGTTAATGCCAGTAGAATTCGCGGCTTCAATAGTCTGTATTTTGTAGGTTTGCTTTTTAACAGGTTGACGATCAGTAAAAACAGTATTACCACTCGAGTCTTTAAAAGAATAAACCTCTTTCTTAATGAAGCCTTCAGCGCTACTTGTGGCTGTAAAAACTAAAGCACACAGAGCAATTAGCAAAGTAGCATGATTTGTTTTAATCATATTATTATTAATTTTTTTGATGAGATCATAGAGACTAATCAATTGGCCTTTAAATCACAAATTGATCAGATAAGAGGCTACTTTTAGCTCGTCTTAAGTTAGGACAATTAAGTGCAAAACAAGGCCTCAAGTTGAAACATTAAATAGCGATAAAACCTTAGATATTATATGTTAAGCTACTTTTGATTTAACACGCTAGAATAGCCTTCAACGAATGAGATCAGCCACAAGAATACCAGCCAGTGAGCATGGTATTAATCCTCGGGAAATCGACAGAAAAGCCCGTACAATTTTAAACGCCCTTACCGATGCTGGATACGAAGCTTATCTAGTAGGTGGTGGCGTGCGTGACTTATTGCTCGGAATATTGCCTAAAGATTTCGATATAGCAACTGAAGCAACTCCGGAACAAATCAAGCAAGTGCTCCCTTCAACCCGTATTATTGGGCGTCGCTTTCGTTTAGCGCATGTCCATTTCGGTCGTGAGTATTTCGAAGTAGCCACTTTTCGCGCTCCACATGACAATAGCGAAAAAGGCCAGGTAAGCGGTGATGGGCGTATCATTCATGACAACGTCTATGGCAATTTAGAAGAAGATGCATACCGTCGTGATTTCACTGTAAATGCCTTATTTTATGATTTGCAAAATGCTGAAGTGGTAGATTTTGTAGGTGGTATGGATGACCTAGAAAAGCGTCAACTTCGTATGATCGGTGATCCTGAAGTTCGTTACCGTGAAGATCCTGTAAGAATGCTACGTGCGATTCGTTTTGCGACAAAACTCGGACTAACCATTGAATCCGAAACAGAAGCGCCGATTAAAGAAATGTCATCGCTTTTAGGAAACATTGCTCCTGCACGTTTATTTGATGAAGCACTAAAATTATTCCACAGCGGCCAAGCTGTTAAAACCTTAGAAGCTTTACGCGAATATCATTTATTACAGCATCTATTTCCAGATGCAGAGAAAAGCCTAGCAGAAGATATAGACGAGAATGGTGATGAGGGTAACTATACTAAATTAGTCTATGCGGCACTTCAAAACACTGATCGTAGAATTAGAGCTGATATGCCAGTAACCCCTGCCTTTTTATTCGCAGTGATGTTATGGAAGCGTGTTAGTGAAGGTTTTACCATGTATAAAGAGCTTGGAAACCCTGCTTTACAAGCAATGCATTCAGCTGCATCTGATGCATTTTCTGAGCAAATAAAATGTATATCAATCCCTCGTCGTTTCAGCAATATGTCACGTGAAATTTGGACTTTACAGGGTTTATTTAGCTATAAAAATGAGCGACGCGTGCTGAGATTAATGGAGCATAAACGCTTCAGAGCTTCTTATGATTTTATGTGTTTACGCGCTCAATGTGGCGAGCTTCCGATTACGGAATGTGAATGGTGGACTTTAATTCAAGAAGTTGACCTTAAAGAGAAAAAAGCAATGTGCCTGGCTGCAACGCCACCAAAACATGCTAAAAGTCCGAGACGAAGAACTAAAAAACAAGACAATTAAATGTATCTTCAGGTTATTAGATGAAGTTTGAAGTCTCTACGAAAGCAGATAAAACAGTTCCTGAAGTGTTATGTTATGTAGCACTGGGAAGTAATATGGGCGATTCGCGCGCCTATCTTCAACAGGCGATTGATGACTTAGTCGCTCACCAAAACATACACAATCTAAACGTCTCGCTTTTTTACCAGAGTAAACCTCATGGTCCTCAAGACCAGCCTGATTATCTTAATGCGGCGGTTGCGTTTTATACCGAGCTTACTCCTGAACCACTACTAGACTTACTTCAAAAAATCGAAAATGATAACGATAGAGTTCGCGAAGGTGTTGTTCGTTGGGGTGCTCGAACCTTAGATTTAGATTTACTTTTCTATGCAGATCAAACCATTAAAACCAAACGTCTTATCGTCCCACATCCGAGAATATGTGAGCGCGCTTTTGTATTATTTCCTTTACGTGATTTACTCGGTACTAAAGCCACTTCAAGCTTGAAAATCAATCAAACCACCTCTATTCTAGATTGTATAGATGCACTTTCTAATGAAGAGTTAAATAATATCGAGGAACTTGATAATGGCTAATCGTGTAACGGTAAAAACAATCCGTGAAATGAAAGCTCAAGGCGAGAAAATAGTCGCATTGACGGCTTATGATTCCAGTTTTGCTCGCGTTGTAGATGAACAAGGCGTTGATGTCATCCTAGTTGGTGATTCACTAGGCATGGTGATGCAAGGTCATAGCTCAACGGTACCTGTTAGTGTTGATGACATTATCTATCATTCAAAATCAGTTGAGCCACATACGAAGCGTTCTTTGGTTATGGCAGATTTACCCTTTATGAGTTACACCAACCCTAATCAGGCAATTACTAATGCCGCCCGTTTGATGCAAGAAGGTTTGGCCCACATCATAAAATTAGAAGGTGGCGAAGCGCAATTAGATACCGTAAGACACATGACCCGACATGGAGTCCCTGTTTGTGCCCACATCGGATTAACTCCACAGACTGTACATAAGTTAGGTGGCTATAAAGTCCAAGGTCGTGATGGCGAAGTTGCAAAACAAATGTTATCTGATGCTCTTGCATTACAAGATGCTGGTGCCGATGCAGTCGTTTTGGAGTGTGTGCCAGTTGATCTAGCAGAAAAAATTACTAATGAGTTAGAGATCCCAACGATCGGTATTGGAGCTGGACGTGTGTGTGATGG
>JBALXO010000001.1:0-120314 GCA_036960615.1 Cocleimonas sp. | reverse complement strand
CAGGCTTGAAAGCCACGAAGTAAGCAAAACTACCTAAGCAAAAACCTATGAGAGAGCCTAACCAGGCATTATCACTACCGAGTGTATCGGAAAAGATAAATCCACCAATTAGCGATGCTGCTATATACAGACTTAACAATACTCCCTTGAACATACTTACTCCTTTATCTACTCTTCTACTCATAACTATATCCCATACCAAAGATTGTGGTTTTTCATTCGGCTAATGCTCCGAATTTCGACTTATCATTTATTAAATAACTTTACTGCTATAAAGTTAAGTAAATAAGCCATGCCCGTAGAAAATACAGCCTGTACTATCACATCGTTATAATGGAACTGGCTTACAAATAAGCTATACAATATCGCCATTATGAAAGCCGTACCAAACACCCAAATACCGTCTTTAATCTGTAATTTATACATGCTGTTTCCCATCACTTCAATATTGGGTTTGTTGTCAGAGTCATCCCTTTATCGATGGCTATCTTCATTTGTTCTTGTACCAAATGTAATTGCCTTGATAGGTGAGCCTGATGATATGAGCTACTAGAAAATATATCCAACTTGATGTTTTCATGTCCATCTTTAACTTTAAATGAGATGAACACCTTTAGTCCTGAGTTAAAGGCTCCTGCAATATACCTTAAGACATCTTCTCGCATAAGCTCTACGTAGGGGTCAGTTAGAGCAGAAAACTTGATTTCATTACCTGTTTCAAAGTCTGATATCAATACATTCGAGCTGTCAGGTCTCATTTCCTTATCTAGTTGAGGCATGATTCTCCAACCACAAAACCAATTACGGCACACACTAGGGCGCGTTTCATAAATCCCACAGCCTTGTACGCACAAATGTTTGCATGGTTCATCTTGTGGTTTATTCACTGGCCTTTCTTCTATTCTCAGGTAAGTACAACAGACAGTACAATCACCACACTCTCGACCTTTAACCAGCATACTTTCTAACCCCATATCAGCTTCCCATATCTAAATATTTTTAGTTAACAACCGAAAAGAGTAAACGGAGAAGATATTATTTCGTTAATTACGGTTGAAACTTTTTCATTAAAATTTTCAACATCACTCACGAATTTAGTCTTATTGATTTGCTCCATTTTCACTTCCTGTTTAATGGCCTTTATGTATGCATCCCAAGAGCCATGATTTTTCATTATTACGTCGATTTCGTGGGATGCTATCTTTTCATCACTCTCTCCAAAACCAAGTACATCATCATCCCAATCATCTAAAATGTTTCGTACTCTTTTTCTATTACGACCACGAGGTAAAGAAATCTGACCTTTGGAACATTTTCTAGCGATGTCGTGTGCCTCAAATCCTTGCTCTTCTAGATCAAGCACTCTGTTTACAGATGCTAATCGACTATCGCATTCGTCCAACTTTTGTCTCAACTTTATAAGTTGATTTCCGTATTCCTGAGTGCCAGTTTTTGACGAAAAACTATCACAATACAACTGGCCTTTATAAGTGAACAAAAAGGCTTCTTCGTGATGGGCATAGTGTTTGATTAGCCTTCTGGTATAGTCTGAATCGTACCCCTTTGCTTTGTAGACCCGCCTTTGGCTATTTAGAAGTGAGACTATTGAGAAACGAGCTACTGGAACTATATTTGGGGAGCAGTCAAAGCAATCATCTTCATCTAACAGCAATTCACAAAAATCAAGCCGAGGTATTTGATCCAGCATGGAACTTGTTATTTTTTTGCTACCTAACTTTAAGGTCACGAATGTTAGTATGACCTGTTTGTTATCTATTCCCATGCTGTTTCCTCTATGGCCTAAATGCGTATTCTGTTGGTAATTGATCCCAAAGACAAAGAACTATTATAAACAGAACAAATACCACTACCATTCGCTTCGGTAAATCCATTTTCATCTGATTCCTATATTCAGTAACCGGTGTAATCAGCATTAGGAAGGGGCAATATACCTCTCTCTGTCATTTCGTCCCGATATGAAATTACGGTCACATTTTCTTTCGCCATTTTTGGGTGCTTATTAGCCCAGTTAAGAAGGTTTCTAGCCATCAATGAATCTAACATCATCGGTGACTCAACACGCTTTTTTCCTAATTTTGGTATGAACTCGATACCTAAACTTACGGCTAAAGTGGTTAACTGGTCTTCATCAAGCCCAGATAGAGAATATTTTTTATCATGGATTCCGTATTTACACATCCAATACCCTTCACGCTCTTCGATCCAAAGTATGCATGCTTTATCCCAACGTGCAGCTCCGCCACATCCATACCTATCCGACTGGCAAATTAATAACAACTCACCACTTGGATGAACCAAAAGGAAAATGACATCAGCACCAACCTCAAGAACAAAGGCCACTCGATTTTTCCAAGGCGTTTTTAACTTAATTTTTCGTGTTGCCACTTTATGATTTCCCCATTATATAGTTGGTACACCCAGCAGCTTAAAAACCTCTTTGACCTTCTCACCACTGTTTAGCAAACGTTTAGATATTATCGGGTGCATTTTTATCCAATCTCTAATCTTGATAGCGCTAGGAGATGCTAGAAACGATTCAGCGTTACTATGTGGAAGTTCAAGATAATTCGTACAAATAGGCAGGCCAAATTCAATTGATAAACGCTGTCTTTCCTGATCTGATAACCTATTGAGATCTTCAACAGCTTCATTGCGGAATCTAGTCAAATGCCAACCTGTACCAGATAAGCCAAGATATTTATCCTCTGACGTATGCCAGATCTGGCTATGCAATACTTCAGCATTTATTGAAATATCTGTTCTCAATATCAAACCCCAATAACCATCTAAATATAGAGTGAACTTTTGTCCATTAAGAACCAGCGTGTAAATTTCTCTCCTGTACGGTATCGAGGTCATGCGCTGTTTCCTATTACTTAAACTCGTGTCAATTTATCTATTAACACATCCCCGATGCCCTTAATCGGGGCGACTACATGGTCTTCTCCAAGAAGGTGTGCAGCGCCATCTAAGTTAACTTTAACGACCCCTTCAATGTCTGACTTTTTAAAAAATACATGAGATTGCCCTAGCATCGCTAAATTCCATTTTGCCATTTTAAAAATAGCCTGATCGCGTGAGTTTCCTTTAGCTGCATTACTTTGTAGTTCAGCAAGTAAATCATCAGTTAACAGCCTATTATCTAAATAAAGCCCGTTCCCCTTTGCTTCTCGTACTGACATAGCGTTACCGCTTGGGTATGGCACAGGGCATAGCTTTCGAGCCTCTGGATCTAGTACATATGCAACGGCAGAGCTAAAAAACGCTTTCATAATCTGTATCCTATCTGTGGCAATCGCCACTATTAGCAAAGAATTTGGCTTTAGATAAGCCCTCATTCTTTATCGTGAGGTTAGCTGCTTTGTCATACCACTCATTTCTCGCAGCGTGTTTAATATCAGCTTCATTCGAGGCTATTTGAGCATCTAAAATTTCATTCAGTTTATCCAAATCGATTAGCGCCATGATCTGTTGTTTCCCACCATCAAAATATTACGACTCTTCGTGATTGTTTAGATTAGTAACATTGTCAGGAATTGGTACAGAAGTTTGATCCTCTTTTTCTGCAAGTCCAAATAATGCATAAATGAAAATCACTGTTGATATCCCTAACGAACTCCAAAATAACATGTTGTAAATAAACTCCCCCAAAAGGTTATCGAGTCCAGATGAAACGATTAAAAACATCGCAATAGCTGGCAGAGAATAGGTTATCCTGGCGAAAAATACTTGGGTATTCATAAGTTTCCTTCATTAGATAAGGGCGGCAACCGCCCTCAAAAATTAGCTAATGGTGATTGTTGTTTCATCAGCATTAGCGCCCCATACGGCCAGCGCGTTATCTGTGCGCTCTACATCGGTATCACCTGCGATGTTGTGCGCCTCTTCTGCGCTAACCTGCTCACCCATACCAGTTTCACCTGTGAACACAGCGATCCAACCTTCAACAGTATCAAGCAATTCTAATTTATTTTTCATGGTGATAATCCTTGTTAAATTTGGCTTTATTGCCGCTGCTTGTTCAGCAGATCATCCCTAAACCTCAAAGCCATTATGAGGAATAACCGCTCACATGTAAAGGGCTTTTGAGCGAATACCGCACATTATTTGTTATTTTGTTCGGTTTTTATACCCAACACCAATAACTCAACAGTTCGGCGGCGGGACTTCCACCAATCATAAAACGTGCGGCGGGGAACCTGTGCGAGATCTGCGACTTCTTTAGCATCGAGGCCGCAATTATCTTTGCAGTATTGTGATAAGTCGGGCTGCTCTTTGTTTATCATATCATCCACTTTCTTCTAATTTTAAAGCTCTCAAGACGTTTCTGTTTAGTAGCCTTGCGCTTAATAAACCATTCTGCAATAGGGCTGTATGCCGAATAATCCATAGCTAAAATTTTCGCAATAGAATCATCGCTAAATCCAGTGCAAATCATTATGTCGTTGGTACTCATACCTGATCGATACGATTCAATAACACATGTTCTAACAAGTGATAGCCGTCTTACCCCTGCATCCCACAGCCCAGCATTTTTAATCAGTTGATCTAGTAGTTTATTCATGGCGTGAGGGCTAATGCTCTCCCCCCGACTTTGTACTGTGAACGGTTTGAAATTGTCATCAACAAATAAGGGCGCATTTGGGTTTAGGCTAAGATAATGCTTGTTGGGTAATGTATTAATCCCTGACTCAATCAACCATTTAATATAATTTTCGAATGCCTTTTTTAACTCAACGTTAGCTATCACCACAGGGCGCTCGTTCCCATCCCTCGTGATAGTTTCAGGTAGCACAGCAAACTCGTTAAAAGAGCCATCTGGAGCTATAAACACACTCACAGTTACCAGAGTTAGTTCAATCTCTCTCAAGCCGAGAACGCCAGCCATTAACAAGAGCAATTTATTTCGGTGTTTTAGTTCGGTTGTTCGGCCAAAGTTTCGGCTAATCAGTGGCTCATACAGCTCACCATTCACCAGAGGTCTACCATTCATAAAGCGCAAATTTAGTTGTTAACTTGCGTCAATACTGAGCGTTATTTAAGAGAATGGCAAGTGATAAAGCAGTAAGGCCACATTATAAGCGGCCTTTAGACTCAATATAGGAAACGAAGCATTAGCTTAGCTAACGCGATCTACCGTTTTGTGATCAGAAACTAGCGCATTAATATAAGGTATGGAATCCCTAAGACTGTAAACAACAGACCACCAATGATATTTAGTGCTACCCAGCTCATCCGAGTCAGTACATGATTCGATGAAATTGCCGTTATGCTTAACTTCCAACTGTATTATTTCAGCAGTTCCGTATTCATTATGGTAACTAAAGCATATTGAAATAGCCGTGTTGTTATTAAGGGTAAAAAGCAACTCGCCAGAAATGATCGGGCTGCTTTCGACATGGGTAAAGCCTTTCAATGTTAATACGTCATCATCGTACTTACTCCGAGTCTTGCGAAACTTAGAAATACCCTTTACTGATTCTTCAATCTCTTTCGAATATCGACCGTCTGATTTATCTACGATTGCACTTTCAATCAGATATAGTAATTTATCCTTTATCACCTGGTCTGCAATATAGCTTCTGTCGAGATTTAATTTCCATTGGTGTTCTTGAAGAAGCTTCTCGGGAAAATCGGTGCAATAAAAATCAGAAGGTGAATTTTCACTGACCATCCCATAGGCGACATTTGAGAAAAGCACTTCTAACGCCCAAAGAGAGGCGTAATCATCTTTCTCGCTTAGATACTGACAACCTATCATTCTCCCGTATTCTTCCAGCGTCATTCCGTTCACGGTTATTGAAATAAACGATTCTTCTAAAGGCTCATTCGCATCAGGAGATTTATCATGTAGAAAAACAAACTCAACTTGAATATCTAAATCCAGAAATGACACGTACATGAGGACATTCGATTGTGCTATATAGTCAAACTTATCAGCGTCTGACCAGTAGCCTTGGTAACTGATTTTAAAATCGTCAGGTGATGTAGCGCGTAACCGCTTCGCTAATACCTTTGCGTGAGCATCAACAAGTTCGCAATCGCCATAAGATAGATCACTTCCATAATTAGAAATGAACTTACCGTACATTTCTGCTCGTATGCCAAATTCTTCATCATTGACCTGATGACTTCCTTTAATCAAATGTGCAATTTGACTATGGTTTTTGCCATATAGCATATTTGCCAGGTAGTTTTCTGCTCGCCTCCTGTCCAACGGGGTTTTATCGCTAAACTTATTCGGTATACCCTCCAAGTGTGAAATGACATCTGTGTACTGATTGTCTTTGTTTTCATGGGTAAGGCGGTGGCGTAACATTTCAAGCAGGTCTGATGTCGTTACGATGTTTTGCAAGCGTTCTGTAGCCGCATTGAATTGTTTTTTAGATAGCATTGGCAGGTATCTTCCTTAAATCATGTTATCGGAATATCTTGTCAAAAACTGATTCTCTCCTTAGAGCCTGACAACCGAATTAAATTAAGGTTGATAGCAAAAAAGGTGTTATTTCATTACTGAGCCGTACTTGGCCGAACGCTTATCGCGTGAGAGAGGCAACGGCAACGGCAACCGATAGTTAAATCATACTCCAGTTTTGATTTACTGCAATAACACTGGGAGTATTGTTATTCCATCTTGTGGTATTGCCATTAGTTTTTTTGATGTGGGAGATACTGGCCTTTTTCGGCCATATAGGAAACGAAGCATTAGCTATTTTTGTCTGAACTCGATGATATGAGCGGCGATCTCGGCCTTGCTGCGATTGGCCATATTACACCCCACAGGAAACGAATAGTCGACATCGTTAACCAGTGTCTCTACGGTATCGATATCGAACAAATTGAGGAGGGATAGCCCCTCCTTATTGCGCTCATTCAGACCAGAAAACCAATCAGTTTCGACAAACCGATCCCATAACCCAGCGCGGCGTAACAGGCATTCGATAGACAGTGCAGTTTGTACTGTACAGGGTTTTGGGCTGGTGTCGTGCTCAAGGTTAACTATTTGGTTTTTTATTTTCAGGAGGGATCAATTAGATTTTTTAATATAGGGAAGCTGGTCCAAATTGGGCTTTCTGAACAGCAGCGGCAAAACGATATATAACAAACAACCCATCATTAGACGGGTTTTGAATCAAACAATTTAAGAAGTATCAAGCTGAATGGAACCCAAAATGCAACTCACAACTACAAGCCTTAGCATAATTTAGTAGGGTTTTAAGAGTTGGATTACCATTGCCTTTTTCAAGACGTGATATGTTAGCTTCCTTTGTTCCCATCCGTTCAGCTACTTCATGCTGAGTTAAGCCAGCAGTTTGACGCATATGAAGTAGAGTGCTGATTAATTTAAACTCTGGTTCAAGTGCCTCATACTCTGTTTTAACATTTACATTAGACAGCGCTTTTCTTTTAAGAGACTGCAACCTAGTCATTTTTTCACCTCTTTCATACGTTCATAAGCTAAATCAAGATCCTTTTTAGGCGTTTTTTGGCTTTTTTTTACAAATGCGTGAAGAACGACAATATTTGAGCCCTTTAAATAGCAGAACAAACTACGACCAATGCCCTCTTTAGCTTTAGCTCTGACCTCAAACAAACCATCACCCATTGGTTTCGTGTGTGGTTCTCCAAGGTTAGCCCCATGCACTTCAATCAAATCAAGCAGTCTTAACATTCGTGCTTGGAGTTTAGGCGGCATATCAAGAATAATTTCTTCTACACCCTCATAAAGTTCAACGTTCCAATGCATAGTCTTTCTTTTCACCTAGACTTATCATATAAGATAAGTTTAATTTTGTCAAAATTTATAGATAATGATTACAGTTACTTCAGCTTTCTGTACCTTAATACCTAATTCTATAACGTAGACAATGATTTAGCTAAGGAATACGGTAACTCTAGCATTTTTGCTATCTTACTAATTGATACGCATTCATTAGTTAATCTTTTAATTTCGGCTACTCTGTATTTACGTAATGCCGCAGATCTATCTCTTTTTTCATACTCCGACGAATACATTACATCTACTTGTACCAAATAATTTTGACCCATTCATTATACTCCCAAACCTTTATAGTAAATTTTTTGTTTTCTTGAACTTTTTACAATAACAGTAAGCACATAACCCGCAACTGGCCGATTAGATAGCAGGTGGACATAATGTGGATCTACGAATTAAATTAAGGAGGACTGATGGTGTCCGAGGAAAAGATGACATGAGAAGTAGCTCGTATTGTTATTCACACCAACTTTCACGCCACCCTCGCCATGCTCGGCCATGGCCACTATCGATTATCATTTGGCTTAAATCATTGCCATCGACGAGCACTGTAGCAAGAACCCTGTCGTATTTATCGCGACCAGGATTGACTAATACAATGTTGTTTGCATGAGACAACACATCTTTAAGGAACTTTTTCGCGATTATGGCTTTTTCAATTTCATAATCACACTGCCCTTTCAGCTCTGGAGTGTCCACCCCTACAATACGGATCGGTTCATGATAGGTTTTTTTACCCAAATATGCCCTAAACGTATCCCCATCGTAATTGTTATGAATTTGCTTAACGTATACATAGTCGTCTGCTGGCTCAGTACCACTACCGCCACCAGCACTCACCGAAAATGCTGTAAAGCACGCCACTAAAATCAATACAAAATTACATTTCATATGGTCCTCTTAAGGCTTTGCGAGAAGATCGTCTTTGAAATTCGAGGATGTGCGTTTATCCAATCTCATCCTCTACGGACAATTAAGGGAATTAACACACTCATCGAAGCTTTTTCCGCTATCGAATAGCCAATCAGCGAGTCCAATTAACTCTGAACGCTTATAGTTTGATGGTTTGAATTCGAATCGTTCAAGACATGGATAATACCTATCAGTAATGGGATTGGTTCTTAATGCCGAACCCAACTCTTGCAATACTTCACCAACTTGTTCACATTTAGATTCGATTGTTAATTCTTTATCTACTATCCTATTACCAATGCTGTGAATTAACTCCCCTGTTTGGAGGGACATATTAAGTTCTTCGACGCTGCTTGCCATGCTCAGTATCCTATATTAAGTAGATTATAAAATTAGGTTCTTGAAATTTACATAGAAGCCACTAATCCAGTACATAATTCCTCTATGACTTCTTCTTAAGCTAAGTAACCTGTCACTAATTGATTCGATCATATAAAGCCTTTCTGTTCATTCGAGCTTGATGATCTTTGATCCCTTGTTCGTAACATTCAAGCCATAATTGATGAGGCCAACCTTGCAAGAACTCATGGTGAAAAAAACACTCGTTTTCACCAATGCGATCTTGAACGCTGTCATTATTCCCCTTCAATTTTGCTTCAAAGCGAATAAAATCTCGAAGTTCACAACGTAAGGCTTCAGTAAATTCACTTTCATTCTTCCCCGACCATCTAGGCGTCCCAATAGAGTTACTATGATGCTGTGGGGCTACGTTTGCTGTACCAGAAGTGCCCATATATCCCATAATACCCCTTTTTAAAACGCTCTCAACTCAGTCAAAACAGATAATTAAGTTGTTTTGAAACGACTAATCGGTCTATTTTAGCCTCCCCTTGCTGATCTTAATATTTACAATAACAGCAAGCACATAACCCGCAACTGGCTGATTAGATGGCTTGCAGGGTGTAATCAGACTCGGGTAATTTAGTGTGTAAACGGTTTTAACGAAAATTCCTATTTTTGCGTTTAAACCAACGACTCTTGAAGACATTTACGATAATCATTACGATGATTACTGGCGGTAATAAATACCAAATCCCTTTTATATTGATAACCATTTCAAATATACTAGATATATCCACGAATTTTCCCTATCAATTAACTGATAATTCTTAATAAAATCTGACATTTCATCCAAAAATATAATGTTCGGCAGACTTTATTAAGAATTATCAAAAACTAAATTATAACCTTACAAAAAGGTCATAAAACCTAAAAAAAATCACGGCAATTGCCGTGATTTTTGGTTTTACACTTCAGAACTACCTATCCAATTGTTGTCACCTAGATAAGCAACCCAACCATAAGGACTATATGCATAGATATCTAAAGACTCTAATGCATCATGTGTCCAATGGCTGTGGGGGGGTGTCACTTTTGCAACTTCATTACCATTTAAATCATGGATTATCAGCGCTAAGCATTCAAAACCAATCAATAAATCTGGTTCCCCGTTGTTTATAGGTCGAGTTACTATCACTTGTTTCTACCTATCGTTTGATTTTGAGCCAAAACATCTACAGCTTTTTGCTTCATAAGCATTTTATTGCCGCGAATTTCTTCAAATTCATTACGACTAATGTTCACAAATGTAGCCATAGAGCTTCCATCAATGCAAGGAGTTAGATTTACGCTCCCATTAGCACAGTTAAGCCATCCAATTGACTTAATACTTTTTACTGTAATCATTAAGTGATTCCCATTATTTGTAAAGCAACAAGATGTGGTTTGGTTGTTGTTAAATATCATTAAGAATTTCTCTAGCTTGTTCAATAGCAAGACTAATTGAGTATCTTTCTAATTGTTTAACTTCGTATGCAATACACTCACGGCCAGAGCGAATAATGTGCATGACCGTGTGTTTTTCACTTATCCCATAAGTCACGACATTGGTTAGAGAATTAGCCTTGTGCCATTGAGTATGAACACGTGTGACTCGTGAGCCACCAGCAAGTTGAGCCAGTGCCATATGAGCATTGTTAGATAGGGTTGGAATAATCATTTGTGTTCTCCAATTCGCAGAGAGCACAATCCCGTCAGGGAGGTGTCCCTGCAGGGGGTTGAGGTTGTTCAACTATGAAAGACTAAAGCGTCCATTATGGTTGATGAAATGGTGACTCGTTAACAACTTTTGCACTAATCCTTGCCAATCAATATTTAAACTCGTTTGAGCATAAACATTTGAAATTAGCGACAAGATTTCTGACTCACTCCATGAACTGCATTGCATCACCCTTCTAAGCGTGGCTAACAATTCTTGAGCTAAGTTGTGTTCAAGTGTTGATACATATTGTTCTAAGCTAACTACAGCATTTCTGTTTGTCGATTTTTCGAAAACCAAAAGTTTTTCATGAAGTATCTTCACGATAGGCTTACTGTAAGTCCGAGAATTGCTTTGTACATTGTGCTGCAGTTTGATTATTTCGTCGGCCAAAGGATCTGGTGCCAGTGCTTCAGTGATTGAAGACCAGTTTATATAAACCCCTTTTCTACGCTGGTTTCCCATTAAGACGGCGTAATGACCTCCTGGCAAAGTCGCATCCGAGATATTATGCAACGCTAGTTTCAACGCGGCTTTAAAATCTTCATCGGATAATCGACTCATATCGTGTTTATGCTCGACTCCCCACATGCTCCCAGAGTAAGAAATCATACTTCCGTATGGAGGATGAAACATAATCAGGTTTGCTTGTTCACCGACCGTTGTCTGTAAATCATCTACCAGCAAATTAAATCCGCTATGTAGATCTGTACCGAAAAAACGGACGCCTTTTGATGCCGCAACGTCTGAAGACGTCCCGCCACCAATTGCCGGATCAACGAACAATCCACCAGCAGGTAGATAGCTGTCGATTAAATCGGCAACGATATGACCAGTGCAATTACCTCGATATTTGTTATTGCCATAAGGCCCTCTGTTTGGATATGACGCTATAGAGCTCGTAAACATTTCAAACTCCTTAATTATCGTTAAAAAAAGAAATTGTTCTGAAAATTTCAGATTCATACATTTCTCTATTTAGCGCAGAAATCCAAATAATGTCTCCTTCGCAATAAGTCACAACCTCCAACGTTGAGTCATTACACCACACGCAATGCAATTCGTTATCACGAACCAATAGAGCCCAGTTAAGGTCGCCATTGAGTTCATTTTCAAACTGATACAATGATTGTGGTGTCACCTCACGAACAAGCAAACATCCGATTGAAGTCTTTTCAACCTTATCTAGTTGTTCTGCTTTTTTCGGAAACCAATATGCGTCGCTCTCAGTAAAGATAAAACGCTCTGGTAAATCACATTCAGCAGAAAAACCGATGATTTGCTTTGGTTTACGAAAAAACACGCCAAATTCATTAGTAAAAGTAACAAAATCGCCAACCATAAAATTGCAAGGTATTGGTGACTCTGCCGCTATTTCTGTTTTAAAATTCACGTATTTCAATTGTTGATTAATCTGATGTTGAGATAACATCATAATGTGTCCTCCAAAGACATTTGAAGGCACAATCTACCCAATGGGAAGATGATGCCCACTGGGTATGTTTAAATAGTTATGCGACTAACCGCAGTTTCGTGAGTGTTGCAGCTTGACGTTGTACGTTAGCAATAAATTCAACCATGAGCTGATTACCGCTTTCATCAAACGCATTTTTCCACGCTCCCCACGAAGCTTCATTGGTGTTGTCATTGTTAAGAGAAAACATCTCGTTTCTCGACCACGGCGAGTCCAATAATCGCGTCATCTTATCTACCAAAAAGGGTAGTGATGTGCACGATTTAATGTTAAATGGAGGCTCTTGAATCAAGCTAAAAGCCATCGCCTTGGGGATGCTGTTTAATTTGTCATCAATGGCATGATAAAACAGCCCTTCAGACCAATTTTCAACATGAACCGGATCGATTCCTTCAAATAGAGGTATCAAGCAAGTGCCTCTGTCTCGAAGTATCCAGATATATTCTCGATGAGGGGTTTCCAGAGCCGACCTTTTTAACAGCATTTCATCACTTTCAATATCTCCGCGATGATTAACCGGCCAACCTGTTTTTTCAGATTCATTCTGGATTTTTGAGTAAAGAGTTCGTGCATCTAACATGGTGTCTCTCCATATAAAATTTTAAGGACACACCTCCCCATAGGGTGATATGCCCTAGTGGGGTTAATTTAGTATTGTAAAATGCTTGTCTTCTATGAGCAGAACAGTCTTGCCATTTTCATGAGCAAGGAGAGTTCGCTTACCTACGTACTCATGTCTAATATCGTGCCAAAAAGTAAGGTCCTCTCTTTCTGTCGTCCATACATCCGAATACGGTTTTTGTTTAAACTGTTCAACGGTGAATGACGGCAAGGGGACTTCAAAGCGCATTTTCGACTTTTTGTGGACCAAAATGCCGGCAGGAGTGAGCTGGGATTCATCGCCTTCATTGTGAAAGCTGCGATACCCAAATCCATCACCTGTATGCGCTATTAATTGAGCATCTAACGACTTGATATGTAGAGGTATGAGTTTTATTGGTGGATTCATTAGTGTGTCGCTCCATTTAAAAATTAAAGGACACATCTACCCGTAGGGTTATATGCCCTAGTGGGGTTAGTTTTGAGACTGGGTAACGTTGAATAATGTGAGTAGATTGCAATAATTCATTTTTGCTAGTAACGCGATTTCATCCTGGCAGGACGAACAAGTTTATCCATTTGAATGATCTTTGAGTCAAACTCTGATGAGATTGACCGCTCAATCCTAGATAACGTGTTTTTACCACTCCAGACACAATCGCTTTCTTGCTTAACGCAATTGCGAATCGTTAGCTTGTTGCTTTTACCAGCAGTGATCGTATGTTCGCGACAATGAAATTGTTCTACCATTAACAGAAATTTAAGGTCTGTTAATGCAATATCTAATCGTTTCTGAAGCCTTCTGTTCTTAACTAATTTCTTACCGATTATATAAGTCACTACTGATGGCACCGCCGCTGTTAGAATATTTCCTAACGCTTTGATTATTGCCATCACTAGAAGATTATCGAATACAATATTTTGCATGATCCTCTCCTAAAGTTGTTTAGTAACAATCGATGAGTTTGATTTACAACAGCAAGCCAAAATTTCATCATCCAATATTGCTATTGGCGTTTGAATCAGTTCAACATTTTTTGGGATTTTGATTTTCATCATGTGTCCTCCAGATTAATAAATTTGAAAGACATTGATCCCAATGGGGAATAATGTCTCCCAAAGGGTCTACTTATGAGTTAAGAAATTCTAAATAATTCGACTTGTTCATCGAGCCAAATATCAAATTTCCTTTCCATGATTTCGATTAAAAGATAAGTCATGAAATTAAATCGATTGGTTGATTTATCAGAAAAATAAAACATATTAAAATCTATTTCATGTTCATCTTGATGAAGCCTTTTTCGGATAGCCGCAAAGACCTCGTTGTCATCCGTTATGAGTTGATCCAAAGCTAGATCTACTAATTCTTCTAATTCCAGCATGAAATTATAGTAAATATAACCAGCATCATCTTGATCTACCTCATCACATCTATTACACACATCTTGGTTGCATTTGTGATATCCACAATGTTCACAATTAAGCGTGTAATGTTGATTGACGCTACCGCTATGACAAGCCTCAAAATGATGTTCAATTGCCGTTTTTCCGCAGTTTGGACAGTCAATTTGGGATTCGTTACCACGATGGTCCACAACATTTTCGATTATGAATTGGTTGTACTCAAATCTATCAAAACGGTCTAATGTTGATTGTTTTTCTTGGTTCATAAATGTGTCCGTCCGATTGCATTAGAGGTTAATCCATAGGAAAGACAGTGATCCCAAAGGGAAAATGTCTCCCTACGGGGGGTTAGTTAGCCAAAGGCTCTCACATCATCGATATCGCTTTGATATTAATAATGTCGGTCACTACAATCATTGCTGAAAATAGCCGCTCAGGTTTCCCATGTGGAGCTGACATGCGTTTATATAAAATTAATTTCAAAGCCAAGAGAGGCTTAAAAAATTAAAGAATAGGGATAAACGATTGAGGAAATCATAAACCTAAATAGACTTGGTTAAATCTACTTGGGTTTATGAGGCGGTAAATAATTACCGCCTCTTCACAGTCAAATTTCAGCTATTAAACCGTTTTGAGTGATCAGGGATCTCTGACGGGCCCAAGTTGTTAATGTTTCAATCCTATCTCCACTTTCCATCCGTGATAGATCTTCACGAATTATGAACGCTTTGTTAGTACCGATTGTTAATATGCTTGATGCACAATCAAAAATGCCTTGTACGTATTCGGGTTTGGCCAACATCATTTACTCCACTTTTAAAGGTAAGGTTATCCATCACAAAAGGCACTTTTAGATGCATTTTGTGATGGATAACCCCGTCACATAATCCCCACAATGGGAACTATGTGACTGAGCATTTATCTGGCCGTATAGCCTTGGATTAAAGTTGGATTTGTATTGAACACATCCAACCAATCTTCCTTTTCTGCGTTAAGGAATTCAGGGTAATAAATATGACACTTAACCCCTTTTTCACTTAGTTTAGCCATCAACTTTTTCGCTGATGATAGTCCTGCTCCACTTGGTTCTCTTTCGCTCCATATCCCAACATGCGTGATGTCAGAATCAGGTTCAAAAAGGGCAAGAACAGTATCACTATATAACGACCAACAAGGTAAACCATTAGCATTGAACAGCGCTAAGGCCGTTTCAATCCCTTCTGTTACCCCTACGTATTTACCTCCACACTTTAACGTTATTGGCTCACCTAGTCGAAATGCTCCGCCACCCATATAACCGGGGGGGCTCATTAATTTCTTAGGATTGCTAACTTCAGCTTTGCCGCTGCCGTCAGGTTTCAGATAAATCCGATGGATCGATAAATTAGTACCGTCCTTACTTTTAAAAATTCCAAGTAATGCTGGAAATGTACCGATAAATCGCTTTTTATCTGTACAGTAATACTTTAGGCCCGGATGGAAACCTAAAGTAGAAGAAAATTTATGAACATCATCACTAGTTAAAGTCAAACCTCGACTTCTCAAGTAATTCATCGCAATTTCAGAACGGTACGCTGGCATAGCTTCTAGATATACCTTTTGTAACGCTTTTAATCGCTGCCCTTTTTTCTCTTCACTACAATATTCAGATTGTTGCTTTTGTTCTCGGCGTATTTGTGCGGAAACTTCCCGATAGCTTATCTCCTGATAATTTCCTCCTGTAATTCTTAGCACATCGTCAGCAGCTTCTTTAATAGAACAGTTGCAGTAAAAGGCTATTACATTTAGACCATCGGTTAATTTTCCAACTTGATTATGAAAAGCTTGTCCTGATTGTTCCCAACCGTTAACGAGACGAAACACAGTTTTGCCCTCGCCCGTTTTTGGGCAGGGTGTCTGTGCTGGATATCGATCAATTGCAGTTTTTAAACCGCTATACCGTTCGAATATATTTCTCCAACCGCCTTGTTGATCAACAAGTGCTTTTACTTTTTTAATCTTTGAGTGAGTGGCTTGATACATGATAACGCTCCTAAATATTGCCTACGGAAACCCCAAAACTCCCTTGCTAGAAGAAACTTTGGTGGTTTCCGCAAGCAAGTTAGAAAAGCGCGCCTAAAAATAGGTCGCGCTAAGATTTACCGTTTTAGAAGTGGTATCATTACCCATGAGGCCCCTATTAGTACCTTCTTGCCATTACGGATTGCGTAAATAGCATTTAAACCACTCGCTCTTTTTTCTTTGATAATTACGTTCATAGTGTGCCCTCCAAGGCATTTGTTGGGCACACTTAACCCTAAAGGGTAAAATGTACCCATTGGGGTTATTGAATTTTGTACGCTATTTAAAAGCGTGTTTAAGTCCTACAGTTAAGGCATTTACCAGCTCTTTTGTAGAGTAAATTACATGAAAATCTGCTTCAGTAAATCCTCTTACATGCTGTTTAATGCCTATACCGAAAACTTTGACGCCTAACGCTTGAGCTTCTTCAATTGCAGTTTCTGTATCTGAAACGCTATTTGGATCGCCATCGGTTATTACAAACAGTAATTTCCTTGGTTCACTGCGAGTCATTAAAAGAGACGTTACAGATTGAATTGCTTCAGCAGTTGGCGTACCTCCATATGAATCAATATTAAAACTTTGAATCGATTTCTTTTCTTCAAATGCTTTAACTACCGCTAACTCAATATCATCGGATTGCTTCGGATAATAGGCAACTAATGATTCAACTCCTTGAATGCCGTCTAGAGCAGTGCTTAATGAATAAGCCACGCTATTCGCCATCTTTATATCTTCATCATTCATAGAACCTGATTTATCGATCAACAATGCTATAGCCGCATTAGGTGAACGATGTATAGATTGTGAATCAAACACTTTGGTATTCCCGATTGCGACACTAGCCAATCTGCTAGAGCTAATCGATTTACCTCGGTTATGAAGGGAGTTGCTAACATAGTTTTGGTCATGAAAAACCCTTTTTAGTGGGCTTTTAATTCTCGAAATAATCCCTCTCAAGTTTTCATCGACTAATCGCTTACAACTTATAGGGAAACTAATTTCAGTTTTAGACACTGGTAAACCAATGAATTGACCATTTGGATGTTGTTCGGCCATTTTTTCGATAGTAGAAATTAAGCTATCGTAAAAGTCGTCGTCATATTCTTCTAAAGATTGAATAATCTCTTCAACTTCCTCATTGGTAAACTTTTTATCATCCATTGCATCTGAATTGCTCGAGTCACCTTGACCTTCGCTATCGTCCGAATCATCTGAATTGCTCGAGTCACCTTGACCTTCGCTATCGTCCGAATCATCTGAATTGCTTGAGTCATCTTGACTGTCGCTATCGTCCGAATCATCTGAATTGCTTGAGTCATCTTGACTGTCGCTATTGTCCGAATCATCTGAATCGCCTGAGTCATCTTGACTGTCGCTTTCGTCCGAATCATCTGAATCGCTTGAGTCACCTTGACTGTCGCTATCGTCCGAATCATCTGAATTGCTTGGGTCACCTTGACTGTCGCTATCTTCTGGTTCTGCTTGGTTATCTTCAATCCAGTCTATTAGTAATTGAAATATTGATTCTGCAGCATTGAAACAATGTTCAGTGCTGACTAAACCTTCTAATACTTCAGAACTTAATAGCGCGTGAATATCTGTATAAAATTGTTGGCCGAAAATATTCAAAACTTGTTTGTCTGTTTCATTAAAAAAATCTGAAACAGGCTGTCCTAAATAGCTTCGAGCCTTGTACAACACCCAAGCTTGTATAAACATTGGGATTGGTGCTTCATTGGACAAAACAGTGAAAATGCCTTTCACTTTGCAAAGTTCAACAAGTTTTCTCAATGTTAATCGTGTGCCACGAAAATCTGCGATTAGACGGCGCTCTTGATGAAAATCATCAAGTGCGTTAAGCAGCCCTTTTAAATATGAACTTTTTTTACCTGCCACGTGATACCAATCGGAATTGGTATAGTTTTCATGACCTAATTCATGATCACAAAAACCCATCGACATAGTGATAAAATCATCATCACTAAAATCGCCAATTGGCAGGTTAATTAGTCCTGGTATATGAAATGCCTGCTTACCACTAAAAACGATTTTCATATTGTTGTTTGTTGTCAGCACCCTGCTAAGGTTTTTGTATTTCCTAAGCAGTTTTGCTTTATTGGGTTTAGACATTGGTGTCCTCCAGACATTTGTGTGGAGAACACCAATCCCAAAGGGATAAGTGTTCTCCCATTGGGGTTATTTAAAAGCCAAGGCCAAAACCGAATTGGTCTGGTTCTTGACTTGAATAGTCAGTATCGACGTAAGCATCTGCATCAACTAAAGTCGTATCGACTGATTCTTGTTGTGCTTCAAACACACTTAAATCTTCATCTAAACTTGTAGAAACTGATTCGCCTAGTACGCCAAAATCATCTTCCATAACGTCAGGTTCAACTTCTAATATAAAACTATCAGAAGCATGATTCCGAAGCACTTCAGGGTTCGACATTACTAAGGTCCAGCGGGCTAGATTTGACAAGTCTGCCCCTTCTATCCAACCAGATTTAGGCATTGAATCAATAACAACATTTGTTTGTGCTACCACTTTCTCAATATTACTATCAAGAAACGATAACCCTTCTAACTTAGCTATTAAGCGTCTAAAACTATCTTTAATCCGTCTATTAGCTTTTGTTCGCGCCACTTTATGACCATTGGCATCTGCAACAAAAAATGACTTGTCATAAATATCACTCGCCATCTTTGCAACTTCACCATACAAATTACTCAAAATATCATCTGCAAGTTCTTCAGCCGACTCTTCATCTCCTTCTGAAATCAAAGGAGAAAATGCAACCGGAGGCAACATTTTCATTTTGAATCGTCCACCAAACTCAGCTTTGTCCATCGTGTAACGTCGCATAATACTTGCAACATCCAAATTAGACATTTGCCAATCACTTACCAACGTATCGTAATTGTCGAGCATATCGTTTAACGCTAATTTCCATTCAATCTCAATAGCACAGATATCATTTTGAAGATCTTCTAATCTTGCCAATGGCACGATTGTCATATCTCCCCAACGAACTCCATAAGTATTTAACGCTTTTGAAATTGCTTGTTTGGTCTTACTTGTAAAATTGAGTGGTTCTTTTGGAAACCAACGGATTTTAGACCCTTTTATAGAATCTGAATCCTGAAGAATTCCATCCAATTCCACTTTAACTTTAGGTAAGGATTTTTCCCCACAAGCGGCTAATGAAATGACATTTACCACACAAACACCTTCCTCAAGTTGTGTTAAACGAGAGCAAAGTTCATTTGAAGTGGTAACCGCTAGATGTGTTGAAGTTGTTGATGTATCCATAATTGTGTCCTCCAGGACATAAAAAAGGGATACATCAAGCCCATAAGGGATGAATGTATCCCTTAAGGGGGGGGTTGAATTTATTGCTTAATAATACCTTCGTAAGTACATAGACCGTCTAAGTTGTAACCTTTTCCTGCTTTGCTGTTGATCACTCTAATTCGTTCAGCTATTCCAGCTTCACTTGTTAAATCTATCAAATCGTTCTCATAAAGAACCCAGCGCCCTAGGGTTTGGTCATTGTTAAACAGTACAACTACTTTGGTGTGTTTTTCAGCTATTGCCCATTTCTTCCCAGTGGGATGGACGTATAGCATGAAGTTTAGTTTTTCGTGTGTAGCAGTCACTTGAGAAGCTCGATAGTGAGTGAATTCTACTCGTTTCTCACCATCTACGATTTCGCATATTAAATGTCTACAGCTTTTTCTCAATCCAATATTTACATTAGACTTTGAATCTACAATGCCATTGACTCTTAATATTCGATTATTATCTACCGAACCCTCAATAATAAACATTCCATCCAAAGACACAGCCGCCCAACTTGATTTGCCGTCCCAATGTTCTGATGAAATATTAAACGCTTCGAACACTGTACCTAGCGGTATAGCGTCCCAAGATTTAGCTATTGAAGGTTTAACTACTTTTTTGCGAGAAATTCCTTTAGTGCCTTGTCAATATCGTCACCAAAAACTTTGGAAACAATGTCATTAACAATTTCGGCATCTTCGCGGCTAACCGACTTTAGGAATACTGCGTTTAGAGATTGCTTTAATGTACGAAAAACACCAAACGTTTGAATATAGTAAGCCCAAGCGACAACTATTCGCGTTGAAAATATACATTGAATAGGGTCATCTATTTCACCATCACGATTAACACCAAGCGCCGCATCTCTAAAAGCATTAGCGAGCTTGATTATATCGTTGCGAAGGTGAAGTGGTAACCTCGGTGCAAACTTTCCAAGGATCTTAGACTCTTGAATGACATTTGGATATTGAGTTTCAAGCCACATAAAGCGACTTAAAAACGCTTGATCCATCTGGTTTGATGTAATGTATCGCTCATCATGCCCAGTGCCGTAAGTGTTTGCTGTTCCGATAACAAAACATTGCTGATGCTTTGTTACTGTTTCTTTGAACATTTCCAATGGCCATGGTTTACCTTCCACCAGCAAATGCATCGCTGAAGTCAGTTCACCACTCGCTTTATCGAATTCATCTAACAACAGAATACCTCCGTTGATGTATGCCTTCGCAGCAGGACCATATTCTTTACGTGTAACTGTTTGGTTGTTTTCTACATCTAATACATAACTACCTTCTAAATCTTGCGGATTCATACGAGCATGAATCTTAACAATATAAACAGGTAGATTGAGTTTGTCCGCTAAGTACAGAGCTAGTTCCGTTTTACCGGTCCCAGTGTGTCCCTTCAAACCCAAACTTAACAATTGCTGTGGCGCCATAATCCATACTAATGCAAGTTTCCCTACATCTAGATCTGGTATATACATCTGGTTAGATGCAATGCAGTCAGGATGGCGTTGCTTACGACGTTTTATCATCACTGTTGATGGTTCAAATAACTCAGGAAATAACACATGAGCAGGTACTTGTTCCATTTCGGTGTAATCAATTGTGTTTGAAGTGTTGATTGCTAAAGCTGACATAGTGTGTCCTCCAAGGACTAAGGTATGGACACACTAATCCCCAATGGGAGTTGTGTGTCCCAAGTGGGTTATTTAATTATTAGGTCAGTTATGAATTGATAGCGTTAGCTAAAAACTCATTCATAACATCCCTTGTTGTGACGCCGGCAAGATAAAGATCATCCATTAGTTCGCCAATTTGCTTAAAAATTGTGATTAGCTCGTAATCCTCATTAATATGCTTAACGAGAGTTACCATTAAGCTTTGCTTCACGACTTTAACGCCTATTTTTTCTTTGAACATTTCACCAAAAAAGTTCGACCAATGTACAAATTCTTCAAGCTGGTCAACTTCAACCTCCTTTCCGTATTTTTTCATTATATGCCTAACTTCATCGCGAATTATCCGAGGGTCATATCCAGCATAACGACACACTTGTGCAAACTGTGGTGTCGATTGCCACATGATTTCCTCTTTGAATAATTTGTTATCAGGTCTCGCATTTCGTAATATCTCAAGATTTCGTATTAACATGCCATTTAATAGCGTATCAATATCCTCTTGTGTCCATTCGATATGGTACTGATTGGTTTGCTGCTGAAAGTGTGGGTCCATCATCATCATTGCAGAACATTTTTCATTGCCTCGACGAATCGAATCAACAATATCGTGATCTAACTGATGGTGGATTGTTTCAGGGAATGACCAAAAAGGTTGTTCCTGATTATTTGCTTTTGATTTACGCATTGGTGTGTCCTCCGGGATAGCGAGATACACCAATCCCAGACGGGTGGTGTTCCCGCTTGGGTAGTAAAATCTAAATGGGGTTTACTTACATAAATTCATCAACTGACTCATTTCTAGGTCAGTTCGAGACAAGCGCCGCGAAGTTTTTATAAACTTTGTGTCACCAAATTCTGAATCTCGGATTTGTATAAGCTTTTTTAGAATTTTCTGTTTGCGACGTCGATAGTATGCCGCTTGAGATGATAGGTTTTTGTTACTCATTGTGTTCTCCAAATTTTGAGGAACACAACCCCTTAAGGGAGTGTCCCTCATGGGTAGTTGAGCATAGATTAAGCATTTCTTAAATTAAACAAGGAATACTTAGCCACAGGGAATATTTCCCTCTGGGTTAAAGTTAAATTAATTCTGAAAACCTGATCCTCTTTGGAAAGAGTTATTCGGTACAGAATTATTTTGTTGCGGCGCATTGTCGTATTGACCTTGCGGAGCATGTGAACGTTGTTGCGGCGCATTGTCGTATTGACCTTGCGGAGCATGTGAACGTTGTTGCGGTGCATTGTCGTATTGACCTTGCGGTGCATATGAACGTTGTTGCGGTGCATTGTCGTGTTGACCTTGCGGTGCATATGAACGTTGTTGCGGTGCATTTTCGTGTTGACCTTGCGGTGCATATGAACGTTGTTGCGGTGCATTGTCGTATTGACCTTGCGGTGCGTGTGAACGTTGTTGCGGTGCATTGTCGTATTGACCTTGCTGTGCGTGTTGCGGTGCAGAGTGATTAGTAGATTTTGCTGTATATTCAGTAATCTCATTCACCACAATTTTCATTCCAAAGCGCTTTTTACCTTGTTGCGGTTGATAATTGCTAGATGCCATAAATCCTGAAACCGTCATTTTATCGCCAATATTAGGGATACAATTAAGTTTTGCAGGGAAATAAGCTTCAATGAAAAGTGTATCTTTTTGTTCCCATTGACCATTAGTCATCGAACCTTCATTAAACGCTAACGAAATTGCACATGCGCCACCCTGAATAGGTTTAACTTGTGAAACATTGCCAGTGAAAACGATAGAGTTTTTGCGAGTTGGTTGATTTGGACGTGTTGATTGATTTGGACGTGTTGGTTGATTTTGACGTGTTGGTTGAGTTTGAGTATTCATAATAATGTGTCCTTCCGTATAAGATTTTTACCAATAGGAAAGACACGTTTCCCCCAATGGGAAAATGTCTCCCTACGGGGGGTTAGTTAGCCAAAGGCTCTCACATCATCGATATCGCTTTGATATTAATAATGTCGGTCACTACAATCATTGCTGAAAATAGCCGCTCAGGTTTCCCATGTGGAGCTGACATGCGTTTATATAAAAATTAATTTCAAAGCCAAGAGAGGCTTAAAAAATTAAGGAATAGGGATAAACGATTGAGGAACTTTTCAAAACGAAATCGACTCGCAAATCGTTTTTGATTTGATCAGTTAATTCGAGTGGCGACATAGCCGCCACTCGCGGTATTTCTCCGCCGAAGAATAAACTTCGCCACTATCAAGTCATAGTGATTAGCTTCCCATCACAGTCCATAACAATGGACGAACAAGAACTTTGTTTATAATCAACGCTGGAACCGCCATAGCTAACACAATAATAATTTCCATACTAATCACCCATTTTCAGTTTGTTGGCCTCACCAAAGGCCCCTTGTGAAAGAGCATTTGAAGAGACCAACAAAAAGGTTACCCAAACGGGTAAACCTTGGTGTTAGCTTCAAAAATTCAAATTAATGCGCAACAAACCATAAGATTGGTTGAACAATAATTTTGTGAATGATGATTGCTGGAATGATTAGTGAAGCGATGATTGCGATTTCCATAAGTGTGTCCTCCGGGACGATAAAAAGGAACACACTTATCCCAAAGGGATTAAATGTGTCCCATTGGGTGAGTAAATTATTTAATTAACGATATAGGTTTAAAAAAACTTATTTATTTTACATCGTAAGTTGCTTAGTTCGAATCTAGTCATAAGAATAATAAACTGAATCAGAGTCACTTTATAAGTGGTTTCTGAAGCAGGGATAATCTTATCGTTTGATGTAGATTTTGACATAAATGTGTCCTCCGGGACGGTTAAATCAAGAGAACACAATAATCCAAAAGGGATATGTGTTCCCTTGAGGGGTTGGTAGTACGTTTGGGGTTAGTGAAACTAAATGAGTAATATTTTCTAGGAAAATTTACACATTTGTCATTAATTGCTTCGAAAAATAATTAACCGCTCGGGTTTCCCATGGTGAGCTGACATGCGTTTACTAAAATTTTTAATAGCTACCAAATAGGTAAATAATAAAAAAAAGAGGATAAACGATTGAGGAAACTAGAAAATTCACAAGCAAAAATGACCTTCACCGACTGAATAAATATTAGTCTTAGAGGCAAATTTTGGTTGAGAACTTTTGGGAGTATTTACTTAGTGGGTGGTTAAGCCATTTCGTAAATTGGGTGATGTTGCATAACATCTATACTTGGTTGGGTTTAAGTGAGCATTGCTCTATATTTTATAATGCTAAACATCATATTGAGTTATAAGTTATCAATCGATAACCTATGTTTAAAAATTTACTACATTTACCTGACTGCTGCAATGCCTTAAGTCACAATTTTTAGTGTTTAAATTAAATCTTCTGGTTCAAACGCTTGCACCAGAAATTTTGATGGCTCATTTAACCACGAAAGGTACAATTTTGTTTTTGCCCGAGTCATCGCAACGTAAAGTAATCGCCGTTCTTCTTCGATAACATCATCATCCATAGTAACACCTGGCATTTTATGGGGAATATTTTCTTTGCCTAATCCCATCAGCCAAACTACGTCCCATTCTAAGCCTTTCGAGCCATGAAACGTTGTTAATACAGGAATACCAGAGGTATCCTTTTTTTTGTTTATTTGATTAGTAAGATCCTCAATAATTTGTAACTTGTCCATTAGCCTATTGCCGTCTACGCCAAACAATATATCAATAAAAAGCTGTTTGAAACCTCGAATGCTATTACTCAATCCCTCCCATAAAGTAACAAAAACAGCGTCAACAAATGTTCTTATTGTCTCTTCATCTGTACATGTTGATAAATGCCAGTATTGTTGACACATTCCATGTAAATTAACCGTGGTTGGCAGTAATTCCCACTCCTGAATATTGCAATGGCCAAACCCTAGGCCATCCAGTGACTGATTTACTTGAACGATTTGTTCTTGTGATTCGTTCAAATAGACTAAGCTCGGTATTAAATGATTTTGAGAGTTTAACTTTATAATTGTACAAAAAAAATGCAGCAGCACTTTGAGACTATCGCTTTCCCAAACCGAGGTGCTATTTAATCTATTACAATCAATTCCATGCTCACTTTTTAAGTGTATTTCTAATACATTAAGCTCTTCATTTGTTCGGGCGAGTACGGCAATCGATTGCCCTACATGGTCATTTATCATGTCTGCAATACCATCGGCTTCCTCTGCCGGTTCCCTTACCCCATGAAAAAACACTTCCCCATCGGATGTAGCGCCAGAGTTCATAACCTTTTTAATTCGATCTTTGTTATGACCTATAACGGCACCAGCTGAATTTAATATCTCACTACCACAGCGAAAGCACATGCTTAACGTATGTAATTTGACGTTAAAATCATCTTGGAACATACGCATTCCAGAAACACCAAGGGCTCCTCTGAACCCATAAACGGATTGGTCATCATCAGCTACTACGGTGATCTTTGAGCCGCCAAGACCATGACATTTAACCCAAGAGTATTGCACTAAGTCAGTGTCTTGATACTCATCAACAATAATATGAGTGCACTCTATTGGCTTGATGTCACCGACTAACAATGCTCGAGTTATCTCTACACACATAATATCCATTGGCCAATACTTTAATTCAGCTAACTTATCTAAGTAATACGCATAAAAATCGTCAACGCCCTTCCTTAGACACTCTGCATATTCAAACTCTACCGTTTCATGAAACGGCGTGGCACTTAATTCTTTAAGCAACCGATTGCAAATAGTAGAAAATTTATATGTCTTTTTTTTGTTTTTAGGCTTCGAATATTTTTCACCATGTTTATCGTGTGTTTCGGTAACGTCTAATTTAAATTCTTTATCTATATTCAGTGATTTTCTGTAATTCTCAATTATGAAATTAGTGACTCTTTGGGCACTTGGCCCTACCAACAGCTTCCTACCATTAAAGCTTGGGTGTTTTTTTGTTTGGCTCCATATCAATGAATGAAAAGTCGAAACGAACACTTGCTTTCGCTTTTTCCCTCGCACCAATTTCCCGACCCTAGCTTTCATATTTGCTGCTGCTGCATTGGTGAACGTTAATGCGATTACTTTATTGTCTGGATTTTGGACAAGGTTACTGATGAATGAAATTAATGTGTGTGTTTTTCCTGCCCCCGGTAAGGCCAGAACAAGATTATTATTTTCACTACTCGAAGTAACGGCTGCTTGCTCAACGCTTAAACTCACGTTTTTTATCCTAAATGTTCATTAATATGACTCAATAATATGACTTAATAATATCAGACCAAATAACCAAATCACTTTGGTTCAGATACCAACTAGGACTCTGAACCATATTTTTCTATTTTTGTTTGCTGTTATCATTACTGCGAAACATTTCGTGATTCAGGCTATTACCAATGCTCTTTGTTGTGATAGCGCTTGGTTGCCGAATCTACAAGTAATGATAATCTGTACATATCAAATAAAGGAACAGGCTCTAAACATGAAAGCATTAAACAAAAAACTCCTAGCTCTCGGTCTGCTAACAAGCATGATGGTCGGTTGCGCGTCTACTGACCCTTACACCCCTCAAAGCGATGATGACTTTGTTTATGACTCTGATATGAGTTTTGCGATGAATGTCGTTGATGGCAGTTTAGGGCTTCATAATGGTCTGCGAGATGCTTATGCTCCAAAAAACGGTGATGTGACACCCGGATCTCTAGATTATGCGGCTGATGGCATTATTGGTGCTGCATTGGGTGGCGGGATTGGCGGTGGATTATTGAGTATTCTTGGTACTAACACAGCAAACGCTCCATTAAATCGTACATATGGAATAGCTTATATGCCTATTAGTGACATGTCTAAAGGAGAAATAAAAAGGGCGTTTGAAAAAGTGGATTTAGATACTAAAAATACTATTTTAAATAATTTTAATTTATCTTTTTTAAAAATAAAGATAAATAAAAAAAATAATTATAAATATTTTTACTTCAAAGGTGAGCTTTGCATAACATACAATCATGCAATTGGAGCTAAAACTGATATCGACGAATGTGTATTTGGTGGTTATGGCGAGAAACAATTACTTAACATAAGCACTTCCACCCCCGATGGTAAAAAAGGCTTATTCGCTGTTATTGGTCTGCCTCAAATGTCTACAGGGCAATTTTATGACTTTCATTCATCTTCTGAATACTACACCTTTTACCCAAAAGGGTTCAAAAGCACATTCCCATTCGTTGCTCATAATGGAAATGCGTACCTTTTTATGAAACCTAGTAATCAAGTTGAAAATTTCATTTCTATTAATGACTTAAGAAAAGTTAATTTAAAAGTAGATAACTATTTTTAAATCAAAGATGCTTACTCCCGAATGTCGCAAATCATTGGCCTTGGATAGACAGAGCAATCTATCTGTTCTGGGTCAAAGGTTTCTTTTAACTGATTTGCAGTGTCACTCGCATCACCAGTAAACTGCTCCCCAGCCCTTTCTTCGGCATTCTTTCTTTCCTTTTCGGTACACTCAGGGTCATCACTGCCCTCACAGCTTACATTGCCAAACATTCGACCAGTGCCTGTTAATCGCTCAATGTCATAGCCTGATGTTGATAAAATATCTGCTTCATACATGGTTGATAACCACTCTGACAAGTCAAGCCTATCAAAGTCAATTTGACCAAACTCTGCAATCGTAAATCCGGGACAACTTGACATATCTTTGCCCAATTGCTTCGATCCTTGGTCTGCAATAATTCGGGATAACATGGACGAATAACAACACCAATCTTGACGACGCAGATAACACACTCCCAAGACTTTTTTAGCGCAATACTTATCTCCAACGGCAAAGCACTGCTTTTGCGCCAATTTCACGCCCATGTCTTGCTCATTATCATCACATTGAGTAAGCAAGTTTGCTAATAACATTACTACGTTGTAAATAGTATAAAGCATTCCAACAAAACTAAGGATGCTCAAAAATTGCGCCGCACCATCGCTCAATACGGTATCACCCACACTAGCTCCTAGCTGCTCTGCAGACTCTGCAGTTGCTTCTTGAAACATCATCTCTGCCATGGCATCTGGTAATAAATCATTCAGGAACGTAAATACCTGTTGCTCCATTTGATGCATGAGCTCACTTACCACCCCTTTTTTCGCGGCTTCACCGGCTCCTACTTGAAACGTATCCGCAACGCCTTGCATGAATTCTGGGTCGCCCATTACAGAGCTTGTAAAGTCAACGACCGCTGTAGCGCCGGAATTCCAACCGTCCACCAGCATTGAAGTGAAATCGGTATAGAGCCCACCAATTTGATCCGTTACAGCACCCGATAATGAAGACGATACATTTTTAAAAGTCTCACTTTGCATCATTTTATATCCCATAGCAGCCATTTCGAGATAATTGACGCCCGCAGGGGCTTCACAACAATTATTACCCATCCCGCTGACTTCCCATGAACAGTATTCTGATTCACCGGGAAATATCTCACACGTCGAGGGGTCTTCTGACGCACAGGTCGAATCATCATCTACGGTTTGCGCTATTGAACCCATTAAGACGGCTTTTTCAAAATCATCACTTGTTTCTTCATCACCATAGGCGCAATCATCACCCATACAAGGGAGCATTCCGGCACAAACATTTGTGGTTTTAGTCTTGGTAATTTCAAAAGGCGTTGATACATCACAGCGATAGTCGTCTGAATACATGAAACAAATATCGTTTACTTCGTCGTGCCATCCTTCAGCACAGCTATCACCCGTTTTCTCACAACGTGAGTTATTCTCATATTGACCGCATGAGCCATCAAGTTCTGTAAACTCATTGTAGTTGTAACATTGTTCTTGGTAGCTCTGCGTTTCTGCATTCAATACTTGAACGCAATATTCATTACCCTTTAAAGGATCACAACTGTAATTTTCAGCGTTAATTTTCCATGTACCGACATGATATTCACCTTCCCCGTCGGCATCACCTCCATATAGCGCAACTGGATTTGGATCTTCTGAATATAATGGCTTAAGGGTCTCAATTACCCACTGAGGATAACCAGCCACACCTTGATCAACAACTTCCCACTGATCAAACGTACAGAAGCTATTTTTCTCATAACCCGAGTCGTAACAATTGTCACCTTCGCATGGATATGGGCCAGGCTTCCATCCAACACTCGATGCACAACCGGCTGGCGACTCTGTATAAACTTCCTTATAATCTGAAGTCTGAATTTCAAAAGAGAAATCTCCGGTCAAATCAAATTCATCTTTACCCTTTGTTCTCGTATCCCTAACTTTAAATATGCCGACCAATCCATTGGCACAACTAGGCTCTTGGATAATAGTTGTCTCAATTGAGTCGTCTCGCTTTTTTCCTAATGGTGATTGAGCCCAATTTGATGCATCAATGAACCTAACGTTAGATGTTGTTGCTCCACAAAAAAAAGCGTAATCCAATGAATCAATGTCTTCGGCGTACTCAACGGTGCCAGATATCATTTCAGGGTCTGATGGGGAGATAGGTTGTGATGTACCCTCACTAAAATTAACAGATACTCTTAAACTGTTTCCCCATGAGTAAGCAAATCGAGCTTGAAAATCCACTTTAACTAAATCAGATTGCTTCTCTAACACTCGAGTTACTTCGCAGAAGTCATTGTTTTGGTGGTTAGGTCTTTGGCATATTTTAGGTTCCCATACAGGGATGTTCCGTTGTTCAGTTTCGGTTGTCGTTTTATCTACGCATGATTGATCCCAAATGCCTTCACCATTTTTGGCATCACTTATGGCGTTATTCGTTTCGGCCAAAAAATAAGAATTACTACTGATTTTGGGCGCGGGATTATCAACATTGCTTTTTAAAATGGCTCTGTAGGCTTCTGAATTCATCGTTTTCCCATCAGAAGCTTTATCATATTGCACTTTTAAATCATCCTTAAAAGCGGTTTCATCCCCATAATTACTTGGAGCATTAAATGATTCATCTGAGCGTTGTTGCTGATTAGTGAACACTTCATTACTTTTAATGCTCGTTATTTTTTCACCTCTTTCAGACTCAGGGACGTCATTTACAATTAGGTGGCCATCTTCATCTCTGGTTAATGTCGCACCAGCCTTTTCATAATACTCAACGTCAATATTACCATCCGTCATGGTCGGCGCTTTAGGTGTCCCGCTTGTTATACCCTCCCCCATGTACTTCTCAAATTCTTGATGAAAATCAATTTCGTTATATTGTGAAGTATCAACTGTTGAGCCCGCTCCCACAGGTCGGCTTAAAATTTCCACTTCAATATCTTTAGTCGAAATGGGCCCTTTATCTTTGTTATTGATTAATTTTTGGTATAAATCAGTCCCATCAACATTTTTTGGGGTATCGAGTTGATATTTTGCATCTAACTCTGCTTTGAGTTGATCGAGTGCATACACATCAAACGAAACAACCTGAGCTGTTATCGTGAAAAAAAAAGCCCAATGAAGCCCACCACCCAGCATACAAATTGATGAGAAATAAACACACACTAATTTAAAAATACGCTGAATAATCATTAACTTTTAATCCCCACTGCCAAGTGTCAAACAGCACTCTTTGTACTGCCAAAGCATGTACACTGCATCCTCTGCTCCCGGCCTCATTCTGCCGCCGACAGGCAAACACCATAAATTTGTGGACTGCCCCATTGGGTGACAACAACTACCAGTGTCGGTTTGGGCATCGGCCTCTGCTCTTGGATAAATCATACTGAATTTGTACTGTGATCTTGGCGTAAATGGGGCTACGTGAGCTTCACAAACGTTTCCTTCACCCATTGTTTTCTTAGCTAACCCTTTGCGATGAAGCGAGCTAATCATCCGCTGAGCAATTAAACTGGATTGAGCTACATTATCTGTTTGGCCTTTAATATTTCCTGTGAATGGATATAAGTGACCATCACAACCCGCACACCCAAACGTGGACTCTGGAGCTAAATCAGCAGAAATTAAAGCACAATCAGCAGCACACCACGGAGTTGCCAATGGAGTGGCGAATAATATGGCTTCTGGGGACAACATTAAGGCGAGTAAGTCGTTATTCCATGTTGGATCGACCTCGGACAAATACATCAAATCTAAATCAATATAGCCATCTTGATGACAGTCTATGTATAAGATTTCTAACATTTCCATCAGTGGGAATGCAAAATAATGGCTATTCCAAAAGCCTTCCCCTTTAGCGGCATTCACTGTCCCCATGCCGACAAAATCATCTTGCAGTGTAATACCCCCCAACGTAGGGCTACACCAAGGCAACCTAACCGTCTCTATCAGCCTCATTGGAGCAAAGTACGAAAGTTTTGTCCCTGCATAGGGAATACCTAACGTATCATTACACAAACAAAACGGACTGTTACTGGCTGCGCCATCTGGCTTTTTCCCAATACCAATTAAGGAAAAACCCTCAGTGAAACAACTCCAACAAACTTGGTCGACAATCTTGGTCCAGATCTCTGCATCTTTACATATGTTATCTGTCGGTGATTCTGCATGGGCTATAGCACTAAACATAAATGTCATCGCTGTTAGAACTATGATTAAAAATCTTTTCATTTTAAATACCTTTTAGCATCGATGACGCATAAGCCGATAGCCAATTAATGAAATCGATAAATCCCATTAATATTTGCATTGCCATCTCGGGGTGTTCAAGGGAGAGATAAATCCCCCCAACGATACCCAAAGCTAATGTTATTAGTTTCATAGTTATTTTCTCACGTTAAATTCACTGACTTTGATGTAGTTTTTTTCCATGCTGACAACCGATGGCACTGATTTGATGGCAAACTTGGTAATCAACTCTTGTTCAAGAACAAAGATATCCCGCTTGTACCGCTTTCGTAGATCGCTAAGCTGTTCCCACCCTTTAGAATCATCCAATCGAGTGACAATAATTTGGTCTCGATAATCGAACGTATCAATGTGTTTATCTAACCAACTGAGCTGCAATCGATCTGATGGGTCTACGATATAAAGGCCGAGATATGCATTTGGCATTTGTGCCAATGGATTAAATTTGGTACCCGCTTTGGCAAGGACAACACCAGCTCGATTGACTACATCGCGTTTAATAGTCACTGTTGGGTCGATATAATACGTGTGATTTTCTGCAGCCAACTTCAAACTAAATATTGGCCGATTTATCCAATAATTTTTAGTCGCTACGCGCTTCTTTTGTTCCCAATCAAGCTGGCTCATTCTTTGTTTTATTTGCTCAACTAAAGAGATTTCTTCAACCGGAAACGTTGCCCCATATGCTCCAAAATCGGTACTCTTTGAGACTGTCGCGACTTTTTCATTAAAAAAAGCCATTTGAGTCATACCAAGCATTTTTATTTGAATTTTATTATTGTCATACACCAAAGCCGGGACTCGATGTATTTGGTACATATTGAACCAAGATGGACCAAACTTTACTGTTGGCTTTAACACCATGTCTTGTGTCATTGCATGTAGTCGATCCATGGTGTCCAGAATACTTTTATCACCCTCAAACATGCCGTTGATGTATACAGTGGTTTTAGAGATTGCTGCGTTCTTAAACGCATCAACTAGTGAGGCTCGGGGCATCGATAAACTGACGAACATAAAGGCCACTGATGCTGGCTTGGAAGGAGGGCTTTTAACGGAGAGTGCATCATCGGTAATTTCTTTAATCTGGTCTTGTGCGTTAGTTAAAAATTGTTCCACATCCTTAGCTGAGGATTGGGTGTCACCCGATAGATTTAATCCATCTAACCATCCCTTTTCCTTAGCCATTTTTAACGCTTGATCTGTGTTGATTTGGTCTTCAGTAATTTGATTTGCATTGGCCATGCCGCTCACTACGACCAAAACTAGAATCAATATTTTTCTATAACATTGCATATGCGTCTCCTATCATGTCGCTTCTTTGTATAGGGCCCCAAAATCGCGAATCATAGGACAACGGGGTTTCTCCAACTAGAAAATATTGATCGTCTGCTAAGTAAAATTCTTTCATCACATCGGCTTCTGTTACATCAATTTTCATGAGTAATTGGCGCATATTATTTTTATAGCTTTTACCGTTAACCACGACGGCATCAATATTTACGACAATGTGATCACCTGGCATCCCAACCAATTTCTTTATCCAACGAGAGCCTTTTACAAAATAAGGAGTGTTTTTAGGCAATTTAAACGCAATCAAGTGTTCCCGTTGAATATTGACCGTCTGCTTATCCACTAAAAAATAACTCGCAAATAAGCAGGAATATTCTTGACTGGGCACCGCGATCGTAAATTTTGATGCTAGAAATAATATGGCTATAGCAATAAGTGAAAAACTAACCAGAGCATGTTTCAATTTTCACCCTCCCAAGCAATACTGATTAACAGTATTTTAAAACAGTGAGGGCGTTAAACTTTTCAACTCAGGTACTCTTTGGGACACTGAAACAAAAAAAACGTCAATATTTAAAAAATATTGACGTTTTTATGATTATTTGGCTTTTTTCACATTATATGGACTAAAAACTTGCGTGTCCTATCCCTTTAGCCCCTGCATCATCTACTGCTTCAATAACAATGGTGGCCGATGGGAAATCAGATTCGCTAAACCGTACTTGTGGACCATATGGACTGAAAATGGTGCTATTCACTACCCAACGATAATAGCTAATCGTACCATCACTATCTTTGCAGTTAGCATCAACAATATGGATTCCATACTGTTCTCGTACCACAGGTGCACACACTGGAGTTTCGTTTGGCTTAACGTCGAACGACATTAATGACTTTCCTTTTTGACCAAAATTAGACGTCACTTCTAATTCAACATCATAATGCCCCGCATCTAGGTCTTCAAAAACACCGATCGCACGACTTGAGGGTTCACCTGTAACCCCATTTATCGTCCACAGATATTCTTTCATAAAGTCGTATGGGTGACTTGTTTTAACACTTGGGTACAGCGATATCATTAATGGCGCTCTCATGTATCGATTTGAGTAAATTTTTGTCACGTCAAATTCCAACGGGTCGGGCTCTACAGCATCAACAAAACCATCAATATAAGTAAAATTGCCTCGATTATCTGATAATGACAATGTGATCTTATGAACCCCAGCCTTAATAACCTTGAAGTTCATTGATTTACCATAACCAATTGTTTTCTCTATAGCGTCTTCATCAAAGAGCCAATCATAAGTAAACACGACCCCTGGCGCATTAATATAAGGCATGTTTAAGGTTGCATACCCCGTGGACGGCACGTACTTGACGTTATTGTTAATAGACAGACTTAACTTATCATCGGACGGGAATGTATAACTAAATGAATTTATCACAACCTTTGATTCACCTAACGTGACGTTTTTATATCCCTCTAGCCACGCTCTAGCAGTCAAATGCAGTCTTTTCGTTTCATCTAAATCTTCTTCTTTAACCAAATGCTTGATCGTTAATTGATTTGACAACACACTACCGTCTGGCATTATCCATTCTGAAAGCACTGCGACCCCGGTTCCCGCAAATTGATTGGCGACTTGTAAACTAAGTTCTACCTCCGTCCCCACCTCTATCACGCTGGGTTTAAAGACATTCACGATTAACTCTTTTGGTTTAGTCACTGAAATATACTTAATGGCTTCACTCCACTGGCCTGCTGTGACATCTACAGAAGTGTTCGCATATTGCATCCGAGCTTTAACTCTTAACGCGCTTTCACCGACAGCCACATTGTATACGTGCTCTCCAGCCGCCCACGTTTCTCCGTTATCAAGCGACCACTCCACAATCGCATCCGATTGCGGTGTTTCACCATTATCAAGAGCTGTGAGTTCAATTTCTTGTCCAGAAATAGCTTGGCTTGAGCCGTCAATCTTAAGTTGAGGCACATCGTAACTAATTAATGTGACTTCATCCGAATTGGTTTGGACTAATGTCACTTTATTGGTGACTGAAGCTCGAACCTTTATTGTTTCAGGACTCGTTGATTTGATCCAAATGTATCGAAGGTCATTAAAGCTTGGTTCTGTAACCCAGTTGCCTGATGGATCAAGTATTTGCCATTCAATATCACCAAGCACTCTGAAATCATCATACGAAGCCGTATCAAATCTCATATCAAAGTTAGCCGGCACTCTTGATTGAACGACTCGCGATACTACCTTCCCATCAACAGCCGTACCTTTTACCACGGTAATGCTTCTTGGGATTGATACACGCTCAATGGATATTTCAGGATACGGAGATTGGGCTTTTGCTATGGCATAAACGGCTTGATTGCGCTCAAAGATAATGTTGGCATCTAACGCTATAACCCCAGTCCCAGTTGCGCCTATTTCTGTAGTTTCGGTTACGGGCTCATATGTATTCCCGTTCTTAAACGCGAGATAGACATCCCAACCACTACCCATAGTCGCTTCATTGTACTCAAAGAGCCCCGTCATATTATTGCGAAGCCCTAATTTGATGGTCGCTTGAATCGTTTCTGTTGATGCATAATTTTGGCTATCTAAGTCCATTAATACCTGCATGTATGGATGAGGGGTGACTATTAAATCAAACTTTTGTTCTATGTTTAGTTCAGGTGCCAAGCGGTAATGCGCCTTTAATGTGTATGGAATTCTATCCCACAATACAGAGTCACCTAACCTTTCCGCATAAGCAGAAAAGGTCTGAATTTCACCAAATGGTAATTGATTATGTTTATAAAATTTTTCATCCCCACTCTCATTACTCAAACGAACATCTACATTCGCTCGGCTAGATTGGCCTCTGTATCTACCTAATAACGTGTTATTGATAGAAACGCTATAAACACCCTCACTTAACTTCAGCTTGTCGTCTAATTCAATCTCTAAGGGCAATGGTGCAATAGCTTCAAATGTGATGGTTTCACTACCAACTTTACCCACTCGACCAGATTTATTTACGATATAGGCGTTATAGGTAAGTGTGTTCATTCCTAAATCTTGGACCGCCCCCGATAATTTTGACTGGAAGGTGGTGACAGTAGGAGTTAAACCCGCAGGTAATACAGACCATTCAATATAACAAGCATAATTATAGTCATTTGACGCTAAAACTGCGGCGGCCTTAGTGCCATAAAGGTCACATCGAATGCCACGAGTACGATGCACAGAAAGCGCAACATCTTCAACTTTTTGAATGACCGTCACGGGCTTATGGTTAATGCCAAACGTCATTTGTAAATAATTAAATGGTAGAGATAATGATGTAACGCGGCCCTCTTTATCTTCGGCTTCTACATCTAGAATATGTGAAGTATTGGCTTCAAGACCAAAACCCTCACCCGTCAGTTTCTTAAAATATGTTTCGCTGTTGGTTGTTAACACATCACGGCCATCGATTTTAATGCTCGTTATTGTCGAATCTCCCACAACGCCATTGTGAACAACAACAGTAAGATCATCTAACATATTAATGGTTTGAGCCCCAGATAGTTGCTCAATAGAACGGCCTTTATATATCACTTTAATTTGAGGTAAAGGTCTTCCCACTACAACATTATCGTAAGTTTTTATAGTCTCATTGTTAAATGTATCTTTAGCAATCACTTGAACACTATACTCGCCGGGGGTCAGTGATTTCATTTCAAATGGATATGCACTCGCTATACCTTCACTAATGATTGAGTTATTAGTTAATGTTTTTGAATTAGACACATTATTGGGAATATCAAAAGTGATTTCTTTCCCATCTAACGTCACTTTATTAACGCTTTGACTACCTTCCTTTACTGTGAATACCAATTCAACTTGTGACGGCCTCCACCATACGTCGCTATCCTCTAATTCCGGCCGAAAATTATTTATCCCCGTGGCGCCATCTCCACCCGCTATCACTACCGTAAAACCTAAATCAGAATTAATAATGGGAGCATCCGCAAGCGTTGGATTGAAATTTGTAAACGCTATATTGGGACCACGAAAATCATGGTGAATAACCCAATCTTTAGCGATTAAATCGGGTTCATCCCAACCACCAATCTCGCTGTTCGCTTTAATTTTATAGTTACTGTCGATTTGAAGTTCAGTCGGGTCTTTTGTATAGGACACGCTGCTATAAATGATACAAGAAGTAGCGCCGACCAAGACATTACATGTACCAACATCATCTATGGTCACTTTTTGAATGTAAGTTCTTGGTTTAACTAATACTGTTGTAAATCTCAGTTGGCTGTCTTCACTATAATTGTACATTTCAAAGCCAGAAACTACTTGATTCATTAATCGAGTGGTTACATCTTCTATGTCCGGTTTAGGTGGCTCAGTGACAGTTAAGTCGATTGTCCCTTTCGATATTTCAAACTCCGTTCTCGAATTGCCATTAAAACCGAAAAGAGAATACTCAAGTGATTGAGTGCCAGACTGCTTAAAAATGCCTGAAACTACATCGTTTGTACCGGTAATGCCTTCTGGCAATGCCGTCCATTTTACAAAACAAGAAATATCCCCTTTTTTAATTATACCATTCGCCAATTGCTCTGATTCCACCAATCTACAGCCTGTAATGTCATCAATAGCTATTTCTGACATTTCACTAACAATGGCATCAAAACTTTTGTTCCCCAACGTTATTGAAGAAATCTCAGTTTTGATGTCACCCTCAAAGCCTGTCGAATCTATGCCTACAACATAACCTGTAGGGATAGAATCAATGTATTGGCAGGTTTCCCCTTGTAACGTATAAGGAGCATTACACGTTTGGGTTGTTTCAACTTCTTCTTTTAAAATACATTTCCCATCTTGAGCCATCATGCCTAGAGGACAGTAATCATAAACAACATCGACTGTTTTATGATATTCACATTGGCCGTTTTGGTCTGAATACCCCGTCGGACAACTTTTTAACACAGGCGTTTTTTCAATGCCCTCGCATTGAAGTGTCGTTGTATTAAGTGTCATACCATCATCACAGGTACATGAGGAATCGACAAAGGAAGTAGAACAAATTGGTGCGAAATAAACATCTTTCACACACTCACCACCGTTCAAGGTAAAAGAGGCTGAACAGCGATTTGTGTAAGCAACCGCGTCGGTAAATTCACAATATGTACCGTCACTTGATTTGACAAATCCAACAGGACAAGTACCCACCAAGCTATCATCGGTTTCTTTAAGGCACTGAGTTTCAGAAATTTTATCAAATGAAGTATCACCACAAAGCCATTCTTCTTGCTCTGTGACTAACAATGAGCAGTTTGAACCCGAAAGGGTGTATGCAGAGTCTCCACATTTATAAGTGTGGGTGTTCGTTAATACCTTATTACACACCTCTGTAGTTGAATCAGGTGAATAAGTTGGGTCGGAACAAGATAAAGTATATGGGGCTGTTTGGTCTAACGAACATGAGCCATTGTTGTCGTTCACATAATTAGATGGACAAGTCCAAGTATTTGCATTGTTTTGCAACTGCGTACAACTTCCATCGTCATGATTCACATAATTTGTTGGGCAGGTAAACGAATATGCTAATGTATCGGTAAAATAACAAGTTGATCCTGATAACGACCAGTCGCTATCGCAAGACCATGTATTTTCTTGAGAAATTAACTTACTGCAAGAGGAACCACTTAGGCTGTAATCGCTAGGGCAATTGTAGCTAAATGCCTGCACTTCTAACAAACTGCACGAAGACCCACTTAACGAATATCCAGAATCTGAACATTTCCATGAATTGTTGGCTGTTAATAACCGGCTACACGAAGATCCACCAAGGGTATAGTCTGTAGGACAATCGTAGCTAAACGGCTGAACTTCTAACAAACTACAAGTTGAACCACTTAACAAATATCCCGAATCAGTACATTTCCACGTATTGTTAGCCGTCAACAACTGACTGCACGAAGACCCACTAAGGGTATAATTTGTAGGGCAATTATATGAATAATTTGTAGAAACAAGTTTGCTACAAGTTGAACTACTTAACGAGTATCCCGAATCAGTACATTCCCACGTATTGTTAGCCGTCAACAACTGACTGCACGAAAATCCACCAAGGGTATAATTTGTAGGACAATCGTAGCTAAACGGCTGAACTTCTAACAAACTACAAGCTGAACCGCTTAAGGTATATCGAGCGTCAGAACACTTCCATGTATTATTGGCCGTTAATAACTGACTGCACAAAGAACCACTTAGCGAATAATTTGTAGGGCAACTGTACGAAAAATTAGCCGTTTCAAACTTGCTGCAGAGAGACCCACTTAATGAATAGCCTGAATCAGAACATTCCCACGTATTAGCGGCCGTCAACAACCGACTGCACGAAGAACCACTTAGCGAATAATTTGTAGGGCAACTGTACGAAAAATTGGCCGTTTCTAGCCTGCTACAAGTTGAGCCACTTAATGAATAGCCTCCCACAGAACATTCCCACGTATTAGCGGCCGTTAATAATTGACTGCACGAAGAACCACTTAGCGAATAATTTGTTGGGCAACTGTACGAAAAATTGGCCGTTTGAAGCAAACTACAAGTTGAACCGCTTAAGGTATATCCAGAACCAGAACAATTCCACGTATTGTTAGCCGTTAATAACCGACTGCACGAAGAACCACTGAGCGTATAATTGCTTGGGCAACTGTATGAAAAACTGGCTGTGACAAGCAAACTACAAGTTGAACCACTTAACGAATATCCTGAATCTGAACATTTCCACGTATTAGCGGCTGTTAATAGCCGACTGCACGAAGACCCACTGAGCGAATAATTACTAGGACAACTGTATGAAAAACTGGCTGTTACAAGCTTGCTGCACATACCATTCTTGAATGTTGATCCCGATGCGCAGGTAGGTGTAACCGTTGTTGTTTTAGCACATAATGTTGACGATACGCTTTGGTATCCAGATGGACAGCTTGACACCTCGTAGTTACTACACATTCCCGTAGAAGAATTATAAGAATCACAATAGTAAGAAGTATTAACACTCGACGTTGTTCTGGCGCCGCTAGGCTCTATAAGCGTACAAGAATTAGGATAACTATAAGTAGAACTAGAAAATTTATTATAACCCATCATGTCATTCATGTAGTCTTTAAATACTACACATAAAGTGCCACTAGCAAGACATTGGCCGCTATCTTGAAGCGCACCACTTACACACCCAGCCGTCGTAGTGATAGTTTTTTCGCATGTGTAGCTAGATGAATTAAATGTATAACCAGATGAGCAATTTGGTGTTGTCGTTACTGTTTTTTCGCAGCGATTATTGGTTGAAGAATATGAATAACCACTCGCGCAAATTTTACTCGCTGTTTGAGTTAATGTTTTTTCACATCGTGAATTGGTCGCTGAATAGGTATAGCCACTTGCACAAACGGGGTCTGCCGATTTAGTAAGAGTTTTCTCACAACGATTATTTATTGAAGAATATGAATATCCTGAAGCACAAATTTTACTCGCTGTTTGAGTTAATGTTTTTTCACATCGCGAATTGGCCGAAGAATAGGTATAACCACTCGCACAAACCGGATCGGCTGATTTTGTCGTGGTTTTTTCGCAACGATTATTGGTTGAAGAATATGAATAACCACTCGCGCAGATTTTACTCGCTGTTTGGGTTACCGTTTTTTCACACCGTGAATTCGCCGTTGAATAGGTATAACCACTCGCACAAACAGGCGCTGCCGCTAATGTTGAAGTTTTTTCACAGCGATTATTAGTAGCAGAATACGAATAACCACTTGCACAAATTTTACTTGCTGTTTGAGTTAGCGTTTTTTCACATCGTGAATTGGCCGAAGAATAGGTATAACCACTTGCACAAACCGGATCTGCCGATTTAGTTGTGGTTTTTTCACAACGATTATTGGTTGCTGAATAGGTATAACCACTCGCGCAAACCTTGCTTGCCGTTTGCATTACCGTTTTCTCACAGCGATTATTCGCTGTTGAATATGAATAACCACTCGAACAAACTGGATCTGCTGATTTAGTTGTGGTTTTCTCACAACGATTATTGGTTGAAGAATATGAATAACCACTCGCACAAACCTTGCTTGCCGTTTGAGTTAATGTTTTTTCACATCGTAAATGTGTATAAGAATATGAATAGCCCGAAGAGCAAACAGGCGCTGCCGATTGTGTAAGTATTTTTTCACAGCGATTATTAGTAGCAGAATATGAATAACCACTCGCACAAATTTTACTCGCTGTTTGAGTTAATGTTTTTTCACATCGTGAATTGGCCGCAGAATAGGTATAACCACTCGCACAAACTTGCGTTGCCGATTTGGTAGTAGTTTTCTCACAACGATTATTGGTTGAAGAATATGAATAACCACTCGCGCAAATTTTACTCGCTGTTTGAGTTAATGTTTTTTCACATCGTGAATTGGCCGAAGAATAGGTATAGCCACTTGCACAAACCGGATCTGCCGATTTAGTTGTGGTTTTCTCACAACGATTATTGACTGAAGAAAAAGAATAACCACTCGAACAAATCTTGCTTGCCGTTTGAGTTAAGGTTTTTTCACACCGTGAATTAGCCGTTGAATATGAATAACCGCTCGCACAAACGGGATCTGCAGCGTCGGTTAATGGCTTTTCACACTGGTCATTCTCGATTGAATAAGTAAAACCTGATGGACAAGTTCTAGATGCTACCTGTGAAACTGTTTTTTCACATCGTGAATTGGCCGCAGAATATGCATAACCGGTCTCACAAAGAGGGTCTGCATCTGTCGATAATGTTCTTTCGCATATTTTTAATGATGAATTATAGGTAAAACCTGACAAACAATCATAATCAACGGGTTTAGCAACAGTTTTTCTACAATCATTCGTCGCACTAATATAAGTGTAACTAGGGTCGGAACACGTCTTATCTGCAATAACCTCTAATGTTTTTTCACATCGGTCATTGGATGCAGAGTAAGCATAACCAGCCGAACATTTGGCTACCGTATCTTCGTACTCTGTTTTAGTACAAGTACCATCACCATTGCTGTCAAATCCCACAGGACAAGTAGATTTTGGAATTTCTGTCTGCTTAATACACTTTGTAATATCGTCATAATAAGTCCAGTTGTCACTAGGACATGTATATAAAAGACTTGTGGTATTCACTTTTTGACAAGTGTTAGTCGCGGAATTAAGAGAATATGAATCAGGACATATCTCAGCAGTAATATTGGGAATATCTAACGAATAATGACTAATCCCAGCAATATTGGAGGTTTCTGGATAAAACGGGATTTTTAATACACCACCCGTTACTGTTAAGTCTTGAACAATTGTCATTGACTGACCGGGCTTTAGCGAATTCCCTTGAATAATTAGGCTCGATGCCGCATCAACCGCTAGTGACACCTTAACTTTCGTTAATCCCTGAGCCACCTTTCCACTTGCATCCGTAATCACAGGCGTTTCAAGTACAGTGACAGGTTTATCGGTTCTATCTAAAACCAATTTATCCAAAGCTAACGCCTTTATTTCAGGCAACAATGTATTTGCATTGCTCGATGCATAACTTATAGGAATAAACCCAAGCATGACTATCAATGCAAAACATTTCACTAATCCATTCATTTTCAATCTCCAAGACAGAATATCCCACGAATTAGTTTACTTACCTTTTTTCGAAGTCTGGCTCGTTTCAGGTGCTATTTAGGACACACTAATTATTTTTTGAAGATTTTCGCGGTTGCGGGATACAAAAACGGGAGCAAACTGAAGAAAAGGCCAAAAAAGGGATCTACATGTATAACGCTAACAGTATCTACTCAACAGAGCATTTTAATCAGAGTTCGCATGAGCCACAAAATACGTGTTGTCCACCACAGGACAATAATAAAGCTCAACAAGACACGTATACTGATTTTAATAAAGAGAGGTATTCTGGAGCATTCAAGGAGTACGCCTCGCTTAAGTGCCACGGCAAGAAAGCCGCTATCGAATTAAAACCATCCTTAACACGTAAATTAGAATGGGAAACGGTGATGATAGAAGCGGCCACTGCAGTTGGGCCAAAGCAATTTAACTGGGCAGATAAAATATCCATCCAAATCACTAAATCGGAACTGCCTCACGTCATTTCGACTCTACTAGGAATTAAGCAGAGATTTGAGGGGAAATCACATGGAGTTAAAGCCAATAAAGGGTTCTCATTAACTTGGCAATCAAAAGGCGAGAGTTCAATGATGTTGTTTGTCTGTGTTTCAGAGGGCGGAAAGCCTGCGATGGCTGTTCCTGTGGCTGGATTTGATGCAATGATGATGGGGCATATGGCTTGCGTGCAATACGTCCGAAATTTTCCCGGACTAACCACTGACGCCTGTATAAAAAGTCTTGAGACAATGGCAAGACATAATATTTAAGGCTCGCCGCCTTACCTTTAACAGCCCTAGATTAATCATTCCACCCATTTTTATAGTCAATAATCATGGCTTTATTTATGACTAGTTTAAGTCGGGAGCTAATATTACTCCCGACTTTTGTTCAAAATATCGCTGGTTTTGCTAATTAAACACGATTATTTGGCAATAGCCCATTTAGCTACAATTCTGTTGGCAAGGTTGTTGTCTGCAACCAGTAAAGCCATTTTCCCAAAGCCGTCGTCAATAACAACGGCTTCTTCATTACCAGTAATATACTTAAATTCTACATCAATAGATGGAATTACAATTTTACCATTTTCAATAGCGTAGTCATAATCAATTTCTTTACCATCTAGAAAGCCTGTTACGGTATCGGTTTTGAAGTGGAATGTGGCACTCATGATGTCAATTTTACCATTACCAGAATCATCAGCGACATAGTACCAGCTAGACCCTTCAACAGCCTTCTGAGTGAAGTCAGTCTTTGCTGTAGCTAGATCAGCCATGGCAATCACGTTCATGTCTCCCTGATTAGGGACAGTTAGAGCAAATTCGTCTGAGAGATAGATGAATTCATCTGAGCCATCACCCGTAATTACTAATGTATTTGCTTCTATTGTGTAGCTACCAAGTAGACGGCCTTCAATGTAGATGTTCCCATCTACAAATGACACACTACTAATACCTTCGCTTTTAAACCAGCTTTCATTTAAGCTTGCCATATAGCGAGGGGTCGTTTGATCAGCGTCTTCAAGAAAGTCGGCGATACTTGCAATACGAGCTTTATGAGTCAGTTTATTGCCTTCACCAACATTGATGACAACGTTTGAAAGGTCTTCATCAATGTTCGCTAAGTCTGTGTCTATATACGTACTGGCCATCTTAGCTGTTTCTAACAATGCGGTAGAGTCTGCTTTACCGTAATCAGCATCCAAACGGTTTGCCAGTGTACGCGCAATAAGGTGAGCTTTAGCGTCATTTTCAGCGATGTAATCTCCCGCGACAACGGCTGGCGTTAGATTAAGTTCACTAGCGATGTCAGCAAGAGATTTGGTATCATCCAGCGCGGCCAGAGTAGTGTACGGGGTCACAACGCTTGAGCCTTCGGCGCTGCGCATTTCATAACTGTGACCAACAAATCCTGCCTTGTCGCTGTCAGTTGTTTCACCGGCAATAACGCTAGCAACGACAGTGTAGCCGTCATATTTAGCTTCAATCTCAATTTCCCCTTCGGCGTTTGTTTTGCCAATAGCCGTACAATCTCCACCAGCAGCTAGCATTACACAGACTGAAGCATTTGATAGGTAGCCATCAATAACCGTAAAAGTGCTACTAGTGGCTACTGATGGCAGTGTTTCAACTTTTTCAGAATCATCAGAAGAAGAGCCACAAGCTGCAATAGTAGTGATTAATGCCAGAGATAGAACTGATTTTTTAAACATTTTATTTCCTTTCAAAGTTGGTTTTGTTATTTCAAGTTTTTTGGTCATACATACATAAATAAATTTCTACAAACGGATATAGAACTGTTGGATTAGAGTTATCGAACAACTTCTAAATATCCTTCTTAGAAATATCCATGATTCTAATGCCTTGTCCTTTATTGTTGGGTACAAGGCTAATTAAATATTGTGATCTCTCGTTATACTTGTTGTTATTTTTCAAAAACAGAAACATCCCGCATTGTTATAAGCATTAAGATAATGGGATCGATGAGTAGGCCCTTTCAATGCATAGCGGAACAAGGGCGCACCAAGTTATATGTGCAATTATTTGTGCTTTGAATATTGGATATTGGATATTATATTTAATTGTGGTATTTCTTTGTGATGCACCTTTGATAATCCTATACTGCCATATTGAGTTTGTTTAAGTGTTCACCTATCGCTATATAGTGGTCACCCGTAAGCTTGTCATGAGAACACTTAGCCATAAATGAATAGGTATCATTATTAGGGGTCATCTGCTCGAATACCCCGACCATAAGAGCATCTATGAATACTTCATTTGTTCCTGTTTTTTGATGTTTTTTAACGACTAATGCCATGGCAAGTGTCCTCTATGCTGTTTTTACGGCTTTATTAAACCGCCTTGATTTCTTTAAACTTAAGTTATCCCTCAAAGGTCGGTATCTTGACACTGCTGACATCAATGCTTTCATCATCCATAATCTGCATTAGCCACGCCATATGCCCGACTTTGAAGCCATTATGTCCATGTTGAGTTCTAATTCGAATAATTAAAGTCTTATATCGTGTTAATTGATAACCTTGAAAAAAGTTAAAGCCCTCTTCTATCACGCCTTTATTAATAAGTTTAAATTGATTTTCTATAATGTATTGTGCTGACTTTAATGCTTCTATTTTTCTTAGGACGAAAAATGATATTCCAAGAAAGATTAGGGCAATCATCAAAAGTAAAGAAAGGTTATTATTAATATATAAAAACACCTACTATCCTTGTGACTCAATTAAGCAGGCTCAATTACAAGCCTATCTGTTCAATTAATCGTCGTTAACACCAACGAATTGTTTACATAATCATTAGCACGAAAGGTGAAGTTAATTCCTTCATGTCTAATCACGAATTCATTTAAACCCAACAGTTCAGGGTGTTGGGTTAATGCCTCTTTAACGAGTCTATTACACCAACTGCTTATGCCATGTTCACCATCAAATTCATTGATGAATTTGTGCAAATATATCGTGCTAAGCCTATCGATTGCGTGAAGTGTTATATCAAAAGAAACGCCAAGGACCTCGCTATCGATGTAATTTCGTCGGGTTAACTCAGCGGTGGCCAAAACCTTCTGTATGTCACTAGAACTAGAGTGGGCTTTGATTGATTTTAATTCCCGAGCCCGAAGCCGCGTATATCGTTTGCCCTTGTACGTTGAGAATGTACACATTACGTTATGCGTAGAGCAGTCTTCTGCTGCTCTTTGAATTTGGCTGTCTAAAATAATGTCCATTAGTGATACCTATCAGTTATTGATTGGACTATGTTCTCACTCAATGCAAAACCGGCAACCGGGCCAATCATTCAGGTTCGACGATAAACAATTCATACGCTTTTTTAAATTCTTGACTCATTTTAAAATAAACCACCGAGTCATGTACCGATTTAATCACTTGAAAATCAGCCATCGAACCATGCAGATAAGTTTCATTCACGGGTAAGAGCGTAAACTCAAAGTCATACTCGATTTGGCCTCTATCACATCTATCAATGCTTGTTTCTTGTTCCGTAATGAGGATTTTATCAATCGGTATACGCTTCCCGTTCTTTAATAGGAATTCGTTCGTGATATCGACACCATCAATCCCTTTAACGTTGGTATTACAGAACCCTTCTGCAGCGACCCAATCGCCATAAACATTAACTTTCAATTCAGCCTCTTTGACCTGGGCCGAATCAATGAGATACCAAGCCACAGCACCGACAACGACACCTAATACCAGTGAAGTTTTGAGCAGTTTAATGTTCATAGACCCCCTCATTAGATATCAGCCCCGAAAACAAGTGCTTATAACAATGAATAAACGTATTTATCATGAAATAAATATTTCGTTTGGTAACGCCACCATTCATGTGCACATCAACCCGATAAAGGGTAGTTTGAGCATCCTTGTCGATGGTATAAAGCCGTCCGACCTTAGTGTTTTGGTTGAATTTTGAAATAAAATCCACATCGAATCCTACCGGCAACGTCGCCATAATACCGAAAAAACTTTCCCCATTTTTAGCAGACCAAGTGCCATTACTAAAGAACAGAATACGACCAATATCAATGTTGACGCTAAACATTGAATCATCTGCTGCAAGCGCTACTTCTGCATTACTAAAACTGAACTCATTAATAATATCCACCAGCTCTTGAGTCGTTATGCTTTCGAACACCTCTGCCGATACCTTTGCAGGTATTTCGTTAACCTCTTTTTTGGATAACAACACTTGTTCCAAAAAATCACCTTGTTTAGTATCCATTAAAACGTCCCTAATAAATTATCGATAGTCCAAGTAAACTTAATGCAATTATCGGTTCAACTATGCCCCCTGAGCTACACAACCTTATGCCCACGCGCATTTGAAATGGCCAAAATAATGGTATACCACTGTCAGAAAAAAAATCGGCTAATATATGAGAAAAATACCCTATCATACAAGCTAAAATTATCGGCATTTTCATAGGCTCACTACTAAATACCCATAATGTGACTACAAACGGCCACAAAGAGTGCGTTATCTGCCTATGTCCAAACAAGCCAGACAAAGGGATCGAAATAAACAGAAATCGTCTTCCGATTGTCGACCCCGGATGGTCCAAATCTGGCAGTAAAGAGCCCAAGTAAATAGCCGTTAGCAGTAACCACAACGGCAAAGGAATATCCGCATATTTTACAATTGTGATTGCCACCGCTGTAGTAACTATTAAGTGATTACGAAACATCATCTCTAATTGACCATATCCCAAAAGGTCGATTTATCCTCTGCTTTCACTGGCTCGGGCTTTGGTGGTTCCACAGGCTTGACGATACTCTTAGGTGCATATGACAACACCATTTGTTGTTTCTGCATCATCTCCATTTTACGTTCATGGTCACGATCTGCATCACTGGTTTTACGATTGCGTTTAGCCTCCAATCGACGCTCTAAATCGTCAAAAGCTTCAAGTTCACGTGCATCTTGGGAATCAAGCTTAATGCTTTGAAGTACCTTATTGAATTCGTCATATGGCAATTTCAATAAACTGTAGGCTTGAAACTGCCCGTCGGGTAATACTTGGATCTTTTGTTCTACCATGTCGTAACCGACAATTGGAACTGAATCGACAAGCTTATCGATCAAGAATTGGCTCGTTTGCACTAATGTACCCATCCCATTCTCTCGCTCATAAACCCGCTCTGAACCAGAAAGCTCTTGTCGGTAGTTTTTAGCAAGCTCAAATTCAGCTTGTAAACGCGCCTTTTTCAATGCGTGATGCATATCTTTCGACGATGCAGCACCAACGCCCATTATTCCAAAATCATCATTTTTAGGTGGATTTAAGTACCAATCTGGTACGCTTGCTAACTGAGCATTAGCATTTTCAACGGCTTTTTCTTTTAGCGTATTTTGATGTTCAACATACTGTTCAACGGGGTTTGAAGTACAACCCGCAAGCAATAACCCGATAAATAACAGTGATAATTTATTCATATTTGTTTTTCCTTAATTAATAAAATGCAATTTTTCTGCTCTGAAAACGTAAAAACTTACCTGATACGTCGTTCCACTTATGCGATGTAATGTCGTATGTTTCCCCCACCACTCTAAAACCGACCTTTAGCCCTTTGATAGCTTCTGTTTCTGGCATATATGCCGACATCGTAATGTCTTCAATCAAAAGGTTACTGATATTAACTTTGAACTTTTCATCACCAATATTGATCTTCAACCAAAAGGATCTATTTGATAGCTCTTTAAATGCCTCTGTAAATACTGTTGGGTTACTTGGCATCTGGGCCATTGGTTGCTTCTTGGTATAACCGGTCTGATAGAAAAGCATATTTTTATAAGCATACTTTGTTGAACTACCACACCGAATTTGCATATTGTCATCACTAAATGATTTAGCGCCTGGCGCGTAATAAGGTAGGAATTCATATAACGAATCGCCACAATACTTCGGCCTTAACACTTCTTTTATATCAACTTGCCTCAATTTGGATAACACCAGAGCATCACACCCATAGAAAAACTGCTTACATAATTCTACTTTTGCGCCGTTTTGAAATGATGGATACCAAGCGGCATCGTAATCACCCGTTCGATTTATCGTAACCCGGATCTTAACTTCCGCAACTGCATGTTCATGTGGAATAATATCAAGCACTTGGTAGTCAATGCTTGGATTTGCCATGAATGGGAACACGAACATTTCATAAGCAGTTACAATCTCTGAATTCAACTTACCTTTACTCGTAGTCCCCTTCTTGTGCGCCGTTAATTGTTCTTTAATCGCATCGCCGTCTATCACTGTCAGTGAATTATTTAATGCGGTGTAATAGTCTGTAACAACAAGGGCATCAAGATTGCTTAACGTGATATTACGTTTCATCTTTTCCAAAACACCTGATAGCTTTTGATACTCGACTGATAAATCATCTATTGTTGATTCCAATAGTCGCTCACGCTTCTCACTCCCCAACTTTGCCTGCATCGCTGAAATATCAACTGAAACATCGGCGGTAACGTGAAGAACGATTCGCCCATCTTCAAGACCGCGCTCATATTGAGTGTTAAACACTCGGACATTTGCACCTTGAGCTATTAGCCCCTTCTCTACAATTTCATCTGTTTGGCTATCGTAATGTGTATTGTGGCTAACAAACTTTGGCGTCATCGTTACAGCATTTATCTGCAACATCGATTTTGCTCGATTAACCGCTTGGTCAATCGTTTCGTTGTCATTCAAGAAAACTGAAACCGATAAGGTTTCATATTCATATATCTGCTGGTTTTCTGAGTGTAAATTCCCACTCATCACCAGCATTAACATGCAAAATAACCATTTTTTCATTAGTTAACTCCATTTTCGATATAACAGGTATACCAAACTTTTTTGTATTTCTGCCTCAGTTCAGTGTCTCTTTGGGACTCGCTAATTCTAAAGTCAATTTTCTCACGCCTATAAAAACGCGCAACCGCCAATTAAACCATTGATTAATAAGCAGTTGCTGGTTTTTCGTTGTATGTAAAGATAGAGGTAGGTCTCAGACATTGAAATGAAAGGGTTGAACTATGAATACCGCGCTTAAATCTCAAACAAGCTCTTGGCACGACTTAATACAACCAGCCTATAACGATAAAGGTAAGCCAAACTTCCTAACCGTTAATGGCGATGTTATTGAGGGTATTTATACTGATATGCCTAACGCGGTTTACCATTCATTAGACGCGCACAGCTCCACAGGGATCAAGACGTTTGCTAAAGGTCGTCACCACTACTTTAGACAGTACCTTTCTGATGTTTGCCGCCTTAGAACTAAGCAACAAAAATATACTTTTGGTGCGGGTACTTATGCTCACATGTTAGTGCTTGAACCTCATAATTTTCACGGCAACTTCATGAGAAACCCAACGCCTGATGATTATGCTGATTTAAAACTTATTGAAACTATCCCTCAACTTAAAGAGGAATTAGCAAGTCGTAATTTACCCGTTTGTGGTGCAAGAATGGTATTAGTTGAACGCTTATACGAAAACGACCCAACACTGCCTATTTTTGAAAAACTACGTGAAAAAGCAATCTGTGACTTTTTAGATGTTCGCTATGTAAATTATCTACGTACCGATAACGAACTCAATGCAATAGCGACCTTTTACGGTATTGATACCACGCTAAATCGTGAAAAGAAAATTGAATTAATTCTAGACATTAGCCCATCTCAACCTATTTGGGAAAATCTCATAGAGACACACGTTATTGACCAAATCATGTGGGATGATGCATTTAGAACTGAGAAAAGCACTCGGGCACATCCTAAAGCGGATTGGTTGATCAGTGACGGTTATCCTGAGCTATCTATGATTGCTCGATGCCCTAAAACGGGGTTACTGCTTAAAGTTAGATTTGATTGGCTGCGTAATGACGCGATTGCCGTTGATTTTAAAACCACCCTTTCAACTAACCCCACTAAGTTTGGCTATCAGATACGGGATCTTCGTTATGATTTACAGCAAGTCTTCTATACCTACGTCGCTAATTTGGCTGGCGTTCCAGTAAAAACCTTTTGCTTTGTGGCTACAGAGTATAAAGACGCTGACAACTGCGAGACATTTGAATTATCTGAGCGAAAAGTCTCTGACTCTAATGCCGAGTTATCAGTATTTTTAGAGGATTTCAATGAAGCACTCACCACAGGCAATTGGTACGGACATGATAAAAGCCGGTCTACATGGGTGTTGGATTAGTAGTTGCGGGTTTCAAAATCCAGTTTACATTGTACTTATATTATTTAGGAGCCAGTTATGAATACCATTCCATTCCAAGATGTTTTTTCTGAAAGCTTTACTTACTTAAGCTCTCAAATAACTGATCAATCGATTGACCTAAACGAAGAGATTTTTTATTTGAACAGAATCATCTTTAACTCTCAATCCTCAGCCAACCCTTTTAGCTCGGCTGCACCATGGTCGGTATATGAATTATTATTGAATGTGTGTCGTTTAGGATTGTCGCTTAACCAAGAAAAGAAACTGGCTTATGTGATGCCCTCTTATACGGAAACAGGTGAATTGCAACTTAAACTCTATCCTGGTTATCGTGGTGAAATTGCCATCGCTACAAACTTCAACGTTATAAAGAATACCAGCGCTACATTGGTCTACGAAAAAGATGAATTTCGGGTGCAAGTTGCCAATAATGACGTTGAGCATTTTGTTACATCATTATCCATCGACCCAAACGTTCGAGGTGCTTGTTCAGGCGGGTATTGTCGAAGTGTTTTAACGGATGGTTCCATCCATATTGCTTACATGAGCATCGAAGAATTAGACGCTATTGCCCAAAATCAAATTGAGATGAATATGGGTAACACCCCTTGGAATAGCATTTGGTCTACTGAAATGAGACGTGTTGCATTATATCGACGTGGCGCTAAAGACTGGCGCACTATGATTAAAACGTCTTTTGATATGCAATCAGCACTTTTATCTACTGAATATTAGGATATGAACATGAATATGATCAAATCAACATTAGAGCAGCTAACAGATGCATTTATTCAACCACTTAGTAACCAACAGTTAGATGATATTTCTAAGTTCGTTAACGACTCTTTAAGCGACCGATTTCAGTTTGGGCACGAATTATTCACCATGAAAGACGTAACCCCTACATCGCTTGTTAAGGCGTTATCACCCTACATTGATGCAGGATTAGAAATCAATGGTGACCTGATGGAATTAGAGGCTTGTTATTATGAAGCTAAATTCAGTTTTGAATTTGAAATTAGCCATAGTTTAAGTGGCCTAGTGTCACTACTTACTACACAAACTAGCATTTCAAACATCGTTATCAATCCTGTATATGAAAATGACAAACTTAAAATAGATCATGCAAATCAGAAAGTTCATCATGATGTATCAGCTGAGCCGAGTGAATTACATGGAATATACTGCATCATTGATATGGAGAATGGACAATCATTCTTATCTCAGATATCTGCTGAAGAAGCTAAACAAGCAATGTGGGCTAACACTCACGACCGTTTGAATGGTGTTAACCCTTACACCACCAACTCAAAAAAACTGATGTTTTACAAGGCGTCATGCTTGCGTCGTGGTCTTAAAACGATATCCGCTTTGAATAATTGTGGTGATCTTAAGTTAGTTTCTACTTTATTAAATTTGCATGATCGTCAATTTATCAAAGCGAAAGCTATCAGAAAAGTGATGCCATTAAATAACTACAAGTTTCGCGGCTGCTCAAAGCAACCAAGTTCAATCGACCAGATTTTTAAAATTGAACAAGGCAATGTCGTTATACCGTTCACTCAACCAGCAAAACAACCAGCAATAAAAAAGAGCGCAGTAAAAGATGAAAGAACGGCATGGCTAACTGAACTACCAGAGGATTGTTTGGGAGCATGGAATTCTGACACGTTAGGAGTGGGGTTTTAATCATGAATCCGTATAAATTTATCGAAAAATTGACCGTACTTCAACACCCTGACACTAGGCAAATTGTACGGCTCATGATCGAGCATGACGGGCAGCAAAATTACGGCCTACAACGCTCTATTCTTAAAAACGGCACTACTCGCCATTTTTATAATAAGAAAATTTGGCACTCACCTTATAATATTAAATTGGAACTTAATCGCCGTGTTTCAGACTATGAGGATAAGGGGTTCGATGTGATGACAGAAATTTCACTTCGCCCCAATGATGTTCCAACATGCCCAGTGTTTAGTTACTCTATTGATTGTGTTGCGCCCAATGTGAAGGCTTTTCCAATCAATGCAACCGACATCCCAATTTCTGTTGATTGCAGCTTCCATCAATTATCTATACGAGATTTACGCTATGACACTGAAATAACAGATAAAGGGATTATTACGTTCTTTAAAAACCTAAGAAAAGCGATTGAATTCCTACCATTTGATATGGTGGCGGTATGGTCTGAAAAATCGATAAATGTTCTGACTATTGAATTCAGCTCTAAACCCCAACCCAAACATGCTGTAAATTACATACGTATGCTTTCTAGTAAAAAACATAGTGCATTTACTATCATCAATGCCACTGGGCAGGACCACAACTTAGAACAAATTGATGACAACCAAAGTTACGCTGTGTTAACCGGGGGAGCATTAACTTTTCATCTTGCTTCAACGTGGAAAATTGCCAATGTCTTCTTAGAAAAATACCCACACGCAGCCAAGTTTTCTGTCTATTGCATGGATTCAGAAATATTTAAGCGTGTTCTTCATGACGTTCCATTAAACAACTTTAAGCGTTCTGGCAATGCCGAAATATTGTTTACTCATTCTAATAATCAAATATCTGGCGTGACTTTCATTCGTCCTCTTGAATTTGATGTGACTATTGCTAATTTGAATTCGTTGACTTGATACAGTTGCGCCTTTTGAAGTCTATGTAAATATAGAACACATACAACACAGCACAAAGGCGCTCCGTTATGTTCACTCTCAGTTTAGATCAAAAAAGCCGTATCCAAACCATTTGTAATCATGCCAACAGTAAAATTAATCCTGTTTTTGAACTCGTTTTAGTTGAAGCCGATAGTAATAGTAACAGTGTGCGATTCAGCGCTTCAAACGGCACTCAATTCAACTCATTAACGTTACCTGCTCAAGTTGATAGCCCTGTGTCATTTACGCTGTCTGGTAAGCGTTTACATGCGGTGTTGAATGCTTTATCAGCCGAGTATGCAAAGTGTGAGATAAAAAATGAAACCTTATTAATCAAATGCGGTAAGAGCAAACTGAAATCCCCGATTTCTAATGCTAACGACTATCCATCTGCGCCTGAAATTATTGCGCCTATTTCTTCTATCCAATGCACAGTATCCCAGTTAACCTCACTATTTAATTCCGCATCCTATGCCGTGGCCAAAAACGATGTTCGTAAGTACCTTTGTCATGTAAATTTGAAGATAGAAGATCAAGTCGTTATCGTCTGCGCCACCGATGGTCATCGACTAAGCCAATTACAACATACTGAATTGACTTGTAATGGTAACGGAAACTACTTAGTACCTACTTCGTTGATGTCGGCCATTTTAGCGCAAAACTTAGATGGTAATGAAGTGGTGAGTATTGAATTTGACGACCAGAAAGCATCAATTGTAAGCCAAGACACCTCTGTCATATCTGTTCTTGGTGATGGTCATTATCCTGATACTAATCGAGTCATACCTACTGACAGGCACAATGGCGTGACATTTAACCTAGCAGAGCTAAAGAGTACAGTTAAACGATTTCATGCTGTAGCGGCTCTTGAGCGAGTTCCTCTCATTAAATTTGATATTGGTTCAGATGTGCAAATGTCGGTATCGAGTAGTGACAAATCAAATGAGTTTTCAGAATCGATAGAGGCCGAAACAAACCAGTGCGAGAATTTGATTGTAGGTGTTAATCCATCCTATCTGGCTGACGCTCTTGCCAAACAATCAGGTGAAACCGTTACGTTTTACTTTACACAAACATCAGCAATATTAATTACTTGTGAAATAAACGAGTTAATCACGTTGATTATGCCCGTCCGAGTGTAAAACTCTCCTGTTAGGACAACCTAAGCTAGCTTTACAATTTTAAGAAATAAAACGGCCTTTAGTTATATAGTGCCAAAGGCCGTTTTTATTGAATTTCTACTGATTTGCTAGCTTAGCCTCATGCAAACATCTACAAAATAGAGCCCAATCTGAAAACTTTATGGCTGGCATTTTTACGTTCTGACCCTTTGCAATCGATTCTGCAACTGATAGCATTGTCTTAATTGACATGATAATACTCCTTAAGATTTATCTTGTTGGTTTGGCGGCGAACATGAACTACTTGGCGGTTGAGCATGTTCGTCGTTCTATTTCTTATCTATGACTCTTTTGTACCCTTCATAACTTTCATTATGTACGCTTCTATCAATGCATACTCTTCCTCGGTCGCTCGATTTAGCGTTATCGTCGTTTTTTCTTTTACCCGCTTACTGTTTGCCCATTTCTTAGCATTTAACTGGAGAAACTTTTTCGGCTTATCAGTTACTTTCACGACCTTTTTTATTTCTGCGGCTTCTTTAAGAAAATCGATTACTTCATCGTTTGATGTTTCAGGCTTCACATCAGTTAACAAAATGATTTCATCCATTGGAGTTTTTTTGCCAATGATGATGTCTACAATTTTTGATATCTCCGAAAATTGACTGAACGTTAAGTCGCTTGGGTATTCAAATAAATTAACGATGTCTTGTGGTATCGACCAAGCTTTCAATGCTTTTGAGACATAACCTTGTGTGAACCCCTCAAGCTCTGCAATGTCATCTTGAGTTTTCGTTGAGTCATCTTCTAGAATCGCCGCAAAAGCTCTACCATTATCTCTAATAGAGTGCTCTTTCGCTGTTTGCAGCTCTTTAGATAACGCTTTTACCTCTGCTGGAGATAATTCTTCATCACAATATAAAATATCAAGGCCAACGTGGGCGTAAATGGCCGACTGACGTCTACGAGTTCCGTCTAAGCTTGCATATTTTCCATTGATCCGCTGTGCAATAACCGGCTGGTATTGTTGACGCGAAATCGAACTGGTTAATAGCTCTAAAGAAGCGCGAGTTAAATCAGCTGCAATGCGCTTGTTCATGCTGTGTGCGAACGTCAACGTTTCTACTTGATCTGCAGGTACAGTCACTTTACGAAACGTAACCTTACGGCCATTGTGTAAGGTATATTCATAAGTCGTCTGTTGTGAATCGCTCACAAATGGTGATAATTTCCCGAGACTTCTTCCAACTGGCGGTTTTCGATTTTGTTTAGCTTCCATGATTAACTCGCTCTCAAATATAATTGGACATGCTGAAATACAGATAAAGCGAAATCATCAATTGCATCTTTCGCTGTTTTTAATGATCTTAAATCTCCAGCATATTCCTTCGGGTTTACAGAGATAACGGTATCGAATGTCTCTCCACAACGCTGATAAGCGATTAAATTAGGCACGTTACAATCTAACATCTGCTCTCTAAATACCGCCTTAGCAATAGCCAATGCATCTTTGTCTTGAACACTTTTACTAAATTTTGTCATAAACGCAAAATGGTGTTTCGGTAATTGCGTTACGCCGCTTTTTATTAACGAATCCATAATGGATGGCAAACGACCTATGTATTGCAGGCTAGAATGCAAATCGACTTGTGACGGTGGTAAAGGGGTAGCCAACACATCTGTTGCGACAATAGCGTTTTTCAAAAATGCATCTAAACTTGGGCCACTGTCACAAATTATCCAATCGAAGTCACCTTTTAACTTATCAATCACATTCTCTTTTAGCGCCATATTAACGTTTTGGCCTGGAAGATGTTCAGCACATAATTCATCCCAATTCGAAGAAATAAAACCATCGGCTATTGACGATGGCATGACGAATACATTTTTGACTTTTGACTCAACAATAAAATCACTTAATAATTCTTCACGAGTCGGATTTTGCAACATTGCTTGGGCGGTGGTGTATTCGACATCACCAATAGAATACTTATGATTTAACATCATTGTTGATGAGGCTTGAGGGTCAAGGTCAATAACAAGAATCCGCTGGTCATATTTAATCAGTTGAATGTGAGTACGAAGTGCTTGTGCTAAGGAACATGCTGTGTTTGTTTTTGTGGCCCCACCTTTAAGGTTTGCAAGAAACAATACAACGGCTTCTTTGTGAATATCTCTTAACTTTGGCTCACATCTATGAGTATATATATCAGCAACCTGCTCAATAGTGAGATCATAAACTTCAACCGTTCCCGTTATTTTTTTACTAAAGACATAACCTTCTGCTTCCATTTCTAACATCGCTTTATCAACAATAGCTCTTGATAATCCAGACAAGCGGGAGATAGTCGATTTGTTAAAGCGAATATGAAAGTCGTCATAACCAAACTCTTGTTTATAATTAATCTCATTATCAGTTAGACGTTGTAATGCCTCTCTTGCGTAAGTAGCAGTTTGTTCAAAATTAGAAATGTCCATAAGTCCCCACAGCAATCTGTTTAAAGCTTAATTTAATGAAGCAAGATTAAAACAACAAAACAAAACAATCAACACAATTCACAGTTACCAGCAATGTTTTTTGCTTTTTTGCATAAAACAATGTTGATCATCAGGTTTTATCTTTAATTAAACCTATTTTTAGGACAAAGCAAAATAAGGCTTAAACCATTGTCACTAAAGATTATTGTTCAAATTATTCCTGAAGAATAAGACAAAAACCACTCAGTTGCCTAAGTTTTGAAATATGTCATTCTACACTTAACTATTTACTGAATGAGCGATTACCTATGACTTATGAAAATCTCACATCCACACTTAAAACTGTCATCGACATTGATAGATCCATTGATGCCATGTCACAAACGGCAAAACGGGTACGTAAATCGGCAGTTAGCGCCGTCCACACTAGCTGAAAAACTATCTATTAATAAAGAAATAAAAAACATAAATGCGATTACCTTCAAGTTAAAAATGAATTATTTCCGACTAGAAGATGAGTTTAAAAAGCGTGCTTAACGTAAGTTGGTACTTTTTAATTGCCATTATGGGCGATTGATATCTGTCTATCGTCCATAGTTTTTATCATGACAGATAATGAAAAGGTATAGAGCCTGCTTGCGCGTATTCCGTAATATTTTCCGAATTTAAAACTCTTTGGGGTTTTTCAGAAATACTAAATATATTTGATTATTATTTCTGTGTTAATAAATGTTTTTCTGCAACATTCAATATTTCTGATTACAACCGCCCTCACTCAATTGCTTAACCCTCAGTTAAACCACTCAACTTTGGTGTAGTTAATCCACCATTGTTGAGTGGTTGCGCCTTTTGAAGTCTGTGAGAAAGTGATCCTATCAAAACGAACTAGCCACAATATAAAGGTGATTAAGATGGAACAGAATCAGCATTTACCAACAAACAATACCGTTTTACCTCTCAGCATGATTGATGACCTCCCCTTTGGTAATACTAGACGGTCGCGCAATGAAACTAAGTATTCTGAGTTGAAACAAAGTATTCTGCTACGTGGTGTAATTCAACCTATCTTAGTTCGTCCTGCTGCGGATCGCTTTGAAGTTGTGGCTGGCTATGGCCGACTAAAAGGCTCTCGTGAATTGGGATTAACTGAAATCCCTGTGTTGATTAAACCACTCTCAGACGCCGAAGCTTTAGAATATCAACTTGAAGAAAATTTAAATCGTGAAGATCTGACGATCATTGACGAATGCAAAGCCGTTCAAAAACTCAGTGCTTTTTATAATGGAGATCGTCAAGCCATTGCAGACCGTTTGGCTTGGAACATAAAAAAGGTTAATGAGCGAATTGAAATTCTAAAATGCTGTGATGAAGTATTAGATTGCGTATTAGAGGGAACTATTACCGTTGGTCACGCACTATTACTCGCCCCGTTCTCAACTAAACTTCAACAGGGTACATTAAAGAAAATAGTCGCTGAAAAGTGGACTGTCACCTACTTACGTCAACGCGCATCAAAGGGACAACAGTATTTAAACCTCGCTAAATTTGACACTACAGAATGCAATACCTGCCCTCATAACAGTGCGGCTCAATCTGGCTTGTTTGGTATTGATGAACACAAAGCCGCATGTTCTAACATCAATTGCTTTAAAGATAAAACGGGTGAATGGCTTGAAGTGAGAAAAGCAGAATTGGCTGATCGATATGGCACTGTATTATTAATCCAACAGATCAATGATACAGACCGCAACACAGTTGATGCGATTACCGTTGGTGAAGAACAATTCTCAATTGGCTGTCAGGCTTGTGAGAAGCGTGTCGTATTGATTGATGACCGACTAGGCCGCGCATTAGGCTCGACTTATGATAACCAGTGTGTTGACCAAATATGTTTCAATAAGTGTGTTAGCGCCCTCTCTACTGTCGAAACTGCCGCTGATAATACTATAGCCACATTAGACGCCCCTATTAACGACATTGATGTTGAAACAGATGAAGTTAAGGTCAATTCCAAAGCCAAAGCTGCTACAGATAAACCAGTTAGTTGTATTGTGCCAAAAAAAGTGATTGAAACTAACAAAGCAATATTGCGAGAAACCTCTGCTTCGTTATTAATGCCACAAGAACATTTTCAATTAGCCATGAGCTACGCAGCACTTAAACGTCTATGCACAAGTTACAAAGCCGTCAATAAAAGCTTGGATACCCCAAGTCATTTTGAAGCCACAATTCAAGCAGCTTTACGTGTCAGTATTGATGATTTAAAGGCTGAAATTCTTAATGTCACTCAACACCTTGCGACCAAGCAAAACGACCAAACTATCAGTATGACCGACATAATGATCACTAATCTCGGTTTTGCTGATGATGCCCGAAATGTTGCTATTGCAAAGTGGATTCCAACTAAATCTATATTATCAGAATACACCATCGGCTCATTGTCAGCGTTATGTGTCAAGGCTGGATTTGATAAAGCAATGGATAACAAAAAGGCAGGTAGTTTTACTAAAGCGACCAATAGCGGTAAAGGCAAGTTTATTGACACTATCTTATCAACTCAGTTTGATTGGTCGAACTTTGCTCCAGCCGAATATATTGCACTTATTAAATAGCGCCATTGGCAAGCGGGTAGTCAGTTGCCCGTTTGCCAACTTGTAGCACTATATCGTTATCAAAACACATTAATCGAAACGAGGCTTCAATGTTAAATCAACTTAATCAACTCAACACAATCGGTGGTGCAGAACGCATCAACTTATCAATTCAGTTCTTGGCCGCAAACAAAGCTAGAGTGGTAGTAACCACGCAGGTTGATTCCAATGCTACAGGAGATTTAGCCGATTTATTGCGTAACCCTATCGTGTTAACAGGAAGCCTTTCAGACATTGATGTAATGCTCACCAATGAACTGTTTAGCTTATCTGAGCAAATCTCTCAACCAACAAATGACATTAAAACGCTGGCAACCACGCCAACAGTTGAGACAACGGAGAGTGATGATAGCTCTACTGCTGAATTGATTGAAAATGATGATGAATCACTATAAGGAGTATGAGTATGTTAAGCATGAACACGATAATCAGAAAATTTAAAATTGGTGCGGCCATTATTAATGACCCTGCCCCACAAGCCGACATAGATGAAGTACAACGTATTTTGTCACAACAATTCCCAATGTTACGCCACACACGGCTCTACATTGAAGATGGCGTCTTAAACGATTCTGCAACAGAAATTGTATATGACTTCCCATTAATTCCAGTCAAGACTAAGGGCTAATGATGAATGATATTACCCTGCAATTAAAAAATTGGGTGGAGGCCGCAAAAAAAAACCCACAACAAAATTCAAAAAAATTAATTGAACGCCTAAAAATCATTAACACATCACCTTTGCATGTAAAGTCCAAGGATATGCCCCCAATTGGGTAGTCACTCTATAAACGACATAAGCGCCCAACGGGCGTTTTTTTGTTAGTAGCGCGTTCTCAGAATTGAGTTAACTTTAATAACATCACTTAGCTAGAGATTTAATGAAATGAGCTGCACCCCCCCTCGATTATCGAACATTTGGTATAGCTGCATAAACAATGCTGACGTACCTAGATTTAACGAATCACATGAAAAGCATCTTACCTCTTGCTACAGCTTGTTTGATGATAACTTGGGCGCAATATCTCCGATTTTAGCGTATGGGCTGAAATCGGGTTGGGTGGATCAAGAGCAGATCATGACAGCAATTAGCGAACCAGACCAATTAGTGCAAATCAGTCTGGTATCTGAATTAATAGCTGAACAGTGTTGGAAACCTTTTACAACGACTGTTTCAACTATTATGGAAGCGCATAAATCAGCGATTAGAGCGTTAATCGAGCATTCCCTTAAACATGTTCCAGAAGCGAAAAAAAACCTCTTAGAACGCTATGACAGCATTCTAGCAAATAGAGAAATGATGGCGAACTTGTCTATGTCATTGCCAAAGAAAGATGATGAATTTGGTGATGAATATGAAAATACATTTGCGTCACGGATCACCTTTTCAGATGCGTTCCTTACAGAGTTCGACATGAATAAGTTTTCCTTTGATAAACGTATACAAAACATGCTCTACCAACTTATTCAAAAAGTCATGCCATATCAATTTGAATGCAGCACTCTAGACCTAAATAGCAATTATAACGGTTGGATTACAGAAGAATTATTTAGTGAGGACGACATTGAAATGATTGGGCAATATATTTCAATGAAACAAGGTGGATATGAGATAGAACAGCTTTGCACTGACTTAAAATTGAATGACGAAATGATTTCTACCATCGAAGATTATGGTATCGAGGGAGCCTATGATTATTGGTGCATGTGTCAGTTAGAGAAACACGTAACTGAACTCAGTAAAAACCCTAAAAAAGACATTCAAAAATCGTTAACGGCTGCGTCAAATAAACACCCTGAATTATTACCCATTCAGGCATTGTATGCCTATTTTGAACATAACATAAAACCATTTGTCTTCCCGTTTGATATGGGATCTGACGTTGATGTTTCGGAGCAATTAATTTACTCATTCGGAAATACATCAGAAGAAATTTGCATTCAGGAAGCGTCTGAACGGTTTTATAACGGCAATGAGGTGGCAGCGTTAAATATCAGATTTAGTGATGATAAGATTATCGATTTTTTTGAAAATTATTCAATCTCGAATTGTATGGTTAGTTTGCTAACGGCTGTCATCGAGTTGCGCGATTAGCGTGTTGGCTTAACCTAACTGTATCAAATTAAAGGACACGGAACATAAGCCAATGAAAATCGAAATCACATCAGCCAATGAGCTTACTGAGGCATTTATTCAATCGACGGTTGCCGATGAAAAAGACATTGAAAGCAAGCTTGCTCTTGTTGTTCATTCTAATCTTTCTGGCTCTATATCGTGTATCACACGTCATTCAATAAAAAATCGTAAGTTGGGTGTTGGTGAAATAATCTCGGTTGATGATGTTGCTGCTACATTCAAAGACATACAAATTAATAATTTAAAGGCTCAATCTAACTGGTTTAATGCATTTACAGATGAACATATCATTGTGAAAAGTTCAGAACTGCTAGTGTGGCATACACCAAGACAAAGCCGTGTACTGTATCTATCAAAAGGAAATGTAAAAGTAACATTACCACCTCTTTTATATGTATTTCGCGCTCCTAACGGGCACTCAACAGCTTCACTTAGCGTTTTTGCTTTAGCAGCAAACAAACGCCCTAATCTACACTCAAAGTTATACCACGCTCCGTTGATGAACATTTATCAAAGTGGAAAGCTGTGTCTTGGCACGATGAAGCTACCCAAAGCAATTAACTCAGACACAATAGCATTGGTAGAGAAAGAATTTTTCGGCTCTCGATTTACACATCCCAACCATGAGGAATTAACAAGAAAACCAGTCAATATGGAAGCGTTCTACAGAATGAAAGAGCAAAGCGGTAAACGAATTATGACTTCTGAACTGATGCCCACCGATAAAACATTAATGGACGTATTGGGGTAAAACTAATGGATATAGAACGAGATATATTAATTATTGGTGAGACCATCACCGAGTTAAGCGTGGCAAATCTTGCCTTTCGGTATTTACAATTAGCCAACGCATACAGACAAGTGGCTGACCAATGGAAAAATGAGTCTCTGAATTACCAAATAATTGAAGCACTTTATAATTTAGCGATGTTGGCTAGAAAAGAAAGATCGCATCCAATTTATGCCAATATGTCAGTTGTAGAGTGGACAAGATCACCCGATCATACTCAAACACTCTGTTGGCTAAATCAATTAAACTCCTGTATGCGAAAGGCCAGAGCATGAGTAAACTTGTTGATCACTTAATGCGAAACCCACAAGCTTTTGCCAATTGGCAAATCGGTATCGTGCCTCAATTTAAACTAACGCCTAATACTCCACTTAGACAACTCATTAGCTCGATACCGCCACGGTTACGCTATGAATGTAAAGGCGTCACGTTACACCCCGAATTAGGTTTTTCAAGTTCAGCAAGGTTTAACAATCTTGAACAACTCTTTCAATGGCTTGGGGGTCGAAGTCAAACCTATAGTGCTCAGAACTTGCCGTACTTACATTGGAAAATTGCGCGTTTTAACAAAACACTCAGTATTGCGGATTTACGACCTCATTGCGCTCAATTCCCCAGTTCACAGTTGTTGAAGAAATTTGGGATTAATGAGCAGTAAAACTAATTCGTTTGCATCCAATCTTCAAATCTCTTAGCCGCAAGTAGTTCCCATCCAGGGCTGAAATCAATCGCACAAAAATCACGAATATAGCTCAAATGGGTGCAATTTTCTTTGGTTATTAACACGCCATGCTCTGTGCTGTGATAAGCAAAATCTTCATCGTTAATACTGTAAATTGTGTATTCTTTAATATCAAAATCTATAAGTAATCTGATAAATTCGTGGGGCTTATGACCTCTGGATTCTTTTATATGATGAAGTGTTTTTGCCAAATCCGCTTGGATATTTAAAAACCATGAATAAAAAGGTTCTTCATCGGGGTAATTCATCAATTAGTAACCTGTAAATTGAACACAAAATAAATTTAGCGCATTTCTAGCGCTCTGTAAGCTAAGTATTCCTTAGTTCTATATTACCTTATGAATAATATAGGAAAAATAGTTTTATTTTCTTCTCATTTTGCTGAGTTGCCCGTTTTTTGTTATGCGCTAATCTAATTCCACATCCAACAAAAAGAGCAGCCAACACCATGCAAAGTTTAGTAAGCACCCCAACAAATTTGTTAACCGATGAACAACTATCACAGCTGATGTTCTATTTTAATGAACAATATCGAGCTGGTTCCCCAGTAGTGAGTGATGTCGCTTTTGATTTGATTTATATGCCCACATTAAAACAACGTCTGCCGAATCACCCGTTAATCACTAAAGTACAGCCAGAGGCGGCCAATGCGCTCAATACTCGCTATCAACATAAGAGTCCTATGTTATCGACATTAAAGGCGTATGAGCACAATGAGATCGAAGCGTTTGTTAATCGTTGTCAACAAGCGGCTAATGAGCTTGGCATTAACGAAGAATTGCTTTATCGAATCTCTCCAAAACTAGACGGGCTGGCCGCTTCTTATATCGCTGCCGATGAAAAAATTTATACTCGTGGTGACGGTCTTTCTGGAAATGACATCACTCATTTGTATGAAAATGGATTGAAGTTAGTTGGCGATAGTAATGACGATAATATCGGTGAAATTACAGTGCTTCAAAGTTACTTTGATTCTCAACTGAAAGGGGAGTTTGCTCACCCTCGAAATTTTGTCGCAGGTCTTGCCAATTCAAATAGCCTTAATGAAGCTGGTAAAAAGGCATTAGCGGATAGCGCTATTCATCTAGTCTTTTTTGGCTCTATTAACTGTCCACACGTTAGCGCCGAAAAACTACTGGTTAATTTAGATACTTATTGCGAACAAGCCAAACAAAACTCTCCATATTTGACCGATGGAACTGTTATTGAAGTCGTGAATGAGTCAGTAAAAAGAAAAATGGGCAATAATGAGCATAATCATCACTGGCAAGTGGCTAAAAAGTCAGTGGGTGAAGTGGCAGAGGTGCGTGTTCTTAGTATTGAGTGGTGCGTGGGTCGGAACAAAATCACCCCCGTTTTACAACTACAACCAACGTGGTTATCTGGGGCTTCAATTAAAAAAGTAACTGCACATCACGCAGGCAATGTTAAAAATCTAGGTCTTGGGGCGGGAGCTGTAATTAACCTGACTCGGAGTGGTGAAATTATACCAAAAATTTTAGATATAATTCAGTCAGTTACACCGTCAATACCTACCAACTGCCCTTGCTGCAATCATCCTGTTACATGGGTGAATGACACAATTGTTTGTACCTATAACGAATGTAGTGAGCGTCTGACCAGTGCGATTGAATACCACTTTTCGACAATTTGTGCGGATTTATTTGGCCGCCAAACAGTGCGGAAATTAGTACAAAAGGGGTATAAAACATTAGCCTTAATTTATTCGATTTCACACGATGAACTTGTAGATTGCGGCTTTGGAACTGGGCAGGCCGCGAACTTGATCAATGAAATTAAGAAAGTCAGAACAACACCGATTAATGATTTTCTAATTTTAGCATCGCTAGGTATCCACTCTCTTGGTCGAGGTTCGAGTAAGAGAATGTTAAAAATGACTACACTACCCAATATCCACGCAATCACGGCTAACCAGCTTCAAGTCATTGATGGGTTTGGCACATTAACCGCAGAAAGCATAACAACGGCCATAGCAGCTAGAGCAGATCACATTGAGTTACTCTGCAAGACACTCAATGTTATAAACAGCATGAAACCGATATCAGACCTTGCAGTGGAAACTAACTTACCGTTAAGCGGGTTGAACATTACGTTCACGGGCAAAATGGAACAAAACAGAAGTGATATGAGTTCTCATGCCGAAAGCTTAGGTGCTGCTGTTCAATCGTCTGTAGGGAAGGCAACCACTCATCTCGTTATCGGCGCTAAAGTTGGTGCGACCAAACTCAATGCAGCCAAAGCCAAAGGCGTTAAAATTATCACCGAAGCAGAATACAATAACCTTATAGCTGCCTAGTCTAAATATGTGGCGTCTATTAGTAGACGCCAAAGGACAATTTTTACATGAAGAATAAATTAATGCTCTTTGTCAAAATCATCTTTTTTGCACTAGTCATTTATAGCTCTACTAAGAATGATATTATCGCCATTTCCATTGTGTTTTTCGTATCCAATGTTTATGTAACAAGGCTATGGCTATTACAATGTTCTGACATGCCACAGCCTAAAGAAAAGGCCAGATACATCCTATGGGTGATTTCATTGTTTGCAGTTTGGAATGCCTTGATTGTAGCTAATTGGAGTTTCATAACCACCCGATATGCTTATTATCCAATTGAATGTCTACTTACTAGCATTCCTTACCTTGGCTATATTATCTACAGCTGCTCTGCGTATAACAATGGTTGGTACTTAACTGAATTTCATTCGGGTTCTAAGCTGTCATTTGGATACAACCAAGAGGCAGGAGAAATGGAAATGCATTTTTCAGGTAATAAAAAAAATATCGAGGCTGCATACCATTCATTTGAAAGATTACTGAGTCATTCATTGGTCAATCCAAGAATAAATGTGATTAAACTCAAGTCTCCGTTGCTTGGAATTGCAAAATTTAGAACTAAAATAGATGATTATGTGCGAGGTGCAAATAAACTCAGTAGCAGAAAAAAACTCACTATCGTTGAAGTTGGTGATTACGTACCTCGAATCCATGAGAGGCTAGGGTACTGGTTGACCTTTACTTTGAAAGATATGAGAAAAAGCAAAGAATACTGGCAAAAATCTAAGTTAAATTGGCCTAGTCTTAGGCTGACTGTTACAGAAAAATAGTGAAGTAAACCTGATGTATGCAGGGTTTAGCATATCTAATAACGCTCTTTAATAAGGCAGTTGCGGGTTGTCGATAGTGGGTTAATCTGGTCATAACGTTTACTTACATGGCAACCTTTATGGACTTCTTCATTCCTCAAAAACTCATTAACAACCCTATTAATATTTTATTAATTGGGGCAGGTGGCAGCGGTAGCCAGATTGCGACTGAACTGTTTCAAATGGATTCGCTTCTTAGACAGATCTCTGAGCAGTCAGTTTATATCAACCTCACGTTAATAGACGGGGATACAGTTTCAATTTTCAACGTAGGCCGACAGGCGTTCTACATGGGTGATGTTGGGAGTTACAAAGCCGAAGTATTGGTAAGTCGATTTAATAACTTTGGTGGTACGCATTGGAAATCCATCAATGAATACTGTGACCCACAAAAAATGACATTCCATGACTATGACATAGTTATTACCGCAGTCGATAAAGCTGAGTTCAGAATTAAATTAGGAGAAAAGTTTAACAATAATCAATATCGTAGTGACTTATTGTGGCTCGATGTAGGAAATGGGAAAAGTGACGGCCAAATTATTTTAGGCAACGCATACCGAAACCTATCGAGTAATGGAATACGATTACCCAACGTGTATGACTTGTATTCAGAAATGCTCAAGGACGTTGATGATGACAGTGAAGATATACCCTCATGCAGCACAGAAATGGCCTTAAAAAAACAGGATTTCGGTGCTAACCGAGCTGTTTCAGCACAGGCAACACAATTGATTTGGCAATTAGTTCGTTATGCTAAAATCTCGCATCATGGCGCGTTTGTCGATGTCGCTAATGCAACGGTTCAACCGCTGAAAATTGATCCACAACTATGGGCTGTTTACGGGTATGAGGCTTAAATGAAACCTAATCAAACTGAAAATGCTCATCGTGCAGCAGAGAAAGCGGCTAAAAAATTTGGATATTCAAGCTTTAATGAATTGAACAAAAGTACAAATGAAAGAGCTAAACAGGCAGCGAGAGCCGCCTTTGATGAAGCTCTTTCAGGTTGTCAGCAAGAGGTGTAAGTCATGGTTTTACTGCAACTTAAAAAACTCAAGCCGACATTAGGTACAAGTTTTAACAATAGAGTTAAATTTGTCGTTTTGTGCTTGACCCACCAGCTAACAAAGTCAGTAATTCGATATGAGTATTATGAATCTCACAGGATAGGGGAACGAGATTTTGACACCTGTTTTGAAATGAATGATTCCACAGAGGTTACGCGAGAAGTGATTAAGCGCCTCAGAAGTTCGGCAGAAATTATTATAGATAGGGAAATGGGGCAGGGTACATTCCAACATTGGCTGAACATCGACCCACAAAAATCGATGTTTTAAATAATATCTAATTAATGAGATCGTCTAATGAAGATTGATTGTTCAAAGATATCTAACAAGGGAGATTTATTGGTGTTAATCTCGCTTATCTTTATAATCTGCATCTTTTGTTTAATTGTCTACCTAGCTTCTACTAATACTTTCTTGGCTGGATTTGTATCCGCTACGTTGGTATGGAAGTGGAAAGTCTGGTTTTACGACCCAATAGATCACATCCTAGAAACCCATTGGCCAAAGAAATAAGCCTGTCTTATTCTTCAGGAATAATTAACACAATAATATTCACCAACAATGGGTTAGGTCATAATTGCTGTTGTCCAATAATTGAAAAAAACTTTCAATTTTTGCAGAACGGTTCACGTTACACGTCGGTTGCAGGTTATTTCAAGTGGGTGATAATTATGTCATTACCCCATTAGCAACAGAGATTGTATGAGAACGGCAGAATCGGTTATCAGTGATGTATTAATGCTCGAACTTGATGATCACGAACTACTTAAAGTGTTGCGTAAAACAGTGATTTCAGCTTACCGAGAATTCGATAAAGAAACGGTAAACGAGTTTTTAGCTGAAATGTATCCATTTTACGAGAATTCACCATCCGAATTACTGCAAGCTTATTTACTCTCTAAATACGAGCTACACCATCATCATAATCCTGTTTCAGAAGTTATTGAGAAAACCTTTAATGAAAATGGCATCGTTGTTCTAAGTGATGCCGATGGAATAATTAAGGTGATCCACCTTAACACTAAGTCACATTCCCGAAACAAGCACCCAATCCAAGTCAGCAAATGGCAACTCAGCCGTGGGGTTTTCGGTGACTCAGTGCACTGCTCACTTCAAACGGCCATAAAGGATGAATCCCTTACTCGACTCAAAATCGTGAAGCAAAGTGAATTAGAAGCCATAGAAAGTGCTTTAGTTGATGCTGAAACATCATTTCAGTACCAGTTCAAAGAACAAACGGGACAATACCGCCTAAGTTAATGTTGAGTCACTTCTATCAAGATAACGCTCAACTTGGGTTAGATAAAATATTCTTGAATTTTAACTGATCCATAAAGCAAAAAAGGTGAGGTTGCGCGTTTCGCAATGTAGGACATAGTGTAATTAACTTCTATTAGTAACTAAGAAAGTTAAGGAAAATCATGGCTACAGCATCGATTTCACGTAAACAAGCAAGTGAACTTTATGAGTTTTGCAAGCAACATAAATTAGGCGAGTTCTTCTTTGCTAAGGATCAAGGCGCTTATTTTGGGGCAACCAATGGCACTAATGAAAAGGGGAATTTTTCAAACTCAATTCATTACATCCAAGGTTGTGACCCTGAGCAAGATGAAGCAAAAGCAGGGGATTGGTACGATAATTCCGGCGACAAATTTGGCGGTGACGATTTTGGTCTACCCCTACCCCTAGATTGGTTAAAAATTTATTTTACCGACGATGCATACAGTAGAAAGCGCACTTTTGGCATTCTAATAAATCAATCTTCTGTCTCGTTGATTTGTTAACTGCACTCTAGCAAATGGGTCAATACCATGAATAAAAAAATTACATACTCACAACCGGCAAACAATGCTAATGAAATTTTGGCGTTAATCTCGGCCCCCAATTCAAAACCTTTTTACGACGTAGTGTTAGGTTTTCTTACCTCCGAATATCAACCTGTTACCGCTTTTGGGCAAACTGCGATAATTGTGCTCAACCAGATCCCATCTGAAGTAAAAAATGACTGTTATGCTGACGTTATCAGAGTCCTTGACGGATTGGTGCAAGCGGGTTTGGCAATATCTCGATCGACAACGGTCGTCCAAGGTGAATATGACACTGTGGTTGGCTCTAGAGTTGATTATGCCTTGCCATCATGAACGTAAGTAATCAGTACAAATGAAATATAATCGATAGGGCATAGGTATGACGAATTTCATCAACCGAAACGGCAGTTTTAACTATTCATTATTTGTTAAGAAATTATCTGCAACATTGGAGCTAGGGCAAGTGATTCACCCAAGATGTGTAAGGGAGACTCGCGAGTATGGTAATACAGACAAAATTGAAAAAGCAGAAAAAGGGTTAAGAGTCGCTTTTGATACGCAATTGGGAAGTATTAACCCTAACTTTAAACGAAAACGCGCTACTCATGGTGGTTACGAATATCTAAGAATTTAACAGCTGCGTTACCCTGTCAGTGTGTCGTTGCGGGTTTTCACTATCAAGATATCATGGCGGTATTCAACACAAACAAGGCACATACCGATGAATTCCGCTATCGATTATCAATATATTGACTCTCACGACCATAACCAATATGAATTTGCCGTAGCGCGCGCCCAACAGCTATTTTTAGATGGATGGAGGATCTCATTAGGCATGTCAGGTAAGGATTCGGGCGCAACTTGTGTGTGTGTTGTAGAGGGGTTACGCAGAGCTAAAGCAATTAGAAGCGATGTTGGTCCACTTCATGTTGTGACAACCAATACGACATTAGACAATATGGTTTTGCATGATTATATGCTAACGCTACATGATGATCTCACTGAATACGGAAGACAACACGATCTACCCATCGAGTGCCACGAATTGAAACCTGCATTGTCATCATTACCTATGGTCGAGTTTGTGGGTCGCGGTAAATTATTAAGAACCCCTGAGACATCGGCCAAGGGGCGTGACTGCGCTATTGATTGGAAGATTAAACCCATGAAAACCTTTCTCAAATCGCTATCAGAAAAATATCAAACTGATATGATTTGCTCAATTTCTGGTTCAAGGGATGACGAAAGCAAAGTAAGGAAGGGCAACCTTAAAAAAAGAGGCGAAACAGCCCACACGCCTGTTATGACAGATCTTGGTTGGACATTAGCCCTAATAAAAGAGTGGAGTCTAACCGACGTATGGCACTTATTTGAGCTGATAGACAACGATAACATTGAGTCTTTTAGCGATAACTTATGGTTGATGAAAAAACATTATTCGGCCAGCAACGGAGGCGCATGTGATTTATTTGCAGGAAAGCTAGCAGCTAATAAGAGCTGCGGAAATAGATTCGGATGTGTGCTGTGTGCTCAGGTAAAAGAGGATAACTCACTGTTAAATCAGATAAATATCGACCCTAAACAGTATGGATTTATGCGTCCGCTGAACGATTTACGCAAATATATGGTAAACACGCTATACGATTTTAGTAAGCGTTCTACTTTGGGGCGTAAACTGACGAAAGACGGTTATATCAAAGTGGGCTTGAACCATTACAGCCTAGAATACCGCATGGATTTATTGAGATATATTTTAACAATTCAGCAAGAAACCTATGAAAGCGGTGGCAACCATACTATCGATCTAATCGATTACCGTGAGTTATTGGCTGTACAATACTGCTGGTCACGTGAAAGCGGCGAGTCTCAACCTGGTATGGCACTCCAAATTTGGCATGATGTCGTCAACAATGGTCAACGTTACCCAATTCCAGAAACGACTCTTGTTGAAAAATCTTTTACACCAACGTATACGTATTTCCCGTTAATGAAGTTCGTAGAAAGCAATCTGCCTGTTGGCCTTGATGATGAAGGCATACAAGCGGGCGGTAAATTTAAAGAAATTGAAAGAATGTTTAATCGAAACGGTGAAAAACATCGCGTCATTAGATATACCGAGTCATCATCATTCAATGTTGTTACTGAGAATGCGTTTGCAATGACGTTCGTTGAGGATTTTTATCTAGAATTGCTGGAAGATGGCCATTTAGAGAATAAGTGCCCTACGGTCATGCTAAAGCAACTATTGGAATCTGGTGTTGTCACACTAGCAAAGGGGACTATTGGCCGCGTACACGATGATGCGAGGCGCGCTCAAGCGTTAAACTCGCTAAGGGCAACCACCGGCATTCCTACTGCTGATGCGATAATGGCTCTATCTGTTTCAGAGCGAACTATGAATGCGGAAATAGCATCTCAAAAGACAGCTCAACTTACCCAACAATCATTGTTTTGACAAAGAGGCATGTTATGCCTGCATAAATGGATAATGCAGGCATCATACTTATTTTTTTAAAGGTACTTTTTTTCGATTAAATCGATTAGGTCGTTTGCCTCTGATTTTGACAACATTATTTTTGCGTCATTATGAGTTAGGCAGACTTTACCTTCCCAGTCGAAAAAACCTTCATTCACTTTATTCTTTATTGAAGTGTCTGAGTAATTTTTAGCATATGTTTTTGCCATGTTTTTTGGAATTGGTACAGTCCAAATGTCGGTAGCAATAAAAATACCATTTTCATCTGCTGAAACGTCTATTCCTGTAGTGTTATTTGATCTAGGAAAACTCAACATTATCTTTTTCTCCGTAATAGCATTGTTAAATAAGGGGGGGGTTCATTTTTTCAATTATTTATTGGACTTTTTTAGTTCACTTATCTGTTTTTCTAATAGGTTAACCGTATGTTTTAGCTCACCTTGTTTTTCTGATAATCTTAGCAATTCGGCCTGAGCATTAGCATCGTCTTTCTCGGACCGAGCAAGTTTTGACCTTAGATCTTTCTGCTCAATCTCTTTATCAGCAAGTAATTGTCTTAATGATGATTCATTATTGATGGCAATTTCGTATTGATTTAGGCTGCTTACGACCAATTCATCCTTAGAAGATATTTTTTCTTTTGCGACGGCTAAGTCTTGTGAAGACTGGATGTGTTCTTTGCTTAACGTTGATAATGTCTCTTCCAACTTCGCTACCCGCGCTTTTGCCTCATTGTCTGCCACTTTAGCCCGTTCTTTCACTTCTTCAACTAAGGCGGTGTTACTTTCAAGTTTAAGCTGGGATTTAGCGAGTTCAGTACGTTGGTTTTCGCTCACTTCACGTAATTCATTATTTTTCGTTGTTAGTGAATCTATTTGGTGTTGAAGCTGCTCGACGACCAGACGTTTTTCATTAATTAGCCGTGATTCTAGGTCGGCCATTTGTTGCTCTAACTTACCAATGGCAAAAACTTTGTCTTTTTCTAGCCGTTCTGAGTGTTGTTTAGCTTCTCTGGTAAGCAAATGAATTTCATTCTGCAACTCTCGGACCTGGGCGTCTAATGTATCCGCTCTTGATTGTTGGATAATAACGTTATTGTCAGCATGTTCTAATCCTAATACTGCCGAATCCCTTTCTTCCGTTAGTTCAACCAACTTTTCACTGTATTCATTCTTAGCATCTGTATGAAACCGAGTTATCTCGGTAACAAATGCATTTTGAAAGCTGTCACTGAAGCCAAACGAATCAAACAACGTCTTTTTAGAGTTATCTAAATCTGTTCGCCATTCTTTATGATATTTGTGGACTGTCGATGTACTTTTAACATCGGGCAGTAATTCTAAAACTGTGCGAATTTTTACCTTGGTGTTTTCTGCATGAAGCTGATTACAGATCCTAAATACCCGTTCTCTAACAGATAACTCAGTTGATAGTGTTTCGCTGTTCATAGCCATATACCCGCCTCAAATATCAATTGTGCAGATAATACCCTAACCCTTAAATACCGTCAATTTCATTTGTTCGCGTGAACATGTTCGTTCGTTCGCTTAATGTATTTATCATCTAGTTGTATTTGTTGAATAATTAATTTAAATAGACAGAACATTATCGAATTTTGTTCGCCTAAAATGATGCTAGTTGCCGATTTTGTTCGCCGTGTTCTTATAGATGTATATCAAGCAATTGAAAGACAGGGCTATTATGGATGTGGTAAATAATATTGAGTACGTAGGCGGTCAACTGGGCTTTTTCTTTGGCTCAGAAGACGAGTTATCTACTTATATTGCTCATACTCAGGGGAGTAAACACCTCAAATGTCGCGTACAAGTAAAAGCAAATGACTTTCATTTTGAATTTCCACTCTCAAAAATAGGCATGGTGACACGCTATAACGTCAATGTAGCCGCGCTTAAGACCTTATCAACGTTAAATGTCGCCCAAGCTGAGGCTACCCTAGCAGAACAAATAATATTGGCTAAATACGTGGGATGGGGAGGGTGCGGAAAAGCATTCGACCCAAACGATACAAAATGGGCAAATAGATATCATAATTTAAAAAAACTACTTTCACACGATCAATGGGAATCAGCAAAAACCTCAACATTATCTTCGTTCTACACCCCAGATTTCTTATCAAAAGCCATTTATGGAGGTCTGATTGATGCTGGTCTAAACTCTGGCTCATTTTTAGATACATCGGCGGGTGTAGGTGGTTTGGTGCGTACCATGCCAGAATCACTTTTTAACGCTATGGACATTAATCTTGTTGAACAAGATAAAATATCAGCACAAATATTAGAAAAGCTTTATCCATCGGCAAACATTCAAAACGTTGGCTTTGAAAATGCCAAGCTGATAAACCCTATATCTCTAGTTTTTCATAACCCACCATTCGGACAAGCCCCAATTTTTGATAGTAAAAACAAAAATTTGAGTGGGTTATCATTACACAACTACTTTCTTGCGAAGTCAGCCACATTGTTAGCTAAAAATGGTTGGATGATTGCCATTGTCTCTCGCTCGTTCATGGATTCTGCTAATAGCAAAAGTAGAGAGTTAGTAGGCCAATATGCTTCACTTAAAGCCGCTGTAAGGCTTCCTAAACAGGTTTTCGAGGTATCTACAGGGGCCAATGCAACGGTTGACGTGCTTTTATTCCAGCAAGGCGCAGAAACCGATACGTCTTGGTTTAATGCTGAATGCGTACAAGATGCCAACAACAACGAATATTTTTTAAATCAATATTTTATTAAAAACCCTGAAATGGTCAACGGCGAAATGCAAGTGGGTAAAGCATTCCAAGGTAATAACGTGCATTGTGAGGGCGGCAGTGATTTTGAAGATGTAGCAACATCAGCCATTAAATTGATGTTCGCAGGCCAAACGTTTAGCGGTGATACCTCATTTTATCAAACACAACCGGAAATCGCTCATGTTGAACGTCAGATCATAGAGACAGCGGGAACGCGAGAGGGGTCTTACGCCGTAGGAACAGATAGTGAAATATACCAGTTAGTTAATGATATTTGGCTACCGACTGACTTCACAGGAACCACTCAGGCGAGATTAAAAGCATTATGTGCGGTTCGCCACTCGTTAATGACGTTATTAAGCGCAGAGCAAGATGATGAAGCCGACACAAGACTAGATGAACTTAGATTAGAGCTTAATCAGCGTTATGATGCCTTTGTAAACCAATTCGGATATGTTCACGATGCCTCAAATCAACGGGTCGCAAAATTAGATCCCACCAATTACAACTTATTATCGCTTGAATTGAGTTACACAGCAGGATTAACAAAAGCCGCCGCAAAGAAATTAGGTATTAAAGCCGTTAGCCCATCGGCTAAAAAGGCCGAAATATTCAATAAACGTATACTATCGCCATGGGTGATCCCAACTCATGCCGATTCAATAGAAGATGCCTTAATCGCCAGCGTTAATGTTCATGGTGGTGTCAATATTGCTTACTGTGCCAGCCTTATGGATACCACAGAAGCCGAATTTATCAATCGCACCAATGGTAATTTAATTTTTAACGAATCAGGTAAATGGGTCACTCGAAACGTATTTTTATCAGGTGACGTAAAGACAAAACTAAGTAACGTCCACCAGCTTGGCTATGACAGCGAAACACAACAAAATTACATTGACGCACTAAACGCAATTATCCCGCTAGATATTTCATTTGAAAATATCAAGGTAAACCTCGGTGCTTCGTGGGTTCCCGCAAACATCTATCAAGAATTTGTGACCTTATTGTGTGACGGTAAAGAAAATAATCATACTTCAATTAATTTCCTTTATGCCGCGAATCAATGGCAAGTTGATTTATTATGTATTCCATATCAACTAGAAACCCGCTTAGGTTCAAACTCAGCCTATCGCTTTAGTAAGTTATTGGTTTGTTTGATGAATGGCCGACCTACGACTGTGACATATAAAGATGAAAACGGGCATAGAATCGTGGATAAACAGGCCACATTAGAAAATGAAATGAATGCTGAAAAAATCTTTGGGGAATGGGATACTTTCTTACTAGAGCGAGCAGACGTACAAGACAAATTAACCGCGCTTTTTAATGAACAATTCAATCGATTTGTGAAGTTAAATGCCGATGGTAATACAATTTCATTACCCAACTCAAACCAATCAATCACCCTAAGAAAACATCAACTTAATGCTATATATCGTGGTGTAACTGAGGGCCGTTTGTTGTTGGCTCATGAGGTCGGCGCGGGGAAAACGTTCACTTTGAGCGGTATAATGAATTCTCTTATTAGGCTAGGGCTTAAAAAACGTATTTTATGTGTTGTACCTAACCATTTAACCACCCAATTTGCAGCGGGATATTTAGAACTTTTCCCGCAAGACCAAATCACGGTATTAAACCCCGAAGACTTGAGCCCTGCATCACGCCAAGCCACATTATTACGTTTAAAAACAGGAAGTTCGATTGTAATTTGTCCTGAATCATCTTTTGCCGCGATTTCGCCGGATGAAGATATTGAACAATCTGTTATCGAAAATGAAATCACTAAGCTTGATAACGCGCTTTGTACAATGGAAAAAAACAACGGCGCACGCTTTTCAGTCAAGAATATTGAAAATAAAAAAGCTAAATTAAAAGCTCGGTTACAAGAGTTAGCACAAGATGATCGCAAGAAAGGACTTACCATCACAGAATTAGGTATAGACGGTTTAGTTTTAGACGAGGCGCACTACATCAAAAACCTAACTTATGAGTCCACTCGCTTAAACAATGTTCGCGGTTGCGGTAATCCGACAGGCTCAAAAAGAGCATTCGATTGGTATTTAAAAATCCAAAATTTAAAGAGAAATAATCTAGAACAAGGTAATGGCTTGGGTGTCTATTTTAGTACGGGAACGCCGATCAGTAACACGCTATTAGAAGCCTACACATTTTTAAGATACTTAGACGAAGATATGCTCGAAGCTCAGGGTATCGGCTCAATTGATGATTTTGTTTCATCGTTTGCTTGCGTTAGCAGTGATTTTGAGGTGTCGGCAACAGGTAGCGGATTTAAAACAGTGACCCGCTTGCGCGCATTCCGTAATATGTCCGTGTTACAGAGCCTTTGGGCTACTATTGCTGATGCTGTCAACGAAAAAGAGCTTGCTGAATTTTTACCAGAAATCCAAGGTTTTGATGGAAAAAATTATCCCGCTATTCCGCCCATAACAGGCGGTAAAGCGAGACAAATTGTCGTTGAAGCCTCACAAACTCAAATCGATTTTTCAAAATATTTAGTATCAAGAGCGAAAAACTTTAAAGCAAGCCCAGTAGAAAACGACAATATGCTTTTAATCATGTCCCAAGCGAAGAAAGCGAGTATTGACATGCGATTATTAAGCCCCAGTATTGAGCGGGATGAAGCGGGTTTAAAGGTACCAACATGTATAAAACTCACCGCCGATAAATACCACGCCACCAGTGAAGACAAGGGCACACAAATAATCTTCCTTGATTTAGGCGTACCTAACTCAGACGGACGTCACTCAGTCTATAGTGACATTAAACAGGGTCTTATAGATCAAGGGGTCAATTCAGAACATATCATATTTGCTCAAAGCTTCAAGACACCCAAAGCCCGCGCTGAAATGTATTCTAAATTGAACGCAGGGGAGTATCGCGTTTGTGTAGCGTCAACTAACACTCTTGGTTGTGGTGCGAATGTTAACCAACGTTTAGTCGGAATTACGATTTTAGATGCCCCTTACCGTCCAGCAGACCTAACACAACGGCTCGGGCGTGGAGTTCGTCAAGGGAACTTGCTTTATCACCTTGCACCGCACTCTTTCTCGTTAGATATAACCTACATTGCAACCAAAAATAGCCTTGACTGTTTCTTGTTTCAAGTGCTTGAAAACAAGCAAAAGTTTATTTCTGATTTCAATTCGGCTAGTGATATTTCACATAGTTCAACCGATTTATCTACGGCTGAGTTAACGTTCGCTGAATTGAAAGCAGAGACTAGCGGTTCACCATTAGTTTTAGAAATGGTCACGCTTACAAAAACAATTCAACGCCTTGAGGCCCAACGTCATGCATTTATCCGTAACCAACGAGAGGCTAAATTTGATATAGAACGTATCACGTCAAAATTAGCTAAGAACCAGCGTTATTTAGCAGCAATCAATATAGATAAGGGCAATGGGTTACACATCCAGCAAACGGGTGATGCATTTAGCTATATCAATGCTCATGGCACAACGTTTACCACCGTAAAAGAGGCCTCTAAAGACATTGATAAAATTATCAACTCAATGGCTTCATCTATCGCGTTAGGTTTCTATCAAGATAGAAAAGCCTCATTAGGTACGTTCGCTGGTTACGCTTTATCGATTAAAACAGTCGGGTCCAAAATTCACCTGTTGGTTACAGGTAGTACGACTTACACCTTTAGATTAGATCTCAGCAAACAAACTGGGCTCGGCTTGCAAGTATTGAAAACGATTAATAATTTTATTAAAAACTATGAAAAGCACATATCGCGTTATATTTCAGAAGTTAACAACGAACAAGCATTAATAGAAGTGGCTGAAAATGCCATAAGTGCCAGTTTTACAGAGTTGGATCAGCTAATAGAATGCAAACAGCGAATGATTGAGCTTAAAACACAGATCAGCGAGTTTGAAAATGAGGGGGATACTGATACATCAACCCAAGCTGATGAAATAATCAATAATATCGCGGCTTAATAAGAGGGCACGCCACAGATGTATGCATCCCATTTTACCGCGATCGTCACGGACTATTTACGAAGTTCACAGCTTGATTTACTAAGCTGTGATGGTAAATATTTTGTCACTCAGCATAACGACACAAGCTCTAGAATGCTGCTTAACGGAAGTACATCATTGCTAACTGCTATATCGATGATTCAAACCGTTACATCTGACCCTTTTGTGACATTTGAAATTACTAAACAGCTAGATATTCCGCTACCCAGTATTACTAAAAAACATTCATTTATCAGACCTGACCTAACCCTGTGCATTGTTGTTGGCGTTTATAAAGGTCGATACACGCTTGCCCTTTCAACGGGTGATCAATGTGATCTGAGCAAAGCAACGTTAATCAATGGGGAATTTTCTACTACGTTAAGCAATATTAAGCTGTTTGATGTAGTCAGCGCTGATTTAGCAAGTCGTACACTCAAATTTAGTTAGCCAGAAATTTTCTACAACATTAAACATGACCGATCACCACAGTTGCATAATATTTCTGAATTTTATCTATTAATTTTACCTCTGTTGCGAACAACTTAACCCTAACTGGTCGACTAAAAAGGACTAAATACTCCAACGGCGGCCATTTCTATTAAAAGGATCTATATGAGCTATTTATCTGAATTTGGCGATGATTTCAAGTTAGGATTTAACCTTGCTGATTACCCTTTTTTAGTTGATCAAAGCTGGCACAATGACCAATCGCCACGTTTTGAGTGGCCGCGCAGGGCATTGTGGATCAATCATTTTGATTGCAATGAATACCCACGCTTTGAAGTTTATCATCTTGATACTGATGAAAACGGGGAAACACATATTGATGATGAGCGTTGTTATCTTAGCACTGATAATATTAGCGAGTTAACCGCATATTTGAACGATTATAAAGCGGGGCGATAGTAGACAGCGACTAATGATGTTTAGCGATGTTAGTTCACCTTTTAATTAAGCCAGTTCTGGCCTCGCAATTCATATAATCAGCGTTTCACTAGTCTAGTAATTTTCTACAACATTAAACATGGCCGATCATCGGTAATCTTCTGTAATTCTCAATTTCCCGCCTCATTCTTAACTCACAGCCTGGCAGTTGCCGCATTAGGATTTCGTTATAAGTTAAATATCTACGTTTTCTTAATTTAGAATCACACATTATGCAGTATTCGATGTTTTCCAGCGCCGTTAACGCCACAGAAGCGTTTACCCCACATTTTTCTGATGATTGGAAAGGGGAGTTACGCAATATTGAGTTTCGTGCAGATCAATTCGCTTTGTTTGATAACCAACCTAAATCCCAACTTTTCAGGTCCGGTGCGTCGGCAAAAAATGATTTATTAGGCTTAATTCGAGCTAAAGTACCTGTTTGTGTGAATGTATCTGATACTTCACAGGCGGTTAGGACATTGCTAAGGCAGTACAGCCACCAACAACAAATTTTATTAGACTCGGGTGCTTTCCGATTATTTAAAAATAATATTAAAACTGGTGAAACACATGAACTCGATTTCAAATCTGTTTTAAACCGTTATCGAGAAATAATTAACATGAGTGATACTCGTTCAAATATCATCTTTGTATGTCCTGATGTGGTAGGACAGCAATCAACTTCTATGGCACTCATAAACACTTTTTTGGCCGAAATTACGGATTTACTTCAAGCCGGTGCCAATATGCTTATCCCGCTACAAAAAGGGACGTTGTCAATTTCTCAATGCTACCATGATGCTTTATCTTTAATTCCGTCAATATATCAACCTCAATTAATCATTGGTCTGCCATCTAATGCCGCTGCATTGAGTGTTGAGGAAGTTATTTCTTTTCTAAAAACGGATACCCCGCCTAAAGTACATTTTTTGGGAGCAAGTGAGGATCAGTTGGTACATAGATCTCTACATGCAAGTCCAAATACACAGTTAAGCAATGATGCTACACGTATACGGAAATGGGTTGGTAAAGGAAAACTCTTAACGACAATGCATCAATCGATATTAGACGAGGCTATTGATATTGTTTGGTCCGGTTCGGCCATTCCCCATCTAGAACAATCTGGATTAGAATTTGATTTCACCGAGTTTTTAGGAAGCCTAACGGATTACGTAGAACAATCCTCATCCTGCCAGTTAAAACGACTGGCAACTAAACTGTGTACCACTGCAGGTAAGTTGATGACTGCCTGTACGAACGACAATCTAATTGGCTACATTGATGGCTTAAATTTCGGTTACAGCGATCATTTATTATATGAGTTTCACGAAGAGGAATGTAGAAAAAAGTTAAGTCCAAAAATCCGCCAATACGCTGTATATCGATTGGCCTCATTAGGTCTGATTTGATGTGCTGGTTGCTCGATATATAATCAAGGGTACAATAAGTCTAATAGAAGCTAACTAGGTAAATCTAATGTATTTCTTATTATCATTATTATTTTTAGTAGGTATTGTTTTGTTTATAGTGAGTATTATCACCTCAAGCAATGATAATCCAAATAGAAAAACGCTGGCCGATGATCCTGAAGTCCAATTTAGACGCCAAATTGGTGACGATCCATTTGTAGATTTTGATGACTAAATTTCTACATTGGACCCTGCCTGTAATCAACTAAGGTAAAGTCAGTCTCTTAAAGCAACGAATACTGCTTGTTACAACACCAATGATAACGAATTCATCTGACTCATTTATCGGAATGGGTTTATTGTCATCGTTAGCTGATAGCAAAAGCCTATTTTCCTTATCTAATATTTTGCAGGATATTTCGCCGTTAAAACTGACAATCAATACATCCCCATGCTTGGCTGCCTCTGCTCGATCAGTTATGACTATATCTTTGTCATGAATTCCAACCTTTACCATTGAGTTACCATCGATAACAGCCAGGAATGTTGAACTCGGATGATTGATCAGTAGTTCATCTAAGCTTAATTCTTGCTGTTGGTATTCACTTGCTGGTGACGGAAAACCACCGATACCGCATAAAATTGACATGGGGAAAAAAGTCATCATATAAACCACTGTATGTATTTACAGTTAGTTTAACACTAATCTATCTCCATCTAGAACCATATTCATTTGAGTTAGCAATGTGACTGGCTAGCCCGGTAGCCCGTTTTTCGATGCATGATGTACTTACTGCAAACATTTAAGCCTTTTGCAGTAAGGAACATATTTTGAATAATTTAACCCAATTCTATTTACAGCCAACAACAGTAAACGCCATTGAACGTTTTTCTAAGCAAGAATTACGAACTGTACTTCTTTCCCGGATTATCTCTAAAACAATGAATCAAATTTTTAGTAAACAAACACTGGCCAGATTAGATAAGTCATTTTTAACTAATGGTTTTAGTAAAAAAATGCAGATTGATGAAGTTAGCAAAATTGCGGTTCAAGAGCTGTTAAACCGTGAAGTAATTGCTATTCTAGACAATCAATTACTTAATGATGCTTGGAAAAAAGTATATTCAGCTGGCGTGTGTCCTACGAATATACAAGTGAGTCATTAGATTTTTTACACGATTATGTCCTGCAGGCGACAAAATGAATCATTTTGATGTAAATGCAATCAGTCAATTTTTTTATGCTAGTTCGACGTGCTTGCTATCGTTAATGGTCATTGTTTACGTCCGAAATCGTCTAGCTGAAATTACTAATAACTTTGCATATGCAGTGCTGGGGATCGTTGGTGTGCCTTTGCATGAGACATCTCACCTGGTCATTGCACTATTAGTCAACCACAAAATAATTGACTTTCAATTGTTTAAGCCAAGTTCAGACGGCTCTCTTGGCTATGTTTTACATAGTTATAGACCGTCCATATTATCTCCTATATCAAATTTGTTGATAGGCATAGCGCCACTATTTGGAGGTACTTTTGCTTTTGTAATGGTGACAAAGTGGTTACAGCCTGAATTATTTGATTACTTTACTACTCATATTGTTTTATCAAACCTGCTGAATGGCGATTTAAGCGGGGTGTTTAGTAAAATCACACATATGCTTGATGTTATCCTATTTTCTTCTACAAACAGTTATGTGATGGCCCTATGGTTGTTTTTATCCTATTCCATCATTGTTTATTCTGTACCGAGTAAAGCAGACCTATCTCAAAGCAGAATAGGACTCCTATTAATGATGGGGTTAATTTTGCTGTTAAGTGCATTTATGCCATCGGCTCTAGTTTGGGTTTCAATTAGAATTTCAGCTTTAAATTCTGTCTGGTTATCGATTGCTATGTTGCATGTCATCATTTTTTGTCTGACATTAGCGATAACATCCTTACTTAAGCGGCTTAAGCCAACACCACAAATCTCTTAATCTATGAAATAAAAAGAGATCCCTTTATAAGAGATATTAAAAATATTAAAAGATATTAAAGATATAAGAGATATGCTTGCCTGTTTATAAGTCTAATTTATTGAATGATATCAAGGTTTTAAGGCCTTGTTTTTTGATGTTAAAGTTACAATATCTTGGCATTGAGGATCATTAACTTGGTATTGGAGATCATTAATTTGGTATTTGAGATCATTAACTTGGCATTTGAGATCATTAACTTGGAATAAAAGATCCTTTTCTTGGTTTAGTTATCCACAGGCACCTTTATTGTATGCTAATCGAACAAATCACCTAGTAGAGATCATTAACTTGGAATAAAAGATCCTTTTCTTGGTGTTACTGATCCTTTTCTTGGTGTGAACAGATCTATTTCTTGGTAATTCATTATAATTCAGGTATTAAACGTTTTTTTTACACTCAATTTTCCCGCTTTACAAAATTAAGTGATCATTTTCTTGGTATCTAAAAGATCACTTTCTTGGTGTTATTTACAATTCGTCAATACCCAACGTCAGGGTTCATACTTTCTAATTGAGCAATCTTATCTAAAATAGACAACTCTTCTGTCTGTTCGGAGTCCTTAGCTGAAGCTGCGGCCTTTAAATTCCGTTCCTGCAACACTTTGATTAACTTAATGGCTTTCTCTCTCAAATCAACTTTGATGTACGCAAGAGAAAGTAACTCAAGTTCACCATTCGATAGCATTTCTTTTTTTATTAGCCGTTTATGCTCTAATTCTTTAATCGTAGATAACGCATCTTCGGTACTCAATTTTATTTTTGTATTTAGCCATTGATAATGAAATTTTACGCCTATGTAGTACCGGCCCTTCTTTATAGGGGTATAACCCAAGTGACCTTGCTCTCCTTTGAAGAAGATAATTTCATTTGGACAAATTTTATTAATTTCTTCGATACTATCTTCGATGCAACGAGTAATGAATACACTAGGTGTCTTGAGAGATTTCTTACCTTTGTGTAAATTTCCTTTTTCATCAAAAAGACCAAAATAATGACGTAACGAATCAAGCTTCATTGGATAGAGATATGTGCCTTCCTCTTTAAAGCGAGATAGAAATTCATATATGCGCTTAGAGTATGATTTTTTTAACTTAATTATGTTTGAAGTGTTTATCAGCGCATAGCCACGATTAAACTCCATCAAAAAATCTTTCAGCATTGGATTCGGTATTATTGTTAATTTTGCGTTCGCATATTTGACTTTAGAAAAGATACTGATGTATTCAAATTCTTCACCATTATCAGTATCAACAGTGAAACCGACTGAACGCGCCATTAACCTTTTGGCTGCTGGATTCAATGTAGTGCCAATATGTTTAGGGCTAATGCCTAGCCACTCAGCTAACTCTGCTGCCCGGAACTCATAAATGGGAGACTTACCATTCTCCCAGTGGGAAATGGACATTTTCGCATTCATAATATTGAAAATGTTTTGTTCATGCGGAGATTGATCATGAATAGAGAATACAGCTTTGTGTGCTTTTTTGAATGCTTCAGGTAGTTTTGTATTTAGACCAAATTCAACTAATGTTGGCTCATTAGCGAGAAGAGACTCAACATCATCACTTGGGTCGTTTACCGAGTTTATAGTGTCATCGTCAATGTCATCCAAAAAAGAAAAATCATCTGTAGTGAATTTAGATAAATCCTCTGCCATATTCGTAATCCATTAGTAATTAATATAAAAATAAATAATCATTGTAAACAGTGCGTTGCATTGTTTCAGCTCTACAGCTATATGCCATTCCGGTGTTTACTCTACACAATCTTGGTGTTTACTATACACAATCTTGGTAATTAACAATACACAATCTTGGTGTGCGACTATTCAAGATTCTGGTGTTGAGCTATACAGCTTTCTGGCGTCCATCTATACGGCATCTTGGCGTCCAGCAATGCATGATCTTGGTGTTATCTATACGGCATCTTGGCGTCCAGCTATACATGATCTTGGTGTTAGCTGTACATAATCTTGGTGTTAGCTATACATAATCTTGGTGTTAGCTATACATAATCTTGGTGTTAACTATACATAATCTTGGTATCAGCTATACATTATATTGGTGTGCATAGATGATATAAATAGGTGTTCTATCTTGTGAGTAGTCAATAAAAGCTATATAAAACAATGTTTAATAATACTTTGTCTGTTTGTATTTATATAAATTACAATCAACCTCAGTAAACTTGTGCCCATTTAGTCAAAAAGTGACAAGCATTATTCTTTTCACTTAAATATCAGACACTTAAATTAGTAGAACGTTAATTGCGATATTGTTAAAGTCATCATAAAAATAAAAAACACCAAGAAACTGATCATTTAGCCCAATAACTTGGTTTCTCTTTATATCTGCTGCCAAATTTGTGTATTTATAATATTAAAGTTTATCCTTCTCCAACACCGACAATCTTGCCGCTTCTTTAACCCCGTTGCCTCTCGACTTGTATTTTTTCATCAGTTCGCGGTCGTCGGCATCTGTGGAGAAAATCATTAACGTTTCTGGTTCAAGCTCCAATCGGCAAATTTCACTCATTTGCTTGTGGAAAATCATGATTTCTGAATATGAACCTTTTTTAGTGTGCACTGACTTCATTTGTTGGAATTGAGAATCAGTTGCCGTAAATGATTGAGTATTTTTAATCTTGTCTACGGCAGATGGATCTTGGCCTAAAAACAACTTCCAATCCGTGTTAGCTAAGATAGCCTGACCAACCGCATTACCGGTGGCATCCATCAAGTTTTGAGTGATAACCCCACCAGAGGCACGTACTTTACGAAATTTACGAAACGCAGCTTGTAGAAATTCACCCACAAACTCGATTAACGCACCTTTGTCACCGTCTTTGTCACCGGCCATCCATTGCCAAGCTTCTTCAAGCAAAAATAAACTTTTACGGTGTGTGCCACCTTGAAAAATTTTGTGTTGGATTTGGTTAATGACACCTAGAATAACAACAAGCTGAAGATGCAAATCGTTTTGTAGTTCTTCTAACTCAACAACGACCAAGCGACCATCAAAGTTGATTGCAGGTCGCTTATCAGTAAATAGATGTCCATACACGCCACCTTCAGCAAAGATCATTAACTGTTTGCCAATTTGTTTCATGTAATTTTCAGGATGAGCTAAACAGCGTTCTACAAAGATAGTGACGGTTGATTGTTGGCCTAACTCATTCCACATATCAGTGAGCATTGTCATCATCTCTGCCCGTTGAACCTCTGTTACTCCGTGTTTAGGTGCCGCCATTGCTTTAAACATGGTTAAAATCATTGGACCTTGACCAATATCGCCTGTCCATTGATGAATAGATGGAAACGGATTTAACGAATATTTGAAGTTGTTATCAAATGAAATGAACTGACTGTCCGTGAACATTTCTGCTAAATTTTGATATGAACGTCCGCTATCCAAAATGAACACCTGGGCGCCATCATCGTATTCATTTATTTCATATTTCTGTTGGTATGGCTTCCGTAAAAGTGAGCCTCCAGTCTTCACGCCTGAGTTTAAGTAGCAGTTAACAATGTAGTTAACTAACACTGATTTACCTGAACCGGTTGCAGCACTTAATAGAAAGTTGTAACCGCCATCTGTCTTGAACAAATCCCAAAAAAATACTTGCCCATTTCGTGTGGATAACGGCACTATCGGTAAGTTCGTGTTGCCCTTCCAATTGCTCATGTGAGGGGTCAAAAAAACTAATGCTTCAGAAGAGTAGGTAGAGTGGCGACGGTAATTCTCATAGCCTTTATCCATCATGCAAGGAATGTTTTGTAAGAATAATGGACCGGTTAACACTGATTCAGTTGTAAATGTAATTTTCTTAGATTCAAAGTAACGCTTCATCTTAGCAACTGAACGTTCACTTCTCTGTGCTGATTCTGAAAAGATAATGATATGGGTACCAGAGTTGGCTATTTTGGCACCTCGTTGATCTATCTCTGACCAGAGTTGGTCATAATCTCGCTTTTGGTCTGCTAATCCTTGGAACCACTCTAAAATTTTTCCTTTTGCTTGGCCTATTAACCATTTACGACTAGTTGCAATATCACTTTTGGCTTTACCCTGCTCTGGATAATGAATTAATGTCGAAATCATGAATGGATCACTATGAGCGACCGCGCCTGTCTGCCAATCACCCGCTAAGTCAAACATTTGGCCATAGTAAATTTCATCCGGTAATGACGACAACGACATAATTTTTATGTGAGTTTGGTTTTCAGGTTCAAACTTAATTTGTCCCGCTGCATTAAGTTCTTTGGGTTTACCCGTAATGATCCCATTAGGCGTAAAATGAATACTGTTACCATTCTCAATAATTTGTTCTGAGAATGACTTACTTGGATTGTTTTTGACGTTATCATCTCGCCAAAGAGCACCCTTTGAAGTGTTAAATAACGCTTGAAGTCGCCATAATAGAAGATCAGGTGTCAATTTCCGAGGGGCAAAACCAACACCTCTTAAGCTTTCTTCAATGTCTAAAATAAGTGAGCGAAACCGTTTTTCTTCACGATCATTGGCAAGCAATTCTGAAGTAGGGACCCTGACAGATAACCAAAATTCAAAATCTCGTAGACGTGCGCCGTTATGCATATCTTTATAAACTTTGCTTTCAAGATCTTGGGCTAATGATTCGGCCATCGATGTGGTTAGTTCATTATCATTACCCATTAAACGATTACCGCGAGTCGTTTCGAATTGGTTAATAAAGTAACTAATATCAGGAAGAGCAACCAATTGAGCTTGAATAGTTGTATCTGCGGGAAAATCCTTTTTAAAAATGGCGTCCCAAGCATTTTTTAATTCTTCATTGCATCCCGGAGTGGGTTGACAGCAAAACATCACAGCCATGCCACCACCTTCCATGATGTAATAATCAGATTCAAAACCGACGAAGCCAAACATTTCATCTACTTTGTCGTAGTTTGCCAGTTTGCGGATTTTGTCAAAATAACTCGAGAATACACCCATATTTATTTCCCTTGTCTTTCTGTAGCGCCCAAGCTGTTATAACCTTGCTTAGAATGTGATTGGCGGCGTTCTTCTTCTTGCGTAACCTGTTGGATTTGTAGTGGGACGATACGGCCGGGACGGTCATTAGCTTGCTCACCAACTAACCATTTTTTAGGTGCTACTTCGACATAAACAAACCCTGGCATATGCAAGTCACCATCGCTATCAGTCCAAGAAGCGATAAGAATTCGCATCATTTTAGGTTGCTGCAAGACGGCTAAGGGTTCAGGCGCTAAAGCCATAGGTGACTCTCTATGTACCATTAATTTACCATGTTCATCCTGCACTCCCTCTACCGCGCCAAACGTTCGATTAGTAGGTTCATCTACTAATTTGGCTTCGGGTAAGGTGTCGTGTCTAATGTTAGACAGAGGTTCATACACATCATTATTTTCACGATTACTTTCAATATAGGACGGGGTAGCGGGTTGACTCACTATCTCTTCGGGATCGCTTTCAGATACTTGAATTTTTCCCATCGACACATTTAATCCTTCCAGACTGGTTCTATTATTTGTTAGGTCGTATATCTGACGAGCTGACGAACAAGCCGCGCCTTTGGCATCATTAGGACATGCAAATTCACTTTCACCGACCTGCATAGCGCACCCAGTCGAAAGCATGCTTAACGCGAAGGGGATTAATAGGGTTAATTTGTTCATCATTGTTGCTCCGTGACATCGGCCATTACGTCGGCCATCTCTTGTTCAATTGGGTCTTCAATAACTTCTTTTGAGGGCGTTTTAACAATTGGGGATACAGTCGGTTTTTCTACCGGGGCTTCTACCGCTTCATTTGCAGGGGCTTTGGGTTTGTTTTGTAACCATTCAATCGGATTTTTTGGTAAGCCTGCATAGCGTTTCCCATCAATGCGAACAAAGTAGGGGATCTTATTGATATCCAAATAAGTTGCCATCAACATAGGCGTCATGACTTTCTTTAAATCTTCTTCACTACACTCGCGTTGCCCAATATTATCTGTATTACCCGTAATTAATACCTGTAGCGAATCAGTGGTCGAGTATCCACACCACGCTTTCATTGATGGAGTGATAGCCCCTTTATCGTGAGGCATAATAATCAAATCTAAATTTACTTTTCTTGGGTCTAAATTAGCTAAAAATTCCTGAGATTCTTTAGCTGTTGGACTCACAAATACTCGGGCTTGTTTTTTTATTTCAGGATTACCAAAGGGGATAACAGCCATTTGCTCCATTAACGTGCCGTTAGCAAAGGTATCAAGATGCAATAACCAAGAATCTTCTGCTTGCTCAACCGTGTGAACAGGGGTCATTGACCACAGATCTTTAATATCACCTTCAATCAAGAATCGACCATTTGATGAAATAAAAATGGGTGGTTTACCTTTAAGTTGGATAAGCATGACGTTTTTAATAGGCAGCATTCGCACATTTTCCACATCGCCCAATTCACTCATCATTTTTTTCACATCATCAGAAAAACTCGATTTAATGTCTGATTGAGCATCTTTTACTTTGGCTGCGTCCTCTAGGTCAAATGCCATTATTGACGGGCTACATAGCAGCATCGCTAATGTAAATCCTGAGATTAATTTCATCCAGCATTCTCCAGAGTTTGTAATAATTGTTGAGCAGGTCGGTATCCTGGCACCATTTCACCATTGGGTAAGATGATGGCGGGAGTGCCATTAATCCCTAATGACTCGCCAATTTGGTACATTTGGTCTACAGGGGTTTCACAGGTTCCTTTAGCGATGGCTATATCATTTTTTGAATCGGTTAACGCTTTTTTGCGGTCTTCTGAACACCACACATCCTTTAACAACTTATCCATATTGGAGTTAATACCGCCTCGTGGGAACGCCGCATAAGCGATGGTGATCCCTAATGCATTGTACTGGTCTATCTCAGAGTGAAGTTTTCTGCAGTAGCCACAAGTAGGGTCTGTGAATACGGTTACTCGATATTTTTCATCTTTTGCGGGGAATATGATGAGTTCGTCTTGAATACCTTTCATTTGCTCATTGGCAAGATCACGCTGCCTAACAGCGGTTAAATTAAGTAATCCATCTGAAAATCGATGAAGTGAACCAGAGAAAATGTATTCACCGTCACGAGAGGCATAAAAAATCCCTTTCTCTGATTCTAATTGATAGAACCCTACGATCGGCGCATCTGTAACGTGATTAATTTTGAACGGTAGCAACTTCTCAAACTTGGCTTTAGCCTCAGTTGTTGATAAGTCTGCCGCAATAGCGGGGGTCGCAATAATGGCTGCAAGTGCAGTGGCGAGTAATTTAATGTTTGTTAGTCTCATATCTAAACCCTAGTTATAGAATTAGGGCTAATTATGTCTTACTTTATTATTAATCTTTCTCGTTTCAGGTGCCGTTTGGGACGCTGAACCAAAAATCTTTAAAATAAGTGTGTGGCAATATAGTAGAAGTGTTTTTATGTGAGGTGTTTATGAATGAAATCGTTGAATTGTCAGCTCAACTCGTTGTTGTCACTAAGCAAAACGTATTGACTGATTCTTACCTTCGAGTAATGCAAGTGTACTTTATTAATTTATCGTCGTTTAGGCGCTTTATCGCTAATATTCAGTCGCGAAAAGAGCTAAAGTATAAAATTAAATGTCATTTATCAAAGTACAACAAAATTTTTTCGTTGAATCGTCCACCAGCTGAATTGCAAGCTGATTGCCTCGTGCTATTTTATATGGCTGAAAAGCTAGGTTCTAGGGTATAGCGATATCCTCTAAAAAAATGCCCAGACATCTGCTGGGCTTTTTGCTATTGAACGGTCATTTTCTTCGTTAATCGATTTAATATAGATTGTTGAAGTTTCTCTCTTTCCTGATACTTCGCTTCATTTTTAACCCTTGGGTTTTCTATACCTAGTTCAGTTAAGCTATTTCGCAATGTTTCTATATCGTTCAATTTTAGAGCGTATTTAGACCCCTTAAACTGTAAAGCATTATCATTTATGGCGATTATGTTACTTTTATCGAGTAATATTTTTAGAATATCTATGTATTCAAGTTCTGTACGCGTATCGTAGCCGGCATTTGAAAAGTGCTTAACCATCTCTCTAGTATCGATAACTCGCACGTCTGGCTTGTTTTTGTTGGATTTTTGCAATTGCTCTATTTTATTTAATAAAGGCTGCATCTTGTAATCGATGGCACTGTTACCGATTACTATTGTAGTTAGTATGCACATAGTTATCGTTGCCACCTTTTGCCATATAGTTCCACTATCTTTATTTTTTTCAGCCATGGTTATTTTCCTATTTTTAATGCTAGACCACGTTGAACAATAAAATCGACTTCACGACCAGCAAGCACTTCTACTACTGGCCAACTCGCATCGACCATTTCTAAATAATATTTCGCAACCATATCAAAAGAGGTACTGGCGCCATTTAACGCAGCAGACTGCCCCATACTTGCCCAATTCGTACTTTGGAATAATGACTCTTCGCCGGGGCTGGTACTGACTACGTTAACCGCTTGTGGTGAAGCCGCCTTAGACAGACCTGAAAGAAAACCAGCAGCCATGGCGTTACCCATTAATCCACCCGATTTCGTCACGAGCGTACCATCGACACCATTTTTTCCATCACGACCAACGGCGTATGCCGTAAGAGCCACTTCAATAGCCTCACTATCTTCAGTAATACAAGATAGAGTCTCTGCTCGAATGAATGCGCGAGACGTTGCTAAGTCGCCTATGGTGGTTCCAATAATAAAGCACTCACGAATGTCCAAGGTGTAATTATTTGGCATCAAGGCTTCTTGCTTAAGTCTAATCAAAATTGGCATGGGCATTTTACTTTGCTGACCGCCTGATGTTGGGGCATCGACACCATTTAACAAAGTACCCGTCAAAATTGAACCAGCAGATAGCCAAGTTGTTTTATCTTCTTTGACATCCGCTTTATCTCTTTTTGCTCCAGCAGCTCCTTTGGCATTATTCTGTACGATTTGTGAATTTTCTGAAACGGTAATCATGCTAACGTCTTTCTCTTCAATGTGGCCCGTTTCTTTAACTGAACGCACTTTACCTTGGGTTACGGTGCGTAAGATATTCCCTTTTACCAAAGGCTGACGAGTAATTATCTGCGTTTGGGGACGTTCAACTATTTGTGACACGTTACTATTTTTGTCATGACGAATAATGGTGCCATCACCTTGATTATTAGAGGTATTACCACCTTGAATATTCTTATTATTTAAAATTTCTCGCTTAAATTGGCTAATAATCAATTTTTGTTGATTAATTTCATTTCTGAATTTAGTTAATTCCATTTCAATCTTTTTTTCGCGCCCTTTGACTCTACCTTCTTGAGCAAACGCAGCCACTTCTCGGTTCTGAGCATCGGCTGCTAGCTGATCAAACAGCGCTTTTGTCTTCTTCTCTTCCATTTGTGAGACTTCTTCGATTGAAAACAACTCAGTACCATCATTATTTGCGGTGATATCAACATGTTCTTTAGATTGACTAAAGAACAATGGAATTAAAAAATAGCTACTTATCAGCACTGCTGCCCATATAAAAATCTGGCGCTTCTTAGGGTCGCCCCAAAACTCTTTTATGTGTATTTTGAGCATTAGTTAGCCTCCCGAGTTAAGCCAAGCTCTTGCGCGCTAATATGTCTGCGGCGATTACTGTTCTCCATCTTTTCAACATAAAGCTTGTCCCTCACAATATAAACTTCAGTCGATTCCCCTGGTTGTAATATGGATTGGTCGACAAAGGCTACGGCCAAGGCATCACGGCTCAAACATTGCTCTTCTTTAATCTGATACGCATATGAGGTCTGGTTGTACATCACAACAACATCGATGTATTCACGAGAACCGGCATAGCGTTGTGCAGTCTTCTGTTTGATGGCAACAGAGCAAGGTTTTATTAAGGTTTTTGGTATTTCAACAGATTCTGTAAAGCCTTTAGGGATACCATTTTTCGCTATCGGTAATAACATCGATTTTAAACGGGAGATGTGCGAGTCTGTATTAAGTTTTTCAGTATGAACATTGGCTAAGTCATCTATCTTTTTCAAACGGGCTCGTTCTCTTTTACGTTGGGCCATTAAGTCTTGTTGTTCGCCTGTTAGCTTAACATCAACATTTATCATCGCAGGCGGGTTGTTATCCGGCTGAAGTACCAGTGAGATAGCCGTTTCTGGTAAACCTTCTTCATAAATCATAATACCGACAGGCGTCATGGCATTTGTGGTGATATAAATATACCCATTTGATGCTTCAATAATAGAATCTTCGTCCGATGTCCTAATGGCCACCATCGAAAAATTGGTTTTAATCCTGTTCATTAACCCTGCAGCAACAGCAACCGCAATGTTTTCTCCCGGTTTAAGAGAGTAATTCTGTACCGGTTTATAACTGGCCTGCAATGCTTGCCCAAAACTTGAATTCCCACCAGCTGCGATGATTCTTCCGTAAGCGTCAGTATGTTGTGGTGTGACGATCACATCATCATCATCTTCATCATCGGGTACAGCTGACTTAAGAGAATTAAAAATATATGAAACAGGGCTATCAATGCTATTTTTTTCAATAACATCAGAGCTGAGTCGCTGATTAGAGGTTTGCACTGGTAATGAAAATTCGTTTACAGGGTCTGTTGCTCCAGACGCGCTTAGGACCGATTGACTAATCATCGCACTGAATAGGATCGACAGTTTTAAGTATTTACTTATCATTTATTTATGTCCTTAACTTCTGAACCGGATTCATTTAGACCTTCTCGCATGTCTTCTGTTAACTCAGGGATGGTGTCTGCGGCAGGAACAACACGTTGGCGCGTATTTGGTTTACCGGGGTATTGTTTAAAATATGAAATCTTCGGCATACCACTGGACACCCCAATTCTAAATTCATATGTCCACGTTTTAATCATTGGTTCTTGTCTCGGTAACGTAATTTCTCTAGCCCCCCAAATCCAAACAACATCCTGATATTCGTCAAAATAAATATCTTCAATAGTAAATCGCTGCTTCAGTTTTCTAGCGCTAATTATGGCTATCTGACGATCTATTTCGGCTTGGAATTGTTCTCTTAAGTTGGGTGTGGTGCTCGCTAGAAAACGCTCTTTAACAAAATTAATATTGGATTTGCTAATGTTCCCAATCAATTCTGCAAATGCTATTGCATGACCTTTTTTAAATGATGCGTTTGCCCAATCTCCGCGAACTTCCATCACATCCGTTATCGGTGCATTAGGTAATGCAATGGTTCCCGGTTCAAAAAAAGCAAATCTAAATGCAAAAATTAGCACGCCAATACTCAGCAATATATTCGATAAGAGAACCACATTTCTTGTTGTTATCGCATCTACGAGTGATTTTCTAATATCATCTGCACTCTTTAGCATTTTCATTATTTCATGAACTCCCGTTTAAGTGGGTCAGGAACCGTAAAACCAAGTTTTAAGGGCATTACCCCACAATACCAAAGGGCATGTTCTACGTAGCCTCTTGGATGATTCTCGGCAAAGTAACTGGTGATTTTGAAATACATAACCGCAAAAATAATTGCTTCTGGTACGGCTTTAAATGTGTAGCCAAGACCAAATGCTGTAGCGATTGGGATAAATTGATCAAGAGTGAAAAACAAAACAAGAAGTGGTTTGTTTACTCTGTGAGGGATTCTATAAGTGGCCATACCTTACCGTTAATCTGATTAATTATTAATGATGCTTATTGTTGCATTCATTTTGTCTAGATTCGGACGGTTCAGGTGTCGTTTGGGACGCTGAATTAAAAAAGGCGTAGAATTACGCCTTTTTTTGCTGTTTCGATTAGATTGTGCCAGTTAGGAAGATGTTGATGATTGATACCGATTGACTTAATAACATCCCGCCAATGAACGCACCAACTGCCGAGTAATAATTCTGTTTTAACACATTAAATAAAGCCGCAAAGAATGCAAGAAGCGTAATAATTTTTCCGGGAGCGCCATCAGCCCATCCTGACAACTCAGTCCAGATAGATGTAAATGCTGTACCACCAGACCCCGCAGCCGAATCAAATGACAGTAACATAAACAGAATACACACTGCGGTGAGTGCTAGGACGCCTTTTTTATTAATGCCGTCGCGATTTTCCATTGTCGGTAAAGTAAGTATGTGTTCCATTTTTATTCCTCAGAGTTTAGTGATTTCACCGTAATCGTACTATTATTTTTTTCTAGTTCGCGCCGTTTCAGTGTCCCAAAGGGCACTTGAACATGTTTTTTTAAATTTAAATTCATTAAAATGCGTTTTTGATGATCGAACCAAGACTAAAGCTACTCCTTGAGTAAACCTTATAGGGGTTGCCTGCTATTTTCTCCAGTGAAGATTGCACAATCACAGGGTTACTTGTGGCATCTATAAGCCCAATTCTCAGAGCCTCATCACCAGTCCATGCTAGTCCTGAAAATAACAGGCTATTTGAAATTTTGAACTTATCAGCTCGGGCCTCTAGTACATCTGCCTTGAATTGCTCAAAAACTGGAAGAACTAAATGTTTTTTAGCTACTAGAATTTGCTCTTCATTTATGGCTTTCCAAGGGTTGAGCATATCTTTGAATTTGCCTGAAGTGATTACGGTATTAGTTACCCCCACTTTTTTTGCTAGTTCAGCCCAGTTATACGAGTCAAGCCTAACTCCTATATTTCCAATCAGCGACGCTCGCTGACCAATAATGATATCGGCGTTGATGATTGCTTGTATGCAAGCGGAAGCGCATTGCTTTGTCACCACAGCAACAATTAATTTTCTTGGTAGTGTTTTAACATCGATATCACTCTCAAAACTGTCGTTAAATAATGTCGATGGATCATTAATAACACTGAGCATTTTAGTGCTTACGTCGGGGGCAATTGGACCTTTCCACTGTTTGTACTGAACAATCAATTCATTAATTGTTTGAGAATCCGTAGGAGAACCGCCTGGCGAGTTTGCTTCTATGACGATTAGGTTTGAATCTTCATTATTGATGGCGTCTAAAATGTGGTTTGCGATTTTTTGACCGTCTCCAACATCGGTATCCGCTCCAATTTCACCGCTAATTTGAATAACTGCAATATGAGGCTCGGATGTCGTAAATAATCCCGCTACATTACCTAATAATCCCAAGAGGATAATGCCACCCAATAGCAGTAGTTTCCCATAACTTGTTCGCTTATAAACCGTCAAGTATTGTTTAAAAATACTGAGAGCTTCGTGTTCTGATGAAGGATTGATCATTTTCAATTATCCTATGCAATTTTCATAAAGTTTGAAATGGTGTTTCTGAACGCTAAACCAGTTAGCATTAACATCACAACGGGATACCACGGCGCCCGTTGACCAAGAATGTTAGGGATCAATAGATAACAAAATGTTAAAACTAACATGTAAACAATAGAGCGAGTCCAAAGACGTGATCCCTTGATAGAAATCTGCCTAGGTTCATATTTACGTATCTTTCTGACCATGTATCCATCGTAAATAAGCGCTATGAAAAAGGGTGTCATTACCCATATCCAATATTTCATCATGGCAACTCTATAAATCATTTGGTATGACAGAATATGGATGTTGTTCACGACGCGCTCGAGAATAAAATCTCCTTTAAATTTCTCAATAATTGCCTTTACCTTATAGTTCCCCTTGGGTAACAAGGCATCCTCTATTGCCCCCTGAATGCCATTGTTGATGTAGTTATCCGTATAAATAGTTTTAACTTTAAGCGTAATGGCTAACCATTGCGTTTCATCGATCAATGATGATAGCGATTTAACCTCTGTTTCCATTTCTCTTTGAAAGATGTTACTTGGTACCGCTATTAATATCACCAGGACGCTGACGGTAAAAATCAATAAAAACAATGAAAGCAATTTAGATACAGCATGATCCTTGATTAGTTCTGGCATGTGCTAGACCCCTTAATGATGCTCAGTGAATATATTCCATTCCTTGTGGGTAAGGGGAGACCTAGAAAGTTAAGCACTCTGCGATTAAAGACATGTCTGGCAAGCAATAAGGAGATTGCATCGCTCGATAAAGCTGAGTGTTTATCCATAAGTTCGATTTTTAAACAGTCGCATTGATTGCCACCGTTGGGACTAATATCAAAACATTCACATTTTTTGGTCTTATTTTTCGACTGTAGTGAAGATTTTTTAAACTCTTCAAACGTCTGTGAAATGCAATCCCAATGGACCGATTCATCGTCTTTTATTTTTAAACTCACTTTAAAATATGTGATCTTATAAAGGTCATACAGAATAGATTCAGCAAACTTAGTAAACTGGTACTCAAGTCCTTCATCGCATTCTCTGTCCCATGCCAGTATCGCCTTTAGCAAAATAATATCGATGATTGGAGTTGAGTGACAGTGAAGATATTTAGTACCACCCACCAAACATTCCAAAGAATTTACGATTTCTTTTACACCTTCATGTTGTGACGTAATTCTAGAGATATCCATAATTAACCTTTAATTATTGGTAGTTTGCACTTGAGCTTTTGCCCGTTTGAAAGTCGCGCAACATATTGCAATTTTGGTAAATCACCTATGAGAGATGTTGGGAACATATCTTCACGAGTTTTGGTGATGTTCTCTTTATATCCACCGGAAAACTCAGATAATGCTTGCCCAGTAGCGGATTGAATTGAATACTGAACGCCAACATCACTTATATTGGTCTGACTGAATTGTTTGGCTACATATTCTTGGGTTTGAACATCTGTGACTTTCATACTAAAAAAATTGTTACACAACCCCAAGTAACGGTCTGCGGTGGCTTGGTCTGTCATATCAATCAAATCTGGAATTGTCTGCGTACTTAATACAAATTGGCACTTTGCTGCACGTCCTTGCGCTAGGTTGTTTATGAGACTGTCATTACCCGCTACAGCTGCGTGCACTTCATCTACCAATATAGCCACACGCCGTTCTTCTCCTGATCCATAGTTATAGCGGTCACCTAAACAAGATGAAATATCCGCAAGCAACAATTTTGCTAAGTGGCCTGCTGTTCTTGGATCATTCATTGAATTCAGTGCACAGTAAATTATCCCACCGTCCATAATGACTCGCTTAATATCGATAATTTCGATGTCATTTTGGCCGCGTGTTGGGGAAAGTAATTTATCTAAGGGGTTACTGCATAACACTTTGAATAACGGAAATACGCTGGCTAACATTTTTTGGGCATGTTCATGGTTATGCGTCACAAATTGAATGACGTCATCTACCGTCGCATTCTTTTCGATACTAGGGATATTTTGCGTATAATAATTGTGCATCCCCTCAAGTGGGCTATCACCAAGAGCTAGCATTTGACTCAACTTTGATTGCTTCCAATGTTGGCCGAATTTCTGTTCATAAAACCTACTGAGAACTTTTTCTAATAACTCAGTTTTACCAGAGCGCATATACCGATAAATTTCAGTTAACTTCGGGCTTTCTGAACAGAAGATCATTCCATCAGTAATTTGCGAGATTGTTTGCCAACCGAATTCAATAAAGCTGTCTGTTGCACCGCTACCAGACTTTAATAGACTCGCTATACGAGAGGGAATTTCCGAGGGAGTCGCAAAGTTTTTAAGAATATCAATTGCACAAGACTCACTCGGCCTTGCAGGAGAAAACTCATAAAACTTATGGCCAATCCCTAGCGCTTCAGCTTCGTTCCGTAAGCCCTCTTTCAAGTGTGGGTCATCTTTAGGATCAATTACGACCAATGAGTTTCCCATATGAAGAAAACCAATACCTAGCATTTTTAAAAGTGTGGTTTTCCCTGAGCCAACAACTCCAGTGATAAATGTGTGGCCATAAAAGGCTTCTTCATTAACAATCTGTGGTATTTCGTTGCCTATGGCGTGTATCCACACCTTACCACCCATACTCTTGGTGTGTTTTCGGTATTTACGCACAATAGGCTTTAATGCGAATGGGATTTCCATTTCACGCAAATCAACGGATAAATCCATAATTTGATAGGCTCTTTGTGCGTGTTGCGGCCCCCACTCAAACCCATTGCCAATATAAATTTCTCGTTTATCAGGGTATTTAAAATTCTCCGATTTTGAATTATATTTCCATTTATTGATAAATCGGACGACTTCAACGTCGATAAATTCTAACTTATTGATGAACAACTTTAGTTGCTGTCTCATTTTAGGGTAGGCTCTCAGTAACTTGTACAAACCCACACCCATTAAGCCCCCTGCAATGATTAAGGGGGTGTCTACTATGTTTGAATTAAGATCACTTACTTGGCTTATTAAGCCGGTAGCAACACCTGCACCTATGTAAACGTAAGCGGCATTTAACTCATAAAGAGGTCTAAAGAGACTTTCACTGTATGTTAAGCTACTGCGATTATTCATTGTTTTCCCTCAACTTCCATTTTAATTCGTCTAGTTGTACTAACGTTATTTCAATATTTATTTCGCCTGCTTCAGTAATTATTGGTGTAATACTTTCAGCTTTGCAGAAGTCTCTAAGCTCACTGTTCTTTAAGGTTGGGCATACACTTTTTAGTGATTTTAACATTTCGCTATACTTCATCATTTTTGAAACAGAAGTTAACTCATCGTCTTCATCTTCATCACCTCTATTGGCATCTACTACTGATGACTCACTTTTTTCGGTTTGTTTAACTTCAGTTAACATCTCAATTGTTTCAGTTTTTATTGCTGGAGATGGTTGCCCCAATGATTCAGCAGGAACTTGCTGTTCACTACTAGCTTTAGGCGTTTTTACTGATAAAACCGGTTTAAACACCTCGCCAATGTCATCATCGAGCAATACATACATGACCTTATCCCCATTCAAAGTTGAAAGAGTCATTTCCTTGCCATTTTGATTTTTTTTCAGCAACTTTAAAAAGCTCATTGCATTGATGATTTGTGCGGAATTCTGATTAGTCTTTTCAATAAGAAAATGCAAGTTCACACAAATTGAATCGTTATCTACCCAAATATTTTCTTCTGTTGGCGTTTTGAATAATTCTGCTAAAACTTCATCAATGGGCTTTGGCCTGCGAGGTTTTATTATCCATGGGTAATCATCATTGGAGGGGGGCTTAGCTGTACTGGATTTCAGTTCAACATTAATAGTATTGATTTCGTTGTTTTCTTCGCTGCTTGCTCTGTCAATAGGGACTTGACTGCTAACCTGAGTGTTACAGATAGTTTCCGACTCGACATTATCTGTATCTGGAACCGTCGGAGTGTCTTTCGTCTTCGGTTTAGCTTTAGATTTAGGTTTAGGTTTAGCCTTGGGTTTCGGCGCGACATCACCCTCATTAGGAATAGCTGTAGTGGTTGATACCTGTTCAATTGGTGACGTTTCTATTGGTATTTGCGAAACGGAGTTATCTTGAGGGACAACAAACGTTATCCCTTGGCTATTACATAATTGATGAACATTACTGTGCTTAGTTGTGTTGTACCTTAGTGCGCCATAAACATTGGCGGGGATTGGATTGTCACCCACAACGAAGTTTGCCCATTCAACAAGAATGACCGTGATCGGATTCACTCTAGCCATTGGGCCCGTTTTATCTTTAGTGAACTGATAAATATCAGCCTCAGTGAATTCTCCTAAATATAAATTTGCATAGGTACTTTTATCACTCACCATCGACAAAATTCGCTTATCTAAAAGGATAGAGATTAGCGCTTTTGATGACGTAGGCAGCTTGATCTCGTAATCTAAGCATTTTTTAATAACATCATTTATCGGGCGATCTGAAGCAATAAAAATTTGGCCGTTAAAGACAAATAAATCCCCACCAACCTTGTTTACTTCCCAGTTAGAATACAAAGAGCGCATGGCATTCACTACACCCATTGTTAAAGATTTTTTTCTCGATGAGTCATGAAGCCAAACACGAGCGTAGTCATCGTATGTCGATTCGGAATCAGCTTTTCTAACAGCATTAAATAGGTAGCCTTTGTATGAATGATAATGGACCAATGTTTGCGTTATCATTGAGTACAAATCATCGTGAGAACCAACCAAATAATTTTTAGCTACATCATTTAACACTAACGGCAAAAAATGAACGGAATTGGTTTCGTGGTCATTGTGCAGTCGCTCCTTTTGGTGGACCACTGTATATTCGGTAATTTTATTTCTATGAGCCCAATCAAAAATAGATTCATTTAGTGGCCTCCAAATGTCCCCGTTCGATCCGATAACCTGCACGTTTGAAATGATTTTGCCTGCATCATGCAACAAACCACACACCCAAGCTGCAAATTCGTACCTTGGTCGACGAGCTTGGTCCTCATCAATCAGACCCATTTGATCAAGCATAAAGCTCATTGAAAATTGTAGAGACCGAATAGATACATCTAGTGAGTGCTCTAAAAGCCCACCTATGTATTGATGGTGATCCATTTCAGATGCAGGTATTAAGTGACAGTATCCAATGTAAGAGCGAATGGTACTTTCAACTAAATCTACAAAATTGAATTCACACCCCTTATTTATTAATCCTATATCTCTCTCGATAATTCTAATTTTATCTTTTTGACGACTTAATAAAGTTTCAATATTTACAAGTGGTATAGATGCCGTTTTCAATGGGTAATGCAAAACGGCATCCAACCTTTTTTCGTCTTCTCGTTCGGACTTTGATTTATCAACTTTCCAAACATCAATACGCGACCATAAAGAATTTAATAAAATTCTTAGCTTATACGCACGAATCGAAAGACTACTCATTTATACAACCTCAGTTAACTCAATATCAGTATTGGTAGGTTTTTCGACTACTAACACGGCTTCACTTTTAGATTCCATGTTAACAACATTAATTTCTTCATTCATAATCGCATCAGGATATAAACTGAATACACCTTTTTGTAGACCCTCTAAAAAAAATACTGGAGAAAATGGACCTCCATTTCGCTTGCCTGGCTTTGTGACTTTAAATATCTTTGATGAAATGTTATTTAAAATAATTAAAGCCTGATGTCTTGAGGATTTCTCTATATCGTCATCAAAAGAACCCGACAAGGCAAATGCTTCAATATCATCCATAACAAAATCAATTTTTGAAATTATATTGATTACTTCCAGATGGCTTTTATGAATAATGCTAATGTCTAAATTCATAACAGGATTTTTTATGTCGATAAAACTATATCCTGGAGCCAATTCATTTTGTAAAGATTGAAAGTAATTAACTAATTTATCAATATCATTGTCAGCCACTGAAATTATTTCATTTTCATACCATTCTTTAAGCTTGATATATGTTGTCTGGTTAGCTGACCGGTTCGTCATCTTGAAAAGTTCACCCAACCGATATAGTGAATTATTTAAAGCGTCACCCGCTTGTCCTCGCATATGCAAATATACGGCCTCGGATTTCAAGTCTATTTTAGCTACCCCTGTTTTACGACGAACTTGTTGATCACTGTCATCGTTACGCTTTGCATTTTGTTTAGTCGCCATAATAAATTCCTATTAACTTAAAAGTTTAATTGCTGATTTCAACATTGATATTTGGTCTGCCATAAGCGCCAAGGCTTTTCTGAGTGTTTTAAATAATGGTTCATACTTATCAAAGAATTTCTTCTCCCATGTATTTGCCCTCTTGGACATTGTTGTCCAAGTAAATCCATCCCGTTTATTGGGTTTTATCTGTACTCCTGAACGTGGATTTTGGAACTTTCTGTAAGTTGTTTTTTTCCAGTCTAACCATTCTAGATAAACACGATGTGTGGCTTTTGATGTCTTTAGCCTAGGTGCTAATCGACCTGTATTAAGATACCCCTTCTGGCCAGGCTTTAGACCTGAATCAAAAATTGTCTTGTTATGTTGCTTCCATTCCCCCCAATAACCATCAACAAGTAACTGGGCACGATCAACTAACTCTAGATAACATTCGTAAATGTTATCTAGAGCCAACTGCAAACTAACCGACTCAACAGACATCTGTACCTCCTCTCTCTAAGAGAAAGTAATAATGCCACACAGAAATGCAAGTTCTGTGCATTTCAGGTGCTGTTTGGGACGCTGAACTGAAAATCTTTATATTCAATATCTTTTAATGAAAGGTCTTCGATTGTGTTTTTTTCCAAAGTAACTATCTGTTGGAAACTCAGTGCGTTTTCCAACTACGTTAAATCGAATGAGCTATAGTGAAAAAAAAGTGAAAGAGGTGAAAACGGAAACTAGAGTTGTAAGGTGATTTACATGCTTCAAAATATGAAATTGCTGAATTGTTTATAGGTGAAGCGTGCGAATAGACTAGACATTCACTCCTTAATGGATTTTGGAGGTGATCTGCATCACAAACCCCTTAATAATTTTATTAAAAAAATGATAACCACGAAAGACAATTTATCACTCTAATTCAAGGGATTAAAAAATATTAATGATACTGTAAAGCTATAAAAGGAATAATAAACCTTTTAATAGACGATATATCAATATAATTCATTGCTTACACAAAGCCGTGTGGTTAAACTGGTGGCGTAAATTTAATCAGAGATAGTATGGATGTCTAATATTAACCGTTACTACGAAGCATTGATTCAAGTTCAAAAAGGATACTTGAATTCTATACACATACTAGCGGTGAAAAATCCATGTGCTTGCGGTAAAATATTAAATATGAAGCCGTCTCAAGTCAGCAGCCTTGCTAATCAAACTTCAGAAAGTTGGGCTCGATTTATTTCTAATTTAAAAAGCTGGGTTCTATTTCCTAAGAAAGATATTGCTGATAATTGTTTATTTGAATATTTCATTAATAACATCAATTCGTATGAGTCAATCACAAATCAAGTCAATTCTCGAATTTCATTAGGGTTAAATATGCCCTATGATATTGATGATCTATCTAAAGTTTCAAAATATCAATCTGCAATATTTCAAAATATTTGCTTATGCGTTTTAGAGGACCCTTTATTTACAAAAGGTTTATTATTTATGAAGCAGTCAACGATTGATTTAATTGCTGATTCATATCTCACTTCTAATAAATTACATTTCATCGATCCGGTTATACCTTTTTTTGTGATTAATAATTCAATAGATTATGGCATCTTTTTCTCTGATGATAGCAACGCTTGCCATCACGTTGAGCAGGTTTTGTTTTCAATAGTAGCTTAAATAAAATGGATGTTTAATATGAGATTATCAGCAGATGTTGTAGCAGTTAATAATGTATCATTGGCTAGAAGGATGCATGATTTAGGAATGATGCCGAAATTAATCAATGACTTTATTCCCGGTACAAAAAAATTGGTTAGATCTTTCGATGATTTAAACCCAAGACTCTATTTCTCTCGCGGGTATTCAAAAACATGGGCTAAGTCCAATGATGGCTTTAAAATGTCAAATATTCTATTTAAAATATATGGCATTGTTTCTGGGGACCCGTCATTAAGTAAAGGGGTTGATATTGTTTACACCGCAACCGCTTGGGAAGTTGCTACTATTCAATATCCAGATTTGATAAATAAAAAAATATGCGACATATCGCGGTTCACGTATCTTCTTAAAAAAGTGGTAAGTAACGAATTTTTGGTTTCGGTATGTAAAACGCATAATTGTTGTAATAGATTTATTGTTCATGAGGATAGTGATCGTTACTTTTGTTGGGCATGTGCTGAAAACTATTCTTCAATTAGTTTAAATAAAATGGGTGAGTCTTTAAGTATCGAGTCTCAATTAAATAAAGAAACTTTATATGCACCTAAAAATAAATGTGTTAAAGAGTGTTTTGATAGTTCTGTTTATTTGTCGGCTTCTCGACACATGTTCCTTTCCTCTCAAATTAAAGCTAAAGCTTAATAACGAAAATCCAACGTAGAAAAGTTGCTAATCGTTAACATTATTTAGGTATTTTCCTTTTTTGTACGACTTTAAAGGTAAATGTTACCTTTCGCTAATTTCTAATTTAAAGCACCTTTTTCAGTTCAGCGTCCCAAACGATACCTGAAACGAGAAAGTTCCCCAAAATTGCTTGTTATCATTAGGGCATAAAGGGGGAGCTATGATCACCACTATTACTAAATTTACCTTATCTATTTTATTCCTATCACTCAGTCATCAATGCGTCGCTGCGGACGATTTTTATGATCAGAGTCAACAAGGGTGGTTTTGGCATGAAACTCAGCCAGAAGTGGTAGAACCAAAGGAACCTGAACCAGAAAAGGCCCCTGAGCCAGAAAAGGCACCGGAGAAGCCAGAAGATAAAATGGTGCCCATTGATGTCAAATGGCTAAAGAAAAATCTACCAGAGCTTCAACAAAAAGCAATTAGCCATCCAACTTCAGCGAATTTGGGTGCATTTTATGCTGCTCAACGGTTAATGCTCGATTACAGCTCTAAGTTTGCAACTCGTTCAAGTGATTTCTTTAGGAAAGAAGCTAGCTGGCTATCCGAAGACCATCGACGCCCCACAGAAGCATTTATGCTTTCTCGTTTTAAGTCAGATGTAATGAATGCTCAAAAACCTGTCATTGAAAAGGTTGCGTCTCAAGCTGGTATTTGGTTCTTTTTCTCTAGCACCTGTCCTTATTGTCTGAAGCAATTACCGTTAATTCAGTATTTATCTAAAGAGTACAATATGAATGTTCTTTATGTGTCAATTGATGGTGGCTCAATCCCCGGTATCCCTGATGATAAGGTTGTCATAGATGTTGATGGCCAAGCTTCCAGTCAGTTTAACGTAACCGTCACACCCACCACTTATCTCGTGTCAAACGATGCATCAAAATTTGAACTACTGAGTAATGGTGTTTCCGCTTTACCCAAAATACAGAATTCACTAGTTAAAGCGGCTCATACTTTAAATTGGATCACTGATACTGAATACAAATCAGTCCAATCAGTAAGGAGAAGCAATGTACTTAACAACGGTATGCTTGAAATAAAAGAAACAGAGTTAAATAATCCCGAATTTTTGTACAACGCTCTTCAAAATAGAGTTGATTTAAGTTCATCCCCTATAGGAACACCTATTCAAATCGGAGGCCAAAAATGAAATTTTGTAACTTAAGTTTATTAATTGCTTTAACGTTCAATACAACATTTGTGATAGCCGACCCTATGCAGGATGTCTTCAATGACATGTATTCAACATCAGCCCCTAGTGCTGGAAAACATGGTAATGGACGATATGGTGTGAATTTAGGCGGATTTTCTTATCGACCTGACATAGGTGGTCCAGTACAAGTGCTTAGTGCAAGATTGCCGAATGCTAATATTGGTCCTTGTGGTGATATTGATATTTTTGCGGGTTCATTCAGTTTTATTTCTGGTGATGAATTGGCTCAATTAAGTCGTGCAATTATGCAGGGAGCAGCTACCTATGCTTTTAAATTAGCACTTCAATCTATGTCTCCAATGGCTGCCGGAATTGTAGATGAATTAACAGCAATGGTTAATGGTATAAATAAAATGAACATTGACGGTTGTGAACAAGGCGCTGCGTGGGCTAAAGATGCTCTTGGTTCCGGAGATGAAGCGCCTTCAGATGAAGTGGGATATGTCGCAAACAAGTTAAAATCTGTGAACGTCATGATGGGTTTCTCTCCTGATGCTAACGAGGCCGAAAATGGTGAATCCTCAAAGAAATCTGTTTCTGATCTAGCATCTCAAGTCGGTAAAAAGGTATCACAAAATTCTTTAATTAAACCGCTATCAGCTACAACACCGAAGGGATTCTTATTCAACAACTTTGGGGCAGTGAAAAAAAATGAACTTATATTAACTATTCTAGGTGCAACGGTTACGACTACCGATTCTTCTATTTGCACAGAGCCCATGAATAATGGCGAAAAAACCTGTTTAACGTATGTCCCCGGAAAAGGGGCTGAATACTTCACTAACCTTTTCTATAACGCTGAAGCTATCGATTCCGAGGAAGAAGACATATCGATTAAATATCAAAAATGTGCGACCCCAGAATGCCTTTCATTTGCTGAAGCAACCACTACGGTTAAGCAACTATTGCCTAAATTGCGTAAAGAAATCAACACTATTTGGCAGAACACCTATAAAGAACCTAATGCACCGTATTCTGATGAAGAAAGCAATCTCATGTATTGGTTCGGAAATGACATGTATATGATGATGACGACGTTTGGGGCTACTGATGAATTTGGCGCAAGTTATGCCAAATATAAGTCAATTGAAGCGACCGCAGCCATCATGGACTATATGGCTTTTGACTTAATTCAACAAGTCGCTAAGTCGATTACTGTTGCGAAAAATAATCAGAATAATGACAAAATCTATCCCGTTGGGTTAGGACAAACTCAGAAAGATTTAGAAACGTTTGCAACTAATTATCAGGCACTTAGAAAGGGTGACATTCAACAGAGGATTGATGAAAACAGGGCCAGTCTCAAAACCAATTTGGCTATATTACTGGCTTCAGAATAATAAGGTGATCTAACATGTTTGAAGTCTACTCAATAGGTAATGCAACTTTTCTGATTGAAGTGTACCGTGGTATAGCCCGTTTATGGTCAACTGGTGACATTTACACTATGTTATCGGTAGGGTTATTGTTGGGACTACTTTGGAATTCCTTACTCTGGGCTATAGATCAAGATAAAAACCCGTTTCCAGCCAAAGGCTTTATCTTATCCATTATCTTTGTTCTGGCATTCATGGGTCCTCAATCCCTTGTTGATGTGAGGGTGACATCTAAAAGGGACGCTTCATTTCAAGAAATAAATAACGTTCCTTTATTGCCGGCATTAGGCGGGTGGTTGATAACGAATAGTGGAACCGCTATCGCTGACTTAATGGCTCAAGCATTTACGGTTGTTGGGATCGCAAATACTTGGGAAGCATTAAGCCCCATCCAACATTTTGTCGGTTTAGATGAAGTCAACTATGCGGCATCTTGTACTCCGTATGCCGCCGACCCTTCTTACAATATTTGTAAATCATTTAATTTCTATCTTGAAGAATGCTTTGCCACGGCAAATTTGATAGCAAAGGGCGCGGCAAAACCCATTGATGCGGTAGTTAATGCAAAGCCAAGGGATATTCTAACTCAACTAAAAGTCACTAGTCCAAAATTACACACAACCAGTTACATGGTACACGGTAACCCCGAAGGGGAATCGCTAACATGCCCTGCGGCATGGACAAAACTAAATTCAGCTGTATCAAGTGCTGACTTTAAAAATAATTTAAGAAAGATACTTTCAGCGCAAAACGTAGATTTAGAGAAGGTCGATGTGTTTCTTTCGCAAAATAGTATGCAGGGAACAATTCCTAATGCTGAATCATCGTTAGATTTAGCAAATCAATCATTCATGAAAAGCGTGTTCAGAGATTACTTTCCCAATTCAAAATATGGCCAACAAGTATCAAGGGCCATGTTTGATACCGTGAGGCAACGCCAACTGGCTAATGCAACCAAAAAAGAATATTGGATGGAAAACGCTGAGGTGATGCAGTCGTTTTTCGAAGCGTTAACGGTATTTTTAACCCCCTTCCTAGGACTTACTCTGGCAGTGTCCGGACAAGGCATTATGGCGGTAGGGCAGTATTTTGCTGCGTGGGCATTTGTGCAACTTTGGTCAGTCATGATTGTTTTAGTCAATCTGTTTACTGCACTAGCAATGACAAATCGATTTACTGATGCCGTAGTTGCGGGAGAAAGCCAATTCAGTCTCTCACAAATTGATAGCCAATTTGCCACCGCAAATAGTTATATAAGTATTGCGGGGATGATGTATACATTTATTCCTGCTATATGTGTCTTTGTGCTGTATCGAGGCGTCCATGCAATGCAAGGTATGGCCAGACAAGCCATGGCAGATCCTAACATTAATGCCCAAAGACTCTCACCCGACACTGGTGCAACAGTGCAAGGCGGGAATACAAGTTTTGGTAATCAGAATGGGCAATTCCAGAATGCTACGGGTGAGTGGAATCAAGGCGATAACTTCAGCAAGTCCTCAGCGATGGGCTCTGTCTCAGTAGGACAATCTGCTGGGAATAGCCTTGCTTCTGGTGTGACCGACATTAACTCGCAAGCTCAGTCGGCCAATCAAAGTTCTCAAAAGGCTCTTGAAAATGTATTTGGCAACAATCGGGGGAGTGCAGCGACTTTTAATGAAGGAGAAACAACTTCTTTTACTGCATCAAGCGCGTCTGAATGGGCATCCTCCGCAGCTAAAGCGATATCCGATGGAAGTAGCTTGAATTATAAGGAAGCACAACAAATTGTTGCAAGTGGTGCTGTTTCTGCTACTGCCGGTGGAAGTTTGAGTCTTGCTACTGGAGGTGGAAGTGGAGGTAAAGGTGAAGATGGAAGTGGAGGTGGAGGTATGTTCGCAAAATTTGGTGCGAAATTTGGTGCAGATTTCAAAGCTTCAGTAGGCTTGGGCGCCGATGCAAGTCAGACAGAGCAGCAAACTTATCAAGCCAATCTTCAAACAGCACAGAATGCATCTGAAAAAATCAATTCCAATTTATCAAAAATAAGCACAGGTAGTGAAGGTACATCCTTTTCCGATAGCGAAAGCATGCAAGACAGTGTTAAAGAATCTGCTGCATATTCAAAACAATCACAGGCTCTAACGCAGCAAAGTTCATCGCTTGGCAACTTAACTACTGATTCAACTCAACTGTCTCGTTCTCAAGAAGTCGATCAAGCAGGTTTAAGTAGAGAACTTAAAAATCAAAGTATCGGCAGTTTTCTTGAAAATCAAAATCCTGAAGCGTGGAATAACATTAAAAACTCAACGGTTGATGGTCAATCGGGTGAAGAGTACCTGAATCAACAAGAAGCCATTCATTTGCCACAGATGCAAGGTTATTCCGTTAATCCTGGCGGCGATGCTAGAGCGGCGGCCCTTATGGATTTGGTTAAACAAAATGATAAAATTGATATAAACTCCGGTGAAAATGGTGGCGTTAATATCGATAAAGAAAAGCAAGATGCACAAAGTAATAAAGACATTTTTAGCGCTTTATCCAGTGCTGGGATTGCCAATAGTAGTTCTGCCGCAGAATTTTATGATAAAAAAACAGAAACATTATCTAATATGGATAATGCCAATACTGATTTCCAAAAAACAAATTCTGAACTTAACAAATCAGCTCCAGATCTTACCTCTTCCGAAGCGTTTAACAATGGAACCAATGCACTAAAAACAGACATTAGTAATGACATGTCTGCAAAACAAGCTACGGCGCAAAAGGGTCAAGAAACTGCGGTTCAGACAAGTAAGGACAGTGCACAAACGATACAAAATCAAGGAGAGGCGCTAACTGGTGGTGAAATTGGTGGCGTGTCACCAGAGGGGAAAGCGGCTCTAGAACAAAGCCAGGAGAACTTAGCAGAGGGTAAGGCTGCCACCCAGTCTGTGCTTGATGCAGCAGAAAATGTAATTCCTGCGCTTGCAAACGCTGTTAAGCCTGGCGGCGCTGCAGCATTTAATAATTTTGTTGAAAACCAAACTAAACAGGGAGCTGACATCTCTAGTTATACACCAGAATATGCAGACGCTGTGCAATCGATTAGTGAAAATGGAAAATTCCTCCCCGGTTCAATACAAGAGTCATTGACTGGTTCTAGCGGTGATATCAAAGCAGCGTCGGGTATGCTGGAGGTTTTAGGTAATGATCAATTGATGACCGACATTCTCGGGAAAAATGACGATGGTACATATGGGGATGGCACTACTGCGAATAATGCAAATTTCGATGAAAAAACTATAAGTCAATTATCAGCGGGAGCTAACTGGCTTCAAGAATACGAAGCGGAAGGTACGCATAGTGATACTCCAGAACTTGATGCCACGCTTGACCGACAACAAAATGACAATGGTAATGGTAATGGTAATGGCGCCCAAACATACTTAAACGCTATGCAGCATCAGGGTCTAGCTCATGAAGCTTCTGATTCAAGTGACAATGAGGTGTTTTCTAGCACTGTAGAACAAGCTGCTTCTGACCTTTCCAAAGTATTAGGATATGAAGAGCGCGGTGTAGATTTGAATAGTGAAGGTGGCAAAGACTTGGTTTCGCAAGTTACAGGCGGTGCAGCAATGGACCCTAGTAATTACCCAGCCACTGGGACTAGGGGGGAAGAACGTAATGAACAGAGTCAACATTTAGATAAAATGGAGAATTTAGTCACTACTCTAGGAAACAATCTTACACAGGAACAACAGACTTTCGTGGCAGACGTTGTTAGTCAGGGTAGAGAACGAATTCTTGAAGAAGGCGGTGATCGCGCTGGGCAGTATACAGATAAATCCAAAGGCTATGTTGCATCAAGTAATGATGTTGGAGGAAGACCATAGGAAATAGTTATTTAAGCGGAGAAATCTCCGCTTAAATAATATTATGAACCAACGAAAATATATCGCCAAAAACTGATGTTATTTGGATTTTCTAACGCTAAAAAATTATCGTAGTAGTGTGTATGTAAATCAAATGGAATGTTGCGGGGTTTTTCATTATTTCTACACCACTTCCTCCAGTCGGTCTGAGTTCGTATCTCAATTTTACGTGTGAAATTAAGTAGTTCATCAAATTCAACGTACTTATCTGTACTTAGAAACTGTGACCAATTACTAAACCCTTGCACCTTTGATACATAAAGAGGCCCATCAATTTGTCTAGTACCTACTGCTAAGCGCCACTCTTCTTTCGTTTTAATTCCCATTTCTAATGCGATTTTTTGAATTTTTTGAATATCTACTTCTATTTTTTTATGTTCAACACCCGTAAATTCGTTCCATCCATTCCAGTCATCCTTATAGAACACACTGGGTTGGGCGGGCAACTGCTTTTGAAATTCTGTATTTCTGCTCCGAAATCTTTCATATTCCTTTGCAGTAAAAACACCAAATTCTCGGATAAGCGTCATTGCTTCATTGTATGTTAATTTGATAAACCCTCCGAGGGAGAATGTAAGCAATCAATTTGTCTATTATAGCCAAGTTTTAATTGTTTGCTACTTTTAGCTATCGACGACTAGCCCTGTATCCTTAGACCCGGCTAACAAATGATACATTGAATCATTTGTTATAGATGGTTGCCAACGAATATTTTCATTTTCACACAAGCAGAAACATTTTTTTATTAAAAGGATATTAAAAAAGCATCGGTAAACTATTAATTTATCGATTTTTTTTTCTAGTTTTATTCTATATCCTATGAACAGGAAAGGGGTAAAAGTGATTAACATCCATGTCCAAGGCATGCCATAGTGATAGAGATTGTTATTGACTATGTTAATAAGCAAGCACGCGAAAAAGGGTAGTGTAAACGCAATCACACTAGCCCTATAAAGCGAGTACCGCTTAAACACATAATAGGATTCATTCATTCCTGAGCCTCATTGTAGCGGTATGTCATATCCAATTTGATACGCACTTTTCCATCGTTATAAGGGGCTGAACCGATGTAAATATTGTCGTTCAGCAACGCTCTAAAATCAAAATTCCCATCCATGTTATTGCTTTTGATAAACATCATTTGCTTGGAATACATGGCATCGATGAATTTTTCCTGCAACGATAAATTTGTTGGTTTTGGGTGATACAGAACGGTTGAAAAGAGTGTGCTTTTTGTGTCAACGGTCAGTCCGTTTGGGAGTGCGTCTGGAGAGCTAAACACAAGAGCCGTCGCTAAGATCATGTAAATCATATAAGATTCCTCATTTATTTAGTCGTTACTTGGTACCGCAAACCATGACTTTCTGGCATTAATTAAGGTATGCGTTACTTCTTTAAACTTTACATTCTCGCGGAGATAGTCGGTTAATGGATTCACTTTCACCGGTGGTTCGCCAAAGATAATCATCGGTAATGTTGCATTGCTTGATGATAATTTTTTATTAGAATTACTATCATCGGCTCTTGTCCATAAATCGATAAAGGGTTGCGCGCGAGTTTGTTTTATTTCCATGATCCGATGATCTTTAGGGATGTGAGATAACTGCTCAATTTCTTGCTCAATCATGTTCAATTTTTCATCTCGGTTAGTCCAAGCATATTCAAATTTTGGGTTGTTTTTAGCATTCTCTAATTCGAATTTAGCTTCTTCCATCGATATTATTTTATGGATCGATTTATGCTGCCAATAAAAACTAATAGTGTTGATTGGCTGACTGCAACTTTTAATTTTTCTAGTTGCTGATAATAAAACTACATTTTCAATTTCTTTGTGTAAATTTTTATGAGCGCTTTGGCGCCTTTCGTACCCATGCTTAACGGACAAGTGAAACTCCGTTTTACGTCTATTGATTTCATCGATATAACTTTCTACTTCGCGCTTCATATGCTCAGGTATAACAATGTATCCGGGGTAACGGTGAGCAAGATAAGTGCTATAAGTAAACGCATCAAGCTTCAGTGTAGTAAATGCTTTATGTAAAAAAGATATACCTGCAGAGTCATTCTCATAGGTATTTAACACTTTAATACTTATAGGTTCTGCCAGACATTCGTCAAGCTTAATGAGTGGTAATTGATAAAGTTCTTGTTCTATAACCGACTCACTCAGTAGTTTAGAAAATTCGACAAGCATATCCTGTAACTGAGAAAAGTTAGCTCTCATAATTGAGTTTAGATGTGCGCGTTTTATCATTTGTGCTACCGCATACTGACCACTTATTAGGTGTTATACCACCTATCCCAGTTAGTTTCAATAACTTTCGCTATTCATATAGTTTACATTATTTTAAATGCCAGCCTTTATGAATAAAATCAGTAATAACAATACGTTGTATAGTTATCAAATAGTCCATAAATTTTAACTGTTCAAATCTTCCTCCAATTTTTAATCAATAATTTATTCAGATGTCCCAAGTAGCATCTGAAATGGCTAAGAATTTGCTTTCTCTGAGTTAAACTAACATCTAGAGTACACACTAGAGAACTGATATGGCTAAAAAACAAAGTATCACAATCCTTTACTATGAAAATGAAATTTCAATGGAGCTCGAATCATTAGTCCTTGAAAATTGCCTCGTAGGGGATGGTGGTCGAGTGATTATTCCTGGCGAAGTAAAACAAGATAAGTTGATCATTGCTGTTTTACTCGGCGATGTTGTTGTACTTAATAAACTAGGTGATAGAGCTTTTGCATCAACAAAGGTTGCCTAGAGTTTTTACATTATACGTGTGAATGAGGTTTGTATGAATTGTCCGCTTAGTGTCTGTGGTGATATCGATAATATTAAAGTCGAAGAAATAGTTAAAAAGATTGAATTGGCTGCTATTGAGTTTACATTCAACCTTGAGATATTGGAATTTAGTGAAGTCTTATTATTACAAGGCATTAGTGATGATGAGTATGATCGTTATTTTTATGAATTAACTGAATTTTTATCTTACTCAAATTATAAATTCGCCGATGCCTCAATTTTTAATAGAGCCAAAAACGCACATAAATTAATGTCTAATAGTTCACCAGATAATCATATTCAGAGAAAAATTTGCCAACTGAAAATTATTGATAATTGTTTTGAGTGGTTGATGCCATTCCCTATTTTGACGGTCCCATCAGAATGAGCCATCCAAACAATAAAAGCACTACAGCTGTTAATATGGAATCCTCAGAACGCGGCCTTTTAATATCAAAACCAAATATGCAGGATAACCCTGATGAAGATCTAATTGAGGCTGAGCGTAATTTTGTATGTGCCGCAAATCATGAGACGTGGCTTCTAGTCGTCAACAGAAAGACATATAAATTTTGCTCTCACTGTGAAACCGTCGTTGTAGATGATGGCCATCAATAACAATTCATTTAATGTCACTCTTATACACTTAATGTTATTTTCAATGTAATCCTATCACCTTTATTTAGGTGACCTAAATTTGTAAAAAATGTAGAAAGCACCCTAGTCGCATCAATCTTAGCTTTTTATCTAATAAAATGACGCAAACCAAAAATCACTGTTGATATAAACAGTGTTTCCCCTGTTTACAGAAATCACTCACACATTAGCTGTTGCTTAATTTATAAATGAGTAAAGTGGGTACACCATTTTACTCATGAGTGGTAATCACTTCAAAAAGCTTCTAACTTTATATAACTGTAATTATATAAAGTTAAGATTTACTTTAATGCCGTTTAGTATTATGGTGTACCCATATTACAAATCTGAGTATTTTCCAGTATCATTCGTCAAGATTATGAAAATTTGAAAATGAGGTTTTAAGGACCGATTATGGAAGTGAATGAGTATGTCGCACCACAATGGAAATATGACTATTTTGAGCCGAAAGGAAAAAGAATGCGGCTCTTATCTGTTGAAGAAGTTCAATTATCTTCTCGCTTACTGAATAGAAATGTTAAGCATCATAACAGCTTAGAATTCCCAGATAGGTATCAATTAAATTTTAAAAATCATAGACCGTATGCCGAAAAAATTTGGTTATCAGTCGCTAGATCAATTAGAAATACCTCGGCCTTACCGGTTCATTCTGTGCACCATCATGAAATGGATGCATTAAATCATGATTTACAACTCATTTTCTCAGATGCGGGTTGGCGCTGGATTCGCAGGGAAATCAGTCAGTTAAAAAAAAGGGCTGTAAAATCGCGGTTTGAGCTCTCTGTAGACCTAGCTCAAGACCTTAAGTTAATTATGGCCAGAGAACAACTTACCACCTTTGATGACGTTATCGATTTCCTAATTACATTAGATAAAGAGAGCGTTTTAAAAGAGGAATAACTCAATATTTTTCTACATAACTGACTACTTTGAGGACAAATAGAGGAATGCATGATGCCATCATTGATTAAATCCCAGAAACTTTCTGTAACAGTGAGTTCGGATGCTGATATTAAGCCCCGTAAAGTCAACGACCTACTTCTTGATGATCGTTCGCTTATGCAAAACGAGCTACGATCATTACTTGATAGTGATATTGAGTCAGCTCCCTTTGATCGCATTTCTGAATTGATCTCAATGTTACTGCATGACTTTCAATTGTCGTCCAGTGATATGAAAGCTAATACCTTTAAATCCCTCAATCAAAACTGGTACCATTTTTGTAAATGGTGTGAAGATAAGTCATTTACGCCCATTCCGTGTTCTGTAAATCATTTTGAAAAGTACATCCTTGAACATTCCTCTCGAGTAAAGTTTAATACGTTAAAAGTTTACTCCTGGTCGGTACAAACCATGCACTTGGCCGCAGGTTTACCTTCTCCAACTGAACCATTAAAAATTAAAAAAATGTTTGAAATGATTGAAAGTACCAAGCTGACAGAAGGTGAATTTACGACACAAGCCTCTGCTTTCAATGAGTCTCACTTGGATGTTGTAACTCGAGAATTTACGCAAAGTAAACGATTGATTGACCTGAGAGATTTGGTATTATTAACAATGTCTTATGAGTCAATGTTGCGGGAGTCTGAGCTGGCAAGGGCTACGTTTGAACAGATAAGTTTCACTCGTGATGGTAGAGGGATTTTGCTTGTTCCCATCACAAAATCACGGCATTCAGGAGAGCCAGATAAGGTTGTTTTGAGTTTGAGATGTTTAGAAACCATTGATAATTACGTGGCGTTAGCAGGGATAGAACGAACCGGGTTAATTTTTAGGAAAGTGCATAAATCTAATAAAATTGGCAATCAAGATAAGCCATTATCAGGCGTATCAATTGATAATATTTTCCAGAATGCATTTAAGTTGGTGTCCGTTTTATCGCCGAGTTTAGTTCGGGGATGCGTACCTTGGAGCGGCCATTCAGCTCGTGTCGGTGCTTGTCAGGATTTACTTGCTGCAGGCTATTCACCACTGGAAGTACAAGTATCTGGCCGTTGGAGTTCACCGGTGATGGTATATCGCTATGGTAGAGATATCCTTGCTGAAGATGGCGCTATGGCTAAGTTTAGATCCGAAAAAAAGTAGGAGATTTGTATGACTCAGTATTACGAAACCTTAAAGCATGTGTGTGAAAATGCTTTAATACACATGTACTTAGATGTTAGTAGCAATGATAGATTTACGCCCATAAACGCACGATCTCTAATCATACAAAAATTTATAAAGCCCAAAGTAAAAATGCCGAAATATAAGGAAATAAAACGAGAATTGAAACGATTGGCGCTAGTCAAATCATCTATCTCCCTTGAGTCAGAATTGCATAAATTGCTGGCTAACATGCAGAAATATAAAGGAAAAGGTGATGCGGAAGCGCTGCTGTTAGATTTTTTAGGGAATATCCATGTATGGACCGGTCTAATGGTACAGATATCAAATGAGAATACCATCGCAGAGCCTGGCAATATTTACTTGTTAAAAGATGAGACCTTTACCAAGTTAGACAATGCCGGTAACTACAGAGAGCCTATTAACCTATTTGTTTATACCGAAAAAGAGACAGATTTAAATGATGTAGTATCGATGATCCAAAAAGATGAACGCTTTCTCATATCGGTCTCTGAACGGTACGATTCACATGCAAAATTAGACGTGAAGCCGGTATAAGAATATAACAGATGAAAAAAAACCAACTTTCGCTGGTTTCTCTCCCCAAGGGACCCCTCCCTCGGTTGGAGGACACACTATGAAATATTGCCGAAACAACTCTCAAGATGTGTACAGCTCATTTTACTTCAGGAACAACATTTATGTATACCGCTATATCTAGAAATAGTTTAAAAAAGATAAATTTGTTTAAAACTGTGCTTAAATCAGGATGCAACCACCTCACAAGTGGTCACTATGCGGTAGAGTATATTTGTTTGAATGTCCCAAATAGCACTTGAAACGATATAGATAACAAACACATTAAGATAAAATACATGTAAATTGAAGGAGTGTGATAATGAATGCAAAACCAATGATTTCATCTACAAAGTTAGTTTATTCAAATGATATGTTCAATATTTATATCTCTACTAATACTAAACATGAATCACCATTAGGCATTCGTAAACCCGCGTATGTCTATTTTAAAGGGGAGTTCTATACTATGGCACAATCCAACATCGAGCAGTGCTCTAGAGAACAGACAGAGTTTTTGCTCTCGGTAATGACAAAATTCGGAGAGTTCTAATTATCTATAACGTTCTAAAGTTTATTTCTACCAGCCCGTTCAAGTATCCCATATTATTTTAGGTGTGATTTTTCCAATACTTTCAACCTTGCTTTTAATGCAGAAACTAGAGCCTCAGCATCATTTAACGCATCAACCGGATCACGATTCTTTGTGATTTTAAACTGCTCTTTTAGCCAGTAGGAGGTGCTTGGGTTACACGCTAAAGCATATTCAAATTTATCAACTTTCATGGTTTTCCTCTTTTATTTTTCATCTTCTATTTCTAGAGATTCAGCGCACTCAAAATGGTACTGCCCCGCGCCTTTCGAGATACGTTCATCATCAGGATAAATCGTCCCTTTGCAATGTTCCGTAACGAACTACTCCTATATTCGGTAACCAGTGTAATCACTATCTGAAAGGGGTAATACACCTCTCTCCGTCATGTTGTCCCGATATAACATTATGGTTACGTTTTCTTTCGCCATTCTTGGGTGCTAATTAGTCCTGTTAAGAAGACTTCTAGCCATCAATGAATCTAACATCATCGGTGACTCAACACGCTTCATCAGTTCCCCATGTTAATTAATTAACCGAATTCGGCTTCCATCTGTCTCTTAGCTTCGCGTCTTGGGGCAGCGTTACAATCTCCTTTGAAATGCTTGTGCGCTTGTAATGCATTACTGTGGCCATTTTGTTTTTTGTGAGATTTGGCGTTCATTCTTTTCATATATTTACCATCACTTAAATTTTTATTTTAACAACAGAATATATCTGTTTCCTACCTAAACTTTAAATTAATACCCTGCTTCTATATCGCAGTTATATTTGATGCTTTCTTCTTCCATTTCAGCCTTTACTGCTTCAACGGCTTCATAGAAAACGCGTTCTCCACCCTCCGAGTCAAAGTCGGCAAAGAACACCCAATCAACTTCCTTTATCTTGTTAGCAACAAGCGCGGCATTTACAGCCTTGAACGTAAATATATAAGCAAATTTTGTAAGGCAAGTTCCGAGTCTATAGCCTCTTAATTGAGGGTGAACTGTCACGCAGTTGAGGGCGGAAAATATACGTCCTTCTCCGTAACTAGCCGATATATGGCACAAACCTATTAGTACGTTATCAACGAACAACTCAAAGTTAGGTGCATCAAGGTGGTGCCTGTCAAAATACGGTGCATCTAACTTTTCAATTTCTTTTAACAGCTTGTTTTTTAGCTCGCGGGATTGAGTACCAAAAGATAAATTCACATCGTTAAGAATGTCATATTCAGATGGTGGTATGAATAGCTTTGTATCTAGTTCACCAAGGTATGTTTCGATTCTATCATCAACTTTCACACTCAAACTCCTCTACCATTATTGGTCGATAGAAAATAACAATTCTGCTGCAGGCTTGAAAGCCACGAAGTAAGCAAAACTACCTAAGCAAAAACCT